>JAPPNV010000092.1 GCA_028818565.1 Rhodospirillales bacterium | reverse complement strand
TCACCAACGTCAATCCGGGCGACCGCGACGTGGCGATGGTCTTCCAGACCTACGCGCTCTATCCCCACATGACCGCGCTGCAGAACATGACGCTCGGCCTCACCGTTGCCGGCATGTCCAAGGCCGAGGCGGTGCAGAAGGCGCGCGAGACGGCGGAGCTGCTCAACATCGAGACGCTGCTCGACCGCAAGCCGGCCAAGCTCTCCGGCGGCGAGCGCCAGCGTGTCGCCCTCGGCCGCGCCATGGTGCGAAGCCCCGCCTGCTACCTGATGGACGAGCCACTTTCCAACCTCGACCTCAAGCTGCGCGAGCACATGCGGACCGAGCTCAAGCGCCTGCATCAGGCCTACAAGGTGACGACGATCTACGTGACCCACGACCAGGCCGAGGCGCTGATCCTCTCGGACCGCGTGGCCGTGCTCAACAAGGGCGAGGTTCAGCAGGTGGCCGATCCGGTGACGATCTACGAGCGACCGGCCAACATGTTCGTCGCCGACTTCATCGGCAGCCCGGGCATCAACTTCCTGCAGGGTGAGCTCAGTCAGGGCAGCGTCACGGTCGCCGGTCGCACACTGGAGGGCGCCGGCGCCGAGGGCAGCGGCTCCGTCGTCCTTGGTGTCCGGCCCGAGGACGTGATCCTGCATCCGCCGGGCGAAGGCGTCATCGACGGGACCATCGAGTTCACCGAATCCTACGGCGGCGTCATCATCGCGTTTATCTCGCTCGATGGCGCGAACGGCCTGCTGGTCAACCGCGAGTACGTGGCGGCGAGCATGGACGTGCACGAGCCGGTCTCCATCGGCGCCCAGGTGGGACTCGCTCTTCGTGCGAACCGCATCACGCTCTTCGATGCCGAATCGGGGCTCGCCCTGAACGCAGCGGGATAGGTGCTCGCCCGGCGGCGGGCGCGGAAGTTTCAACTCTCATGAAGATGTGATGGCGCGCCGCGAGCGACGACGAGCCAAGGGGCAGGCCGCCGGCGGCCCTGTCGACGACATGCTTCGCGCTGCGCTCGCCCATCATCGCGCGGGCCGCTTGGAGGCGGCGGCGGCGCTCTACCAGCGGGCCTTGAGCCAGAGTCCCGGCCATGCGGACGCGCTGCACCTCTTTGGTGTGCTTCAAGCCCAGGCTGGCAGGCTCGAGGAGGCGCTGCCGCTGCTGACCAAGGCCGCGCGCCGGGCGCCGCGCAACGCCGGCTTCCTGAACGATCTCGCCAACGTCTTCAACGGCCTGGGCCGCTTCGACGAGGCCGAGGCGCATTACCGCCGCGCCGCCGCCTTCGACAAGGGCAATGCCGATATTCGTTACAACTTCGGTCACGCGCTGCGCGCCGCGGGCAGGCAAGCCGATGCGGTCGAGTGGTTCGAGAGGGCGCTGGCGATCCGCCCCGATCACGGATCGGCGCAATCGGAGTTGGGCCTCGCGCTGCTGGAGACCGGCCGGGCGGAGGACGCAGTGGCGGCGCTGCGGCAGGCGGTCGCGCTCAACGAGGGCGCAGCGAGCGCGCACTCCGATCTCGGCAATGCGTTGCAAGCGGTCGGTGCGCTGGAGGAGGCCGAGGCGAGCCTTCGCCGTGCCATCGCCCTCGACCCGCAGCTCGCGGCAGCCCACGCCAACCTAGGCAACGTGCTGCAGGACCTCCACCGGGTGGAGGAGGGGGAGGCCGCCTATCGCGAGGCCATCGCCCTCGATACCGCGCACGCGGCGGCGCACGCCAATCTCGGCAACGCCCTCAAGCGCCTGGGCCGTGAAGACGAGGCGGTCGCATGCCTTGAGCGCGCGCTCGAGCTGAAGCCGGAGAACACGACCTACCGCGCCAATCTCGGCATGGTTCACGTGGCCCGTGGCGATGCTGCAGCCGCGCTCGCCTGCTTCGGCCGCGCGGCGGAGCGCCGCCACGGCCCGCTGCTGCCGCCTGCCCTGCCAACCCAGCGGGACGACCGGCCAGCAGTCCCGGTCGCCCCGTTCAAGCTCCAGCACGATGCCGAGCAAATTCGCCGGCTCTGCAGCGACGGCCGCATCGATCCGTCGTTCGGCAAGGTCGCCGACACTTACGAGCAGATTCTCGCCGCGTTGCCTCCCGATGCACCGCCGGACCAACCGGTCGCGCTCTCCGATCGAGAGTGGCGCCGTATCGCCACCGCCTATAACCGCCCACTGTACCTCCCCGAGGCCCCGGCCGCAGCCGACGGCGCCGTCAATCCGGACCTGGATGCGGACGAAATCGAGCACGCCTATCGCGAGAGCGCGCCCAACCTCGTGGTGGTCGACGACTTCCTGACCGCGGATGCGCTGGAGCGGCTGTGGCGCTTCTGCCTGGAAGCCACGGTCTGGTATCAGGTAAAGCGGGGCTACCTCGGCGCCTATCTGGTGGATGGCTTCGGCACCGCGCTTGCACTCCAGATCGCAGACGAGCTGCGCGCCCGGCTCCCCGGCATTTTTGGCCCCCATCGGCTGGAACAGCTCTGGGCCTACAAGTACGATTCCAGGCTGCAGGGAATCGCCACCCACGCCGACTTCGCCGCGGTCAACGTCAACTTCTGGATAACTCCCGACGAAGCCAACCGCGATCCGGCCTCCGGCGGGCTGGTGGTCCACAAGGCCCACGCGCCATCGGACTGGGCCTTTCGCACCTACAATGCCGACAGCGCCCGCATGGCGCAGTTCCTGGAGGAAGTCGGCGACGAGCCTGTGACGGTACCCTACCGGCGAAACCGCGTGGTGATCTTCGATTCCGATCTCTTCCACCGGACTGACGATCTCGACTTCCGTACCGGCTACGAGAACCGGCGCATCAACGTCACCATGCTCTTCGGCAACCGCGGCGAGCGGTAGAATTCATCTGTTCGCGTACCAATATGAGGCCCGGAGAGGACGCATGAGCGACGGTCACCGGGCGATCGAGGCCTGGCTCAGAGAGCGGAACATCGTCGAGGTCGAGTGCATCGTGCCCGACCTCGC
>JAPPNV010000278.1 GCA_028818565.1 Rhodospirillales bacterium | reverse complement strand
GCCGGCCCTACGACGATCACTCCGTGTTCCGCGCGGCCGCCGCCTTCGAGGGCGCAACCCAGCCCTGGCAGAGCAAGCGCCCCGCGATTTAGCCCGCATTTCTCACCAGGGTCATGGTCTGCGCGGCGCTGGTGGCTGGAAGGGTCGTGTAACGCGCGTGAGCGGCGGAGCCACATAGTCGAGGACGGCGTGCGGCGGTACTGCGGCAGGAGGTGAGTCTTGGCATCGGCGGACCTGGAGCTTTGCTACCTCTCGGCGAGCGAGACGCTGGAGCGCTTCAAGGCGCGCACGCTCTCGCCCGTCGAGCTGCTGGACGCGCAGATCGCGCGCACGCAGGCGGTCAATCCCAAGCTCAACGCCATCACTTACGACTACTTCGACCGGGCGCGCGAGCAGGCGAAGAAGGCCGAGGCGAAGTACGGGAAGACCGACGGCCGGCTGCGCGCGCTGGAAGGCGTGCCGGTCGCGATCAAGGACTTCCACACGGTCAAGGGCGAGATTACCACTCTCGGCTCGAAGATCTTCGAGGACTTCCGGCCGGACTACACCTCACCCACGGTGGACCGGCTGCTGCGTGCGGGCGCCATCATGCACATGCGCAGCACGACCCCCGAGTTCGCCCATTCCGGCGCGACCCACAGCCCGCTCTGGGGCGTCACGCGCAACCCGTGGAATCTGGACTACACGCCCGGCGGCTCCTCCGGCGGCGCAGGCGCCGTGGTCGCCGCCGGCATGGCGACGCTCGCCGACGGCACCGACGGCGGCGGCTCCATCCGCATCCCGGCTGCGGCCTGCGGCCTCTTCGGCTACAAGCCGCCCTTCGGCCGCAATCCGCTGGACCGCGACCATCCCTTCGAGACCATCCTGCACTACGGCCCGATCGTCCGCAGCGTTGCCGATGCCGCGCTGATGCAGAACGTCATGTCCGGCCCGCACCCGGAGGACCACCGCTCCCTGCCGGGCCGGGTCCGGCTGCCGGCTGCCTACGAGGGAATTCGCGGCTTCAAGGTCGCCCTCAGCATGGACCTGGGCTACCTCCAGGTCGATCCGGAGGTGGAGGAGGCGACGCGGCGCGCGGCGGCCCACTTCCGCGAGCTCGGCTGCGAGGTGGAGGAGGTCGAGCTGGGCTGGGACTACGGCGCCCTCGACATCTGCGTGACCTGGTGGGAAGGCATCTTCGCGGGCCTCGTCGGCCAGTACCTGCCCCGCTGGCAGTACGAGATGGATCCCTTCGTCGTGAAGCTGGTGGAGCGGGGCCTCGGGCTCAGCGCCGCCCGCCTCTACCAGTGTTACGGTGCGCGCGGCCGGATGTGGCAGCAGCTGCAGCCGATCCTCAAGTCCCACGACATCTTGATCTGCCCCACGAATACGGTGCCGGCAGTCAAGGCCGACCATGACAATGCGGACCCGGATTATCGGATCAACGGGGTGCGGGTCTCGGCTTACGGCGGCTGGATCGCGACCTACGGCTTCAATCAGGTGAGCCAGTGCCCGGTGATGAGCGTGCCGACCGGGTTCTCTTCTTGCGGCGTACCGATAGGGATGCAGATCGTGGGGCGGCCCTACGACGACTACGGCGTCTTCCGTGCAGCCGCCGCCTTTGAGGCCGCGACCCGGCCCTGGCAGAGCAGACGGCCCGCGATCGAGGAGTGAGGCGCCGCAGGACGCGCCGAGGAGGAGCGACGATGAAGCTTTACAGCTGGGGGGCTGCGCCCAATCCGCGCCGGGTGCTGATCTACATGGCGGAGAAGGGTATCGAGATCCCGGTGGCGGAGGCCGGCGGGGGCGCTCAGCTCACCGACGACTACCTCGCCCGCTACGACGGCCGCATCGTGCCGATGCTGGAGCTCGACGACGGCACGCAGATCGGCGAGGCGATGGCGATCTGCCGCTATCTGGAGGAGGCGTATCCGGCGCCGCCGCTCTTCGGCGTGAACCGGCGGGACCGCGCGATGGTCGACATGTGGGAGCGCCGCGCCGAGACCGAAGGCTTCGCCGGCGTGGCCGAGGTGTTTCGCAATTCCACGCCTGCCTTCGCCGGCCGCGGCCTGCCGGGCTTTGCCGAGCCGATCGAGCAGATCCCGGCCCTGGTCGAGCGCGGTAGGAAGCGGCTCGCCCGCTTCTACGGCCGCATCGAGCGTCAGCTTGCCGACAATCGCTTCATCGCAGGCTCCCGCTTCAGCGTCGCCGACATCACCGCGCTCTGCATCGTTGACTTCGCGACCAAGGGGGCCAAGGTCGGGCTGCCGGAGGATCACACAAACGCCCGGAGCTGGCACGCCGAGGTCTCCGCCCGTCCCAGCATCGCCGGCTAGCCGGAGCGCCGCAGAGCCTGCGGCTTGCCGCGCATTGGGGCACACCCTAGACTCGTTCCATGGGACAGGGCGGCGAGAAGGACGGCGAGGCGCAGACCTTCGAGAGCGCGATGCGCGAGCTCGAAGGGATCGTGCACGAGCTGGAAGCCGGCGAGACAGGCCTCGAAGCGGCCATCGCGGCGTATGAGCGTGGCGTCAAGCTGAAGACGTTCTGCGAAGAGAAGCTCAGGCAGGCCGAGCTCCGTGTCGAGAAGATCGACAGCGATGCGGCCGGCGCCGTTCGCACGGAGCCGTTCGAGACCGGCTGAGGGCGCCGGGTGAGGTCAATGGATGATGCGCTCCGCGATGCCGCGGAGGCCGTAGACGAAGCCCTCGAATCGCTGGTTCCCGCGCCTGACGGTGCCGACGGGCGTCTCCTGGAAGCGATGCGCTACTCCCTCTTCGCCGGCGGCAAGCGGCTCAGGCCCTTCCTCGTCCTCTCGGGCGCCAACCTCTTCGAGGTGCCGCGCGCCTGGTCCGTCAATACCGCCGCCGCCATCGAGATGGTGCACACGTACTCCCTGGTCCACGACGACTTGCCCGCGATGGACGACGACGACCTGCGGCGCGGCAAGCCGACCTGCCATATCGCCTTCGACGAGGCGACCGCGATCCTGGTGGGCGATTC
>JAPPNV010000339.1 GCA_028818565.1 Rhodospirillales bacterium | reverse complement strand
CGATCGATGCACAAGCTGCGCCGGCATGATCATTTCTCCCGGAATACGATCAGCTCTCTGGGGTTAAGAACCAGTTCCTTCTTCCTGCCTCGCCGGACATGCAGATCGTCCAACCCGATGCGGCGCATTTCACTGTCGCCGGGGGGAGACGAGTCGAAGACGATCAGCGCCTCCTTGTGCTTCACGAAGGAGAACCAGTGGGCGGCGGGCTTTTCCATCCCGACGATTCCGCAAATCACGTCGTCGCGGGAAAATACTTGGTGCAGCCGCTTCCGGAGTTGCTTCCCGGAGCTCGGCGGGTTCCTACGGAAGGGATACTCGATTTCAATCGGATACTCGCAGTCCGCTTCCTTGTATGCCTTCTTCAGCGCTTTCTGGCAGACCCTGAGCATCGTTCTAATCTGCTCGAACGTGGTTCCTTTCCACAGCGTCTTTGGCCAGTCGTCGATCGCCGAACACGTGATCTTGAAGATGTCCTTGCCCAGCCAATCCTCGTCGATACCGCACAGATGATAGGCGTTGACGATCGCGTAGGGACCGCAAAGGCCGTCCAGCGATCCTTGCCAGGCCATGGTGAGTCCTCCTGCTATTGGGGTCCATGATGCGCGACCAGCGCGGCGCACATGTCGGCGAGGCGTTGGCGGAGGCGGTCGGGTTCTTCCACCTTGACGCTCTCCCCCCAGGTGACGAGGTGCCAGCACATCTCGTCAACGCCGCCGGCGGTGAAGCGGACGGTGAGCGTGCCGTCCGCGTTCTCCTCGATGGATTGACCTGGATGGAAGAGGAACCCGGATGCGTCTCGTTTCGCCCCGGCGGCGAAGCGCAGCACCACGTCCACCGGCTCCTCCTGAAAGGTTCCGAAGGAACGCCGCGCATAGGCCTCCAGATCGAATTCCGGGTCGCGCGTGAAGGTCTCGCCGGTCACGCACGGCTCGCTCATGTTCGCGAGACGCCACAGCCGCATGTCGCCGGTCCAGTCCGTCCGGCCGACCAGGAAGGCGCGGTTGCCGTAGAGGAGGCCATAGGGCTCGATCCGCTGGCGGCTGCGCCGGCCCGTGGACTGGGACAGATAGCGGAGCTCGACGATGCGGCTGGTCGCGATGGCCTCGCGGAGACTGTCAAGCAGATCCCTGTCGAGTTGCGGCCTGGGACCGGGACGCGTGGCGAGCCCCTCGGCCTGGGCCAGGACCTCGATGTCGGTCTCGATGCGTGCCAGCGAGTCGCTGTGCAGCGTGGCCCGCAGCCTGGTGTCCAGCTCCCGCAGCGCTGAAGCGCGCTCTCCGAACCCGGTGGCGTCCAGGGTGTCTGCCGCGGCCGCGAGATCCGACAGCTCGGTGGCCGATATCCTGGCGAGGCGGCGCAGTGCGTCGGACCCGAGCCGCCAGTGGCGCCTATTGTCGCCGCTCTCGATCAGCTCCAGCGGACCGAAGGCCCACTCGACCGCGTCGCGCATACGCTCGGCGGTGCGCCGGCTGACACCGAATTCCGCCCGGATGTCGTCGAGAGTCATGCCGGCGCGCAGGCCCTGCATGCGGATCGCCAGCGTGACGATGTCCTTCAGACGTTCGTAGCGCACCAGGCTTCTCCTTTCGGCCCCGCCGGTTCCGCGCCTTCCAGCCTAGCGGGCGGCAGGAAGATGCGGTAGACGGGGCGGGTTGCGCCGCTATTTTGAAGGCCTGAAGCCGACAGGCCGGGGCCTGTCCGGCTTGGCGGCGCACTCCGCGCTCAGCATGACCGCCAGCGTGTCCGGCTCCTCCAGCCTGCCGAGGAGTTCGGCTTTCCTGCGCACCACCGCGAAATCGCCCGGCGTCAGCGCGGTGAGCTCCGCGGCCTGCGCCGGCGGCGCCACCCCGAAATACGCCCGGAACGCCGTCTCCAACTGCTCCGCCGAGAGGTAGTCGAGCGCCACCTTGAACACGAAGCGCCTGAGGGTTGCCGCATCCAGGTGCTCGGCAAAGTTGGTGGTGCAGGCGAAGGGAAGCGGATGGCTTTCCATCCAGGTCAGCATTTCGTTTACCTGGCTGACCTCCCAGCTCCGCCGGGCGAAGCGGCGGTCGGCGAGCAGCGAATCGGCCTCGTCGAAGACCAGGAAGGAGCCGGTGTCCCGCGCCTCGGCGAAGGCGGCGGCGATTTCCTTCTCCGTCTCCCCGACCCACATCGACATCAGGTCGGAGGCGCGCTTCTGCATCACTTCGAGTCCCATGCGCTCCGCGAGGTAGCGGACGAAGGCGCTCTTGCCGGTGCCAGGCGGCCCCTGAAGGCAAAGCGAGAAGCGTGGGCTCCCGCCGGCGACGAGCCTATCCGCGAGCGCGACAGGGTCGATATCCGCCCGGATCAGCGCGGGGTCGAAGAGCGGCGGCGATCCCTGCGACGGCGCCTCGCAAGAGAGCACCCGCGAGAGTTCGCGCACCCCACGCCGCACCGTCTCGATGCCGCCGCCGCCGATCCTGGCCGCGGCGGTGGCACCGGCCGCCACGCCGGGGGTCGCAGCAAACTCACGTGCAAGCGCGTGCGCCTCGTCCGGTCCGGCCTCGATGCCGTGATGCTCGAGTTGCCGGGTCCAAATCCGTGCCCTGACCGCCGCAGTGGGTGGGCGCAGCTCAAGCGCGAACATCATACGCCGCAGCAACGCGCGGCTGACTGGACGGGCATCGTTCATCGTCCAGAGTGTCGGCGCTGGCGCACGTTCCAGCAGGCGGTGCATGTATACCTTGGAGCTGCCGCCGCGGGTGCCGGCGAAGAGCGGCTGCCCAAAGAGGAACACACCGCCACCGGCGGAATCCCACAGTAGGTCCTCCATTTCGTCGAACAGCAGCAACGAGGCGCTGTTCCGCTTGAGAAGACGCTGGGCGAGGCGGAGGTCCTGCAGCCGCTCGCTGCGACTGGGCTCGTCGCCGTCGTCGTCGGCCTCGCCGACGCTGTAGAGGGTCGCGCCGAGCTGCTCGGCCAGCACCTTGCAGAACTCCGTCTTGCCGGTCCCGGGCGGGCCGTAAAGGAGAACGTTGACGCC
>JAPPNV010000263.1 GCA_028818565.1 Rhodospirillales bacterium | reverse complement strand
GATCGAGATCGGGAACAGGCACTCCCAGCAGACGTCCGCGATCGGGTTGACGAACCGCCCGGTGCAGGTCCCGGCCAGCGCGGTCCCGCCCGACAGGAGGACGAGGAGCGCGACCGCCAACAGGAGCAAACGGAGGGACTTCATCGCACGGGCCTCCTTCCTTCGCCGCTCGCGGGGTCCCGTCCGATTTCGTCGTCGAGGGGGATCTCGGTAATCCGCAGATGGGCGCCACCGGCACGAGTGTCGTCGCGGGTTACCAGCGAGGGCGTGGCCGCGATGCCGAACCGCGCGGCGAGCCGCCCGCCCTGGTCGAAGAAGAACGGGCGCCCGTGGCGCAGCGAGAGATCGAGCGGACGTCCCGCCAGCAGCACGATCTTTGCGGGACGCGCATGCGCCAGCGCCCAGGCGATTTCCGCGTCGCGCCTTCCGTCAACGAACAGCAGGTCTCGGGTGAGCGGGGAGTAGGCGAACGGGTCGATCCGGGTTCCGGCGGCGGCGATCAGCGTGCCGTCTGCTGCCCGGATGTCGCGGGCGACCTCGATCGCGGGGTCGAAGGTCCGCGAGCGCGCCTCTCGCGCGGGCGCAATGCCGGGAACCGGGTCCGGCTCCTCCAGCCGCCTCCGCGCCCGCTCGCGCGCCTCCGTCTCGAAGCGGGCCAGCTCGCCGGAACGCGGCATCTCCGCAAGCCGCGCCTCGATCTCCGCGAGAAGATCGGGCTCGGCGACCGGCCAGGTCGCGCCGCGCACGCCGAGGTCCTTCGCAGAGACACTCGTGCCGGAGACACTCGTGCCAGAAAGCGGGAACACGATCAGCGCAACCGCCATCCCCACGAGGCAGACGGCCGCGAGGACCCTCGGGCCGGAGACCCTCGGGCCGGAGACCCTCGGGCCGGAGAAACGGATTGTCGGGAGGCGCGTCATCGCCGCGACACCGGATCAAGTGTCTCCGGCACGAGTGCCTCCGCCCGAGCGATATCCTCCGGCCCCACCAGCGGACCTTCGAGCCCGAGCCAGGGGAGGTCGGGAAGCGCTACCGCCCGTCCCAGGATGCGCTCCCGGGGCACCGGCCCGATCTCCGCGTAGCGGCTGTCGTGGCTGTCGCGATGATCGGCGTGCAGGTAGTAATGGCCGTCGGGAATCGCGCCCGGCCGGATCGCTTCGAGCGGCCGCCCGTCGAGAGCGTGGCTCTTCGCGCGCGCGACCGGCACACCGTCGATCCGCACCGTTCGGTCCGTGTCTCCGGCACGAGTGTCTCCGGCACGAGTGTCCACGGACACGATCGCGCCCGGCAGGCCGCGCACCGTCTTGAGGTAAGGGGTCCGCGCGCCCACGGATCGTCCGCCTGCCCCGGACAACGATCCGCGGGGGCGTCACGGCCGGTCCTCCCTGCCGGAGGGCGCGTACTTCAACCTGCCTGCGGCTCGAGGGTCTGCGGCCCGAGGGTTGCCGGCAATGGTGTCCTCGACCATCGAGCGGACCAGGCCGGTCAGGTCCGGCGCACCCGCCGCGACCGCGCGGGAGGGCAGCAGCACCATGCGCCGGCGTTCGGCGATCTCGCCGAGCGCCCGCTCCAGCGCCGCCGCCCAGGCGCGGGTCGAGGCCCGGATCTCGTCGGCCGACCCACCCCCCTGCGCGGCCCTCTCCGCGTGCTCCGCCGCGAGCTCGGCGATACGGACGCTCGCGATGTGCGGGCCGTTTTCTGTCGCCATTCGCGTCACGCCGGCCGCAACTGCCGCCGCGACGCCCGCCGCCAGCAGGACGGCCGAGAGGACCACGCGGGATTCGCTCACGGCGCGTATCCTTGGCACGAGTGTCCCTGGCACGAGTGTCCCCGGCAGGAGTGTCCCGCGGCGTTCTGCCGCGCGGTCATCGACACGTAGGCCCTTGTGTCGCGGTGCTTGAACCAGGCGGTGCCGTCCTCGTCATGGAACATGTAGAGGTAGTGGCCCGCCCAGTTCCGCTTCGAGCGCTCGGCGGACAAGACGCCCGCCAGGATCGCCGCACGGAACACCTCCTCGGCGTCCCGCACCACCCTGATGTCCGGCGGGCGACCCTGCCCCCGGCGCTCACGCCGCCTGCCGCGCCTCGCCATGGTCCGATTCCTCCGCATCCCGTTCCGCCTGCATGCCCGCGGCATCGTCGTTCTCCTTCTCTTCGGGTCGTGCTGCCTCTGCGCGATCGCTCCGGGGCGGACCCTCGAGCGCCCGGAAGCGGGAGAGCCAGAGCTTTGCGGCCCGGCCGGGTCCCACCGTGCGGATGCGCCGTCTCAGCGGCGGGAACGCGGTGCCGGGGCCGACATCGGCGTCGGCGAGGTCGCGCCGCTCCGCCGCCGCCGTCATGCGGAAGACGAAGCGCAGCAGCTCAGCGCTGTCCTCTTCGAGTACCGGATCGAGGCCCGCCGCCTCGCGCACCGCGCGCTCGATACCCGCCGCGAGCTTCGCCGTCCGCTGGGAAGAAGACGGCTCGCCCGGCAGCCACGCCGACGGCGCGTCCGCGATCAGCGCGTACAGCGCCAGCTCCCGCCGCTCGCCGGCGCCGAGCCCGTCGAGCACTTCGACCTCTTCGCTCGCGATCACGGCGTGCGCCGCCAGCGAGTGGTACTGCCGGGTGCGACCGCCGAAGCGGCAGGTGTTGGCCAGCACGTGCGCCAGCGCCTCGAAGTCGATATCGGCCGCCGTGATCCCTTCCGGATCGCCCGGCCAGGCGAGGCGTCCGCCGGCATTCCCGACAGCGGCGGCGGTCTGCCGCCGGTCTTCCACGGGTCGTTCGTTCATTCGTCTGCTCCCTTGTCGTCCGCGTGTTCGATGTCGCGCTCGGAAGCGGCGCGGTTTCCGCCGCCCCGTTCCGCGCGGTTGCCGGTTTCGTTGCCGGCGCGGCGGGGGTCGCCTCCGGTCGACCCGCCGCCAGCGCGATGAGCGCCGTCGGCCAGCCTGTCGATGGCCTCGACCGTGGAGAGTCCCTCGGCCTTGAGGCGCTCGACCGCGGCGAAGGCGGGGCCGCGCGAGGAGAAC
>JAPPNV010000242.1 GCA_028818565.1 Rhodospirillales bacterium | reverse complement strand
GAGGGCGGACGAAATCAAGGCGCGGGCGAAACGTCGTGCTTTAGCCGCTTACGCGTTCGCGGATGGCTATGCGCAAGCGGTGACGTTCGGTCTCCTGATGGCACGGGCGCGGGACATCGCGCTCGCCGATGGACTGGACCGGGTCGCTCACGAACTGCGCCAGACCAACACTCTGATCGGTACGGCGCTTCGCCTGCTCACCGACGATGCCGACAGCCAGGCAACGCTGAAGACATCGCTCGCCACGCTCACGCGCGTCCTTGACGCTGTCCATTGGCCTGCTGTCAGCAAGGGCGAGCCGGAGGCTTGGCTCTACTTCTACGAGGAGTTTCTGAGCGTTTACGACAACGAACTGCGAAAGAAGACGGGTTCCTACTACACCCCGCCGGAGGTGGTTCGCGCCATGGTCCGGTTGGTCGATGAAGCATTGCGGTCCGACGAAAGATTCGGTTTGTCGGAAGGGCTCGCTTCCGCAGACGTGACGGTTGCCGATCCGGCCACCGGGACCGGTACGTTCCTGCTCGGCGTTCTCCGGCGCATCGCAGAGGTGACTGAGGCCGATCAGGGTCCCGGAGCGATACCCGGCGTCGTCGAGGCGTCGCTGTACCGCCTCATCGGGTTCGAGATTCAGTTCGGACCGTTCGCGGTGGCGCAATTGCGCATCCTCGCCGAGCTGCATTCACTTCTAGACGACCCGAGAGCGACGCCTTCGATGCGGCTGTTCGTCACCGACACGCTCGGCAACCCCTACGCCGAGGAGGAGTACATCCCGCAGATCCTCATGCCCCTTGGCGAGTCCCGCAGACGGGCGAACGAGATCAAGCGGCAGGAGAAAATCACCGTCGTCATCGGCAACCCGCCTTACAAGGAGAAGGCGAAGGGCCTGGGCGGTTGGATCGAGGGCGCTACCAAGGGCACCAAGATCAATGGGCCGCTCGGCCAATGGATGCCGCCTACCGAGTGGAATGCCGGCGCGCACGCCAAGCACCTGCGCAACCTCTATGTCTATTTCTGGCGATGGGCGACTTGGAAGGTGTTCGGGGACGGGGACCCGTCGCGGATCGAAGGGCGTACGGCGGACAGGAAGGGTATCGTCTCGTTTATCACCGTTGCGGGCTTCCTCAACGGGCCCGGCTTCCAGAAGATGCGCGCCGACTTGCGGAGCGACGCCGACGAGATCTGGGTGATCGACTGCTCGCCCGAAGGCCACCAGCCGGCGGTGCGCACGCGTATTTTCCAGGGCGTGCAGCAGCCCGTGTGTATCGTCATGGCGCTGCGAAACACAGACGAAGGGTCGTCTGGTCCGGCGCGAGTCCGATACCGCGCTCTGCCTGTGGGGCATCGAGACGACAAGTTCAGGGCGCTCGGCACGATTGGGCTCGACGACAGTGGGTGGACAGAGTGCTCTTCCGAATCCCGTGCCTCGTTCTTCCCCAGGGCCACTGGGGCGTGGGCCGACTTCGCGCCGCTTGAGGATCTGTTCACTTACGATGGCTCGGGGGTCATGCCGGGGCGAACCTGGGTTATCGCTCCCGACCGCGCCTCTCTCGAGCGTCGGTGGGAGGCGCTTCAGGCGGAGGCCGATCCCGCGAGGAAGGACGTGCTGTTTCACCCACATCTCGTGGACGGGAAACCCGGAGACAAGCACCTCAACAAGATTCTACGAAAGGGGCTCTACGGCCATGAGTTCCGCGCGGGCACAGTCGCAAAGGACAAGGGCTCGCTCATCCGGCCTGTTCGGTATGGCCACCGCTCTTTCGATCGTCAGTGGATCATTCCGGACGGGCGGATCATTAACCGACCAAACCCGACGCTTTGGGAGAGTTACTCGGACCAGCAGATCTACTTGACGGCGCTGCGAGCACACGCACCTACCACGGGGCCTGCCGTGACGTTCTCGGCGGCGATACCCGATTTGGACTACTACCACGGACGCGGGGGTCGCATATTTCCTCTCTGGGCTGACCGCCGGGCTCAAGTGCCGAACCTCAAGACGAGCCTGCTTAGCGAGATGGGCGAAGCTCTGGGCCTCACGGTCACCGCACCTGACTTGATGGCCTACTTTGCGGCCAGCGTGGCTCATCCCGCGTACACGGCCCGGTTCCGATCCGATCTCGTCCAGCCGGGCTTGCACTTCCCGATGACCGCCGAGACTACGCTGTTCGCCGAGGCTGTCGACATCGGGCGCGAGGTGATCTGGCTCCACTGCTTCGGCGAGCGCTTTGCCGATCCCGTCGCTGGACGGCCCAACGGTGCGCCGCGCATGCCGGCGGGGGAGCGCCCCGTAATATCGAGGGCGGGCGCGATTCCGCCCGATCCTGACCGCTTCCCCGACCGCATCGAGTACGATGCCGCGGCACACCGCCTGAGGATCGGCAACGGCTACGTCGACAACGTGCCGCAAGCAGTGTGGGACTACGAGGTCTCGGGCAAGCAGGTGCTCATCCAGTGGTTCAGCTGCCGCCGACTCGACCGCTCCCGGCCGATCATCGGTGACCGGCGCCCGCCGTCGCCGCTCGAAAAGATTCAACCCGAGGGCTGGCTGGCCGAGTACACGACGGAGCTCATGAACGTGCTTCATGTCCTCGGTCGCCTGGTGGCGCTTGAGCCTCGCCAAGCCGATCTCCTCAACGGAATTTGCGACGGTCCTCTTCTCGGCGGCGACGATCTCCGCGCCAGCGGTGCCTTCGACGCCTCTGGCACCGGACGCGGTGGCGGCACAGACGAGCGACAGGACAACTTCCTCGACGCGAAGGACGCGTAGGAATCCGAGTTACGCCCCGAAGACTCGCCGCACGCGCCTTGCACGGTTCCCGCGGTCCCGATTCCATGCCACTTCGGCTTCGACCCCAATTCTTAATCGTTTGTCGAGGGGCTCATCGGACTGTCAGTCGCCGAGTCATCGAACTTTCCGTCGGCTACACAATCGGCGAGTGATCTTCGGCCAGTACAGGGCGAGGTCATGCGGGACGCATTGATCGGCGTCGGCACCCCGCCTCCACGGCACGGTAACCGTTCGGGTCTTGGGGGATGGGGAGATGGTTATCCGCTTGCTGGCTTGCT
>JAPPNV010000329.1 GCA_028818565.1 Rhodospirillales bacterium | reverse complement strand
CGGCGGCGGTCGAGGGCCAGATCCAGGGCGGCGCGCAGAACGGCCAGGGCTACGCACTCAGCGAGGAGATGCTCTACGAGGAAGGCCGCCTGGTCACGCCGTCGTTCAGCGAATACCTGATGCCGACTGCGATGGATATGCCGAACGTCGAGTGCATCATCCTCGAATCCCGGAGCGGCGTGGGGCCTTTCGGCGCCAAGGGCATCGGCGAGCCGGCCATGACTGCCGTGGCGCCGGCCATCGCCAACGCCGTCGCCGATGCCATCGGCGTGCGCGTGTTCGAGATGCCGATCACGCCGGAGCGCGTGGTCACGGCGTTGCAGCAGCGCAATGCCTCCTGACCAAACTGGCCCCCTGAGCCATGCCCGATAGCAACGACAAGCCGCTGGGCCGGTACATCCGGGTGCTGGAGACGGTCGCACGCGCCAGGACCGGCATAACGCTCACCGACATCGCGCGGGAGATGAACCTGCAGCCGGGGACGGCTCATCGCCTGATCCGCGGGCTCGTCGACCTCGACCTGTTGCGTAGCGCGCCCGGCACCAAGAGCTACGTGACCGGGCCGCGCCTTCAGACCCTGCTCCACACCACCATGGACCGAGCGGGCTATGCGGGCCTCGCCAGGTCCGTGCTCGACGGACTGGTCGCCGAGTTCGGCGAGACCGCCCATCTGGCCCGGCTGAACGGCGATTTCGCCGAATCCGTGTTGATGGAGCAGCCTTCGGGCTCGGACCGCGCCTTCGTGCAGCCGGGGCGGCAGCTGCCGCTGCACGCTGCGGCATCCGGCAAGGCGATCCTGGCGTTCCAGGACGAGGCGTTCGTCGCGCGCTATCTGTCGCGCCCGCGCACGCGTTTCACGGACAAGACCAGGGTCGAGGAAGCCGACATCCGCGACGAGCTCGCGCAGATCCGCGAAGACGGCGTGGCGGTTTGCGACAACGAGCTCGATGCGGGCGTGCTGAGCTACGGCCACCCGATCCGCGTAAACGGCGGCTACGTCCTCTATTCGGTCGGCATCACCGGGCTCGCGGACCGTTTCCGCCCCATGGAGCGCATCCGCATCAAGCAGAAATTGGCCGAAGCCGCTGCCGATCTCGGCAGGACGCTCGGATTCACGGCCTGAAGGAACGACACGATGGCTGACGCACGCTTGGCAGAGATCGTTCAGAATTGCCGGAACACGACGGCGAGCAGCTGCGGGGGATATCAGGAGCCGACGGCGACGGGTCAACCAGGATCATACATATCGACCATCCTGCTATCCACGGGCGCCGTGAACCTGGAACAATTTCCCGGTTTTCCGTTCGAAGAGGACTTGGATCAGGGCATGGCCCAAATCGTGTCCTACGATCGCGCCGAGTGTAACGATTCCTATATCGGCCAGGTCAACATGTTGCAGGCGTCGTCGTTCAGCGGCGTTAACGGGGCCATCTGGGGCTACGATCTGGCGGTCGATTCCCGTATCGGTAAAACCTATCCCGTAGGCCGCATCGAGAATATTCCGATTTATTCTCTGATTCCCCTGCGCGATGCGACCCGGCAACTCTTCGGCGTTGCCGACGAGCGGCATTTCCCCCCGCAGGAGGGCGCCATGGTCGTTTGCGCGGAAAAGTACCGCACGAGCATGGTCTCGGACGGCAACATGTGGATCTGGTGCGCGCTCGGTTTCGCGATTGCCGAAGATCGCGACAATCATGCCTGCCTCTTCATGGAGGACACGGGAATCATGCGCCTCGCGAGAGACGAGGAGCAAACCGTGAGAACCAAGCTCGACAACAGGCTGAACAGAATCGCCTATGCGGCTTACTTGTGCGGCGAGAATCAGGGAGCGCGCTACAAGAAAATCTACATCGGCTGGAAGGCGTCCTACGTTCCGAAGAACCACGTGGGGTGTGCGCTTGCCTGCGCGCCTTACGTGACCCTGCCGTCCGGCGCGTTCGAGAACATTTCTCCGGAGTCTGAAATACTCGAGCTCTCCACCGAGGACTGGTTATCCAGAGTGGGACTCTCTGCGGTGGACGAGCCCGACTACGAGCTCAGGACGTTGACCGGGCCGAACATCCCTCTCCAATAGGCGCGGATTCACGGGCGGAGGGAGACACACGTTGTCCGAGGAGAGCATCGCCATCGACGTGCGCGATGCGGTCAAGCGCTTCGGCGCGGTGACCGCGCTCGCCGGCGTGAGCCTGACGATCCGGGACAACGAGTTCTTCACGCTGTTAGGCCCGTCCGGCTGCGGCAAGACCACCTTGCTCCGCCTGATCGCAGGCTTCGAGGAGATTACCGAGGGCGAAATCCTCCTCTACGGGGAGGACATCGGGACGCTGCCGCCCAACCGGCGCCCGATCAACACCGTCTTCCAGCACTACGCCCTCTTCCCGCACATGACGGTGGCAGAGAACGTGGCCTTCGGCATGCGCCGTCTCGGCTGGAGCAAGGCCGATATCGAGGACCAGACCGCGCGCATCCTGGACCTGGTGAAGCTGGGCGACCTCGCGGCGCGCAGGCCGGCCCAGCTCTCCGGCGGGCAGCAGCAGCGGGTGGCGCTCGCCCGCGCCATGGCGCCCCGGCCCAAGGTGCTCCTGCTTGACGAGCCGCTGTCGGCGCTCGACCTCAAGCTGCGCCAAGCGATGCGCATCGAGCTGAAGCAGATTCAGGAGGAAACCGGCATCACCTTCGTGTTCGTCACCCACGACCAGGAGGAAGCGCTGACGATGTCGGACCGAATCGCCGTGATGTCGGCGGGCGAGATCCGGCAGGTGGGGACGCCGCACGAGATTTACGAGGCGCCCGTCGACCGCTTCGTGGCGAACTTCATCGGCGAGACCAACGTCCTCGACGTGACCGTGCAGCGGGGGCCGGACGGCGCCTGCTCCTGCCGCCTGCCCAACGGCGCGGCGTTTCCCTGCGAGGCCGCCGGTACGCCGCCGCAGGACGGGGCCGCCGCGCACGTGCTGATCCGGCCGGAACGGCTCAGTCTCATTCCTGCGGAAGACGGCGATCGCGGCCTCACCGGCGTCGTCGACCAGGCCGTCTATCTCGGCACCGACATTCAGTACGGCGTGCGGC
>JAPPNV010000103.1 GCA_028818565.1 Rhodospirillales bacterium | reverse complement strand
GACGACGTGCTCGCCGCAGCGAAGGAGGACGACTGACCGCCGGCATGAGCGAGAGTCTTCCGCGACAGCCCGCTCCGCGCCGAGCCCTCGGCCTATTCGCCGCCCCGCAGCGCCTTCTGGCGATCCTGCTGCTCGCCGGCGCTCTGCTCTGCGTCGCCGCAGAAGGCCGCGCTCAGGATCCCTTCGACGCGAACGATCCGCTCGAAGACTTCAACCGGGCGATGTTCGAGGTCAACCAGACGATCGATCGCTTCCTGTTGAAGCCGATCGCCGAGGCCTACGTATTCATCCTTCCGGATGAAGTGCGCCTCAGAATTGCCAATGTTCTCGGCAATTTCGTAGAGCCGCTCAATCTCGTGAACAACGCGGCCCAGGGAAAGTTCGAACGGGCGGGCTCGACCCTCATGCGCTTCACGGTCAACACGACCATAGGCGTCGGCGGCATCTTCGATGTGGCCGCGGAGTGGGGATACGAGCGTACGCCAGAGGATTTCGGGCAGACGCTCGCGGAATGGGGCATCGGCGGAGAACCGTTCCTCATGCTGCCGCTGCTGGGGCCGACCAATCCCCGCGACGCGGCGGCCTTTGGCGTAGACTGGATCGCGGATCCCTTCGGTTATCTCCTGCCAGTCGAGGCCGGACTGGCCCGCAGTGTCACGAGCGGCGTCTCTCAGCGCGCCCAGTACCTCGAGGAACTGGAGACGCTGGAACGCACCTCGGTCGACTTTTATGCTGCATTGCGCGAGCTATACCGGCAGTATCGGGCCACGGAGATCAGGGACGGTGCGCCGCCGCCCGCCATGGAGATCCCCGACTTCGACTTCGATGAAGATTTCGACGAGGAATTCGATGAGGAGTGATCCGGGGAAGAGCCCGCCACGCGGCGCCCCTGGCTGAGACAGGGCGGACATCCCATGAGCATTCGCATCTCTCGACGCTTCTTTGCGGCCGCCGCGCTTGCTGCGGCCGTATTGCTGTCCGCGCCCGGCACGCAGCGCGCCGCAGCATCCGACGACCCGGCGCTCACGTTCATTCAGGGCCTTGGTGACCAGGCCATCGCCGTCCTGAAGGACAAGGCCAACTCGACGTTCGAGGAGCGGGAGGCCGCCTTCCGCGAGGTCATGGTGGAAGGCTTCGACATTCCGATCGTCAGCCGCTTCGTGCTCGGGCGCCATTGGAGAACCGCCAGCAAGGAACAGCGCAAGGAATACCGGAGGATCTTCGTCGACTTCATCGTGCGGGTTTACGCCAGCCGCTTCGATTCATACGGCGGCGAGACGTTCACTGCGCGCTCGGTGATCAATGACGAGAGCGGCGACAAGATCGTGCGGGCGCAGATCGTGCGGCCCTCTGGCGGCGGTCCCATCGGCGTCGATTTCCGTGTGCGCAAGCGCGACGCGGGATACAAGGTCATCGACGTGAGCGTCGAAGGTATCAGCATGTTGCATACCCACCGGGTCGAGTTCGCCTCGGTCGTCAACCGCAAGGGAATCGACGGCCTGCTGGGCGACCTCAGGGCGCGGGTCGAGGCTCCGGTCGAAGGCGCGGCGGAGTAAGCGGGAATGCCGGGAGAACCGCGCCCTCCGCACGGGGCGAAGGCGCCCTTGCGCCGCGCCATCACGCTGACCGGCCCGGTCCTGGCCATCGCGGCGGCCGCCGCGCTCGCGGCCTGCGGCGAGCCGCTCCATCCCAGCAAGTGGAAGGACGATCCGGACGAGATCCCGCCGGGCGAAGGTCTGCTGACCGGAGAAGACGGCGCGTGGACAATCTATAGCGAATAGGAGCCGCTACCCCTGCGGTCGGCCCATGGAGAAAAGAATGAAGTTCGGCGTTCTCGTCACCTCGCAGCCCAATCTCGATGTAGAGCCCTACCCGCACCGCGCCGTGCACGCGCGGGTGACGCGCGAGATCGTCGAGGCGGACCGGCTCGGCTACGACACCGCGTGGATCGCCGAGCACCACTTCTCCAACCAGTACGGCGTGCTGCCGGACCCCTTCGTCTACCTGGGATATCTCGCTCCCAAGACTTCCCGCATCGGGCTCGGGACGGCGGTAATGACGCTGCCGCTGCACAACCCGATGCGGATCGTCGAGAATGCGGCTTTCGTGGACATTCTGAGCGACGGGCGGCTGAGCCTCGGCGTCGGCTCCGGCTACCGGCCCTACGAGTACGAGGGTTTCGGGATTCCGTTCGATGCCCGCCACGACATTCAGGAGGAGGCCATCCCCTTGATTCTGGATGCCTTTCATACGCGGAAGGTCAGCCACGAGGGCACCCATTTCCAGCACCAGGTCGAGGGCGACTACGAGATTTACCCGGTGAGCGTGCAGCAGCCGCATCCGCCGTTCTACATGGCTGCGGGCACCAACCGCTCCATCGAGGTCGCCGCGCGCCACGGCTTCGGCCTGATGCTGTCCACCCTGCCTTCGTTCGAGACACTCGCCGGGCAGATTGCCCTCTATCGCGAGACCATGGCCCACGCCCCGGAACCGTGGAACGCCAACCCTGCCTTCGGCTCCATCAACATCGCCCGCTGGGTCTACGTGGCCGAGACCGACGCCAAGGCGCGGGAGGAGAGCGAGGCCGGCATCGTCCGCCACCTCGAAGCGTTCCTGGGCAAGAAGACCGCGGGCTATCTCGGCAAGGTCTCGGAGAAGGAGAGCGCCGCGACGTTCGACTACGACACGCTGCTGGAGACCACCCTGGTCCACGGCTCGCCGGAGACCGTGATCGCCCGTATCCGGGCGCTGCGCGCTGCCACCGGGCTCGATTCCCTTTTGCTCCACTATCCGCCCTACTATGGCGCGGATAATCTATTGAAAAGCCTTCGACTATTCGCCGAAGCGGTGATTCCGGCCTTCCGTGAGCCCGCGGGCAGCACTGAAGCCGCCGAATAGACCCGACAACCGGGTCGTGGGTGCTTTTTTTGGCCTCCGGTATGAAGATTTGGCTTAGATCAGCCGCCGTATTCCGCTACAATGGTCCTACCGGCTGCCTCACTGACCACCTCGCTAGGGAACTCGCGCCAAATGATGTCGCTCGCGCCTCAACGACGGACAAAATGGGATGCGCGGCGTGAAGCCGCCAGGAATGTGGATCGCGGACCGGGGATGA
>JAPPNV010000162.1 GCA_028818565.1 Rhodospirillales bacterium | reverse complement strand
GCATCCCGATCGGCTACAAGCTCTCGGCCCAGCATATCGAGAAGGACATCGACGCCGCACTCGAAGTGGGCGTCGACTACGTCATCCTGGATGGGCGCGGCGGCGGCACGGGGGCGGCGCCGCTTATCTTCCGCGACAACATCTCGGTGCCGACCATCCCCGCGCTGGCCCGCGCCAGGCGCCATCTCGACACGTCCGAGCGTCAAGATGTCACGCTGGTCATCACCGGGGGCTTGCGCAAGCCCGCCGATTTCGCCAAGGCGCTGGCGCTGGGCGCCGATGCGGTCGCGGTCTCCAACGCGGCGATTCAGGCGATCGGCTGCCTCGGCATGCGCGCGTGCCACACCAACAACTGCCCGGTCGGCATCGCGACCCAGAAGCCGAATCTGACCGCGCGGATCGAGATCGAGAAATCGGCGCGGCGTCTCGCCAACTTCTTCGAGGCGAGCGTCGAGCTGATGAAGATCATGGCCCGCGCCTGCGGGCATTCGCACCTGAACGAGCTTGCGCTCGACGACCTCGTGACCTGGAAAGAGGATATGTCCCGCCTCTCGGGTGTCGCCTACGGCGGCGTCGGCGGCTAAGGAGCGCTATAGCCTCTTCGCAAATTCTTTGTTGGCTACCGGAATTTCCGAGACCGTGCCCAGATAGGCGTGGCGGGACATGTCGGGCGAGTACTTGCTCGCCGGCGGCTGGCGGCCGAGCGCCTCCGCCATGCTGCGGATGTGGTGGGGCGCCGCGCCACAGCAGACCCCGAGATAGCCGACTCCGAGCGCCCGCGCGTCCCTGGTGAACTCTGCGATCTCGTAGCGGTTGCAGGCGAGATTATCGAGCCCGGTGGGGAAGGCGCGTCCTTCGGGCAGGCAGGCGCAGCCCGGATCGCTGAGGGAGAGGAAGGTCGGCTCGTCCTCGCTGGTGCGGTAGGCCACCGGCAGCGCCGAGACGTGGCAGCTCACCGCTTCACGAATGGGGCCCAGCAGCGGCAGCATGGTCGCCGGGCCGCGCACGCAGTTGAGGCCGACCACGTCGGCGCCCGCGCCTTCCAGGCGCTTGCAGGCTTCGGCCGGGGTCAGTCCCTCGCGGGTATGCGGGTCCCGGAAGATGGCGAGGTTGATTACCGCCGGCAGTCCGGTCTCCTTGATCGCTTCGAGCGCGAGCAGGGCCTCGCCCACGTAGCCGATGGTCTCGGCGACGAAGAAGTCCACACCCTCGTCAGCGGCCCAGGCCACCTGCTCATCGAACATGGCGCGCACGGTGCGCGCGGACTCAGGATCGCCATCGACGAAGATGTTGGAATTGCTAACGTTTCCGGCGACCAGTGCGCCGCCTTCCTGCGCTACCGCCCGCGCAAGGCGGACCGCGGTCCGGTTCATTCGCTCAAGCTGATCCTCTTTGCCGATCAGCCTGAGCTTCTCGCGATGGGCGTAGTAGGTGAAGGCCAGCATGACGTCGGAGCCCGCACGGAGAAAGTCGCGATGCAGCCGGATCACCGCGTCGGGGTGTTCGAGCACTGCCTCGGGCACGTAAGGGCCGGCGGTGAGATAGCCGGCGCGCTCAAGCTCGAACAGATAGCCCTCGGCGCAGATTACCGGCCCTGCCTGGAGCCGCTCCAGAAGGCCCGGCGCGGCAGACGCCCCGGCGTCAGTCATGCAAATGATCTCCTTGTTCGTGTAGGCGTAGGCCTGCGCTACAGGTTCTCTGCGAAATCCTTGTAAGCGGACGGGACCTTCTCAGAGGTGCCGTAGAAGGCGTGCGTGGACATGTCGGGCGAGTACTTGCTCCCCGGCGGGCGGCGGCCAAGGGCCTCCGCCATGCTGCGGATGTGGTGGGGGGAGGCGCCGCAGCAGACGCCGAGATAGTTGACGCCGAGCGCCTGCGCCTCCCGTGTGAACTCCTCGATCTCGTAGCGGTTGACGGTGAAGGGGTCGAGCGCGGTGGGGAAGGGCTTCTCCCGCGGCAGGCAGGCGCAGTCGGGATCTTCCAGGGACTGAAAGCTGGGCTGATCGGCAGTGGTGCGGTAGGCCACCGGCAGTGCCGAGACGTGGCAGCCCACTGCCTCGCGGATGGGGCCTAGCAGGGGCAGCATGGAAGCCGGGCCGCGCGTGCAGTTGAGCCCGACCACGTCCGCCCCCGCCCCTTCGAGCCGCTTGCAGGCCTCGGCCGGGGTCAGGCCGTCCCGCGTGATCGGGTCGCGGTGGACAGCGAGGTTGATCACCGCCGTCTGGCCGGCCGCCTTGATCGCTTCGAGCGCGAGCAGCGCCTCGCTGACGAAGGAGATGGTCTCGGCGACGATGTAGTCCACGCCCTCGTCGACGGCCCAGCCTACCTGCTCGTCGAACATGGCGCGCACCTCGCGGGCGGACTCGGCGTCGCCCTCGACATAGATGTTGGAGTTGGACACGTTGCCGGCGACCAGCGCGTCGCTCCCCTGCGCCGCCTCCCGCGCGAGGCTGAGCGCGGTGCGGTTCATCTCCTCGAGCGTGTCCTCCCTGCCGATCACCCGGAGCTTTTCGCGATGGGCGTAGTAGGTGAAGGCCAGCATGACGTCGGAGCCCGCGTGCAGGAAGTCGCGATGCAGCTGGGCCACGACCTCCGGGTGGTCCAGGACCGCCTCCGGCACGTAGGCGCCGGCAGAGAGATAACCGCGGCGCTCGATCTCGAACAGATAGCCCTCGGCACAGATGACCGGCCCTGCAGCCAATCGCTCAAGTAGGCACGCTCCGCTCGACACTGCGGCGTCAGTCATGTGTAGCGCTCCCTATTGGTATCGGTCGGCCGGGCCGGGATGCAGCGGTGAATCCTTCGCCCGCCAGAGAAAGCGCCGCACGATATCTCCGTAGCCGGTGAACAGGAAGGCGCCATTATCCGCGAGCACCCGCTCCCGCTCCGCGCGGTAGACGTGGGGCAGGTCGTACCAGGCAATGCCGGGCCGCTCGTGGTGGAGCGCGTGAAAATTGTTGCCGAGGAAGAGCAGCCTCATCAGCGGCCCGGCCTCCACGATGACCGTGCGCTGCGCCTGCTCCGACGCGGGTCGATGCTCGGTGTAGGAGCGCAGCAGGATCAGCGCGGTGCCCGGATAGACGTAGAGCATCACATAGGCCCAGAGCGGGATGCCGC
>JAPPNV010000098.1 GCA_028818565.1 Rhodospirillales bacterium | reverse complement strand
TCGAACGCGAGCTACCGCGCGCACGGACGCGCCATGCAGGTTGCGAAGGAGACCGGCTCGCTGATGCCGCCCAAGCACATCCTCAACGCGCCGACGCGGCTGATGAAGGACCTCGGCTACAGCGAGGGCTACGTCTACGACCACGACACCGAGGAAGGGTTCTCGGGCCAGAACTACTTCCCGGAGGAGATGCCGCGGCAGCGCTTTTACGCGCCGCGGGAGCGGGGCTTCGAGCGGGAGGTGCGGAAGCGCCTCGCCTACTGGCAGAAGCTGCGCGACGGGACCGCGGCCGACGCCGAGACGGAGGACGACGCGTGAAGGTCGCGCTCGCCATCGCGCTGGGCGGTGCGTTGGGCTCGGTCGGGCGCTTCTACGTCATGGGCGCGGCCGAGCGCTGGCTCACGACGCTGATCGGCGGGGGCTTCCCTTACGGCACGTTGGCAGTCAACGTCGTGGGCTCGTTCATCCTGGGCGCCCTGGTGCACGGGCTCTCGGTCGCGTTCGACGCGGGCGAGGTGGTGCAGCGGTTCCTGTTCGTGGGCCTGCTCGGCGGCTTCACCACATTCTCCGCCTTCTCGGCCGACAGCATCGGCCTGCTCGAGCGGGGCGAGGTCGGCCGGGCGCTGCTCTATATCGTGCTCTCGGTGGTGCTCTCGGTCGGCGGCTTCTATTGCGGGCTCAGGCTTGTGCGAGCCATCGTCTGATGACAGGCGTCGCGAACCTGGAGATCGCGCCGGAGGACGGCGACCAGCGGCTCGACCGCTGGTTCAGGCGGCACTACCCCGCCCTCGGTCACGGCCGGCTGGAGAAACTGCTGCGCACCGGCCAGATTCGGGTGAACGGCAAGCGCGCTCGCGCCGGCACGCGCCTCGCGTCCGGCGACCGGGTCCGCATCCCACCGCTTTCCGAAGGAGGCGAGGCGCGCGCGCGGCAGCGGGCCGATCCAGCGCTCGACGAGGCCGATGCCGAGATGGTGCAGGCGGCCGTCATATACCGCGATGCCGACCTGATCGCGCTCAACAAGCCGCCGGGTCTGCCGGTGCAGGGCGGGAGCAAGGTCGGACGCCACCTCGACGGGCTGCTCGGTGCGCTTCGCTTCGACGCGGCCGAGGCACCCCGCCTGGTCCACCGGCTCGACCGCGACACCAGCGGGATTCTCCTGCTCGCCCGCCACGCCGCGGCGGCCCGGGAACTCACGGCGCTTTTCCGTTCGCGCAGCCTGCGCAAGCTCTACTGGGCGCTGGCCATCGGCGTGCCGAAGCTCCCGCAGGGGCGGATCGACGCGCCGCTCGCCAAGCGTCAGGTGGGTGCGGGCGAGCGGATGGTGGCGGCTGCGGAGGGTGGTCAGCGCGCGATCACGGACTATGCGCTGATCGAGACGGCCGGCCGGCGCCTCTCCTGGCTCGCGCTGATGCCGCGCACCGGCCGCACCCATCAGCTTCGCGCCCATACGGCGCAGGTCTTCGGCCATCCCGTCGTGGGCGACGGCAAGTACGGCGGCGAAGCGGCGTTCCCGGCCGGCTTCGAGCCGCGCCTTCACCTCCACGCCCGCGCGCTGGAACTGCCGCGGCCGGGCAACAAGGCGCCGCTGGTCCTCGCAGCGCCCCTGCCGCCGCACATGGCTGCCGCGTGGCGCTTCCTCGGCTTCGATCCGGCGCCCGCCGGGGACGACTTTGCACCCTTCGAGGACGCACCGTGAACACGGCGAAGCCGAAGCGTTTCTACAAGATCGCGGAGGCGGTCGAGGCCGACGGCGGGCACGGGATCGCGCTCGACGGCAAGCCGGTGCGCACCCCGGCGGGCCGGCCACTGGCGGTGCCGAGTGCAGCGCTCGCGAGCGCCGTCGCCGACGAATGGTCAACGCAGGGCGAGACCATCGACCGCGACTCCATGCCGCTCACCCGCCTCGTCTGCACCGCGCTGGACCTGGTGCCGGGGCGGCGAGCCGAGATCGTGGCCGAGACCGCGGCTTACGCCGAGACTGACCTCGTCTGCTATCGGACCGACGAACCGCCGGCGCTCGCCCGGCGCCAGGCCGCCGCCTGGGAGCCGCTGGTGGCGTGGGCCGACGAGCGATACGGCGCACGCCTTGCGATCACGAGTTCGATTACCCCCATTGCCCAGGCGCCGGAGGCGCTCGAAGCCCTGCGGGACGCGGTGGCGGGCGAGGGCGATTTCTCTCTCGCCGGGCTGAGCCTTGTCACCCGAAGCTTCGGCTCGCTGGCGGTCGCGCTCGCCCTGCGGGATGGCCGGCTCGATGCGCAGGCCGCCGCCGATGCGTCGCTGGTGGACGAACGCTACCAGCTCGAGCGCTGGGGCGAGGATGCGGAGCTTGCAGCCCGCTGCGCCCGGGTCGCCCGCGACGCTGCCGACGCCGAGCGCCTGTTCCGCCTGCTCGCTGCCTGACTGATGCGGGGATAGTGACGCTGTTTGACATGTGACCTGTCGCGGACCCGCCGCCCATCCCATATGCTTAGCGGGAAGCACTGCGAGGGGTCATGCGCAAGAGCAAACCTGGAAGAAGCATCTATCTTGAAATGGGCGTCTGGTACGATGAGGCGACTGGAAGCATCCATATGACCGCGAAGGGCGTCCACGGCTTCCATACAACCGAGCGCCGAGACCCTGAGCTCAAGCGCGGCCACCCGAACCTGTTCGATAAGCTGGCCAAGTGCCTTCGCGACAGCGGCGCCCCAGCTCCGCAGGGGTCGGTGCCCAATGCCTAGGGGCCGCAGTGGCCGAAGCGTTCCGCCAATGTGATCGGCAATGCCGTTAACGTCATGCGCATCGCCACGGCGAGGAAGAGTACGAGGACCACGGCAAAGACCCCATTGCCACGGCGCTAGGCGCAAGAGCCCGTTAGGCGCGGGCCATGAAGCTCACCCCTGAGCATTGGTTCGAGAGCGCGTGGAGGGCCGCTCCGAAGCGTAGGACGAAAGAGCAATATAAATCAATAGGCCGATGTGCTAAGGACACATCGGCCTTGTTGAGGTAGTGGAGGCGGTGGGAATCGAACCCACGAGACCCGGGGAGATCCGGCGGCTTTAGAGGCCGCTGCATTCGACCGCTCTGCCACGCCTCCTTGAGAAGGGCCGATTCGGGGCCGCTGCTTGTGTCTTAGGGGACTGCGCAGCG
>JAPPNV010000405.1 GCA_028818565.1 Rhodospirillales bacterium | reverse complement strand
GCGCTGGTCCGCTCGTCGGACTACGAAGCCGCCGACGTGCCGATGCTGCCGGTGGTGGCGGGCGATCGCAGCACGCGGCGCCAGATCATGGCCTACACGCTGCTCCTCCTGCCCGTGAGCCTGGCGCCGTGCGCAACCGGGGCTGCCGGCGCGGTCTACGGCATCGGCGCGCTGGTGGCGGGCGTCCTGCTCGCGGCCGGCGCCTTCCGCGTCCTCGTGGACCACAGCCCGGCCGCGGCGAAGCGGCTCTTCGGCACGTCGATCATCTATCTCTTCGCGCTCTTCGCGCTCCTGCTCGCGGACCACGCGTGGCCGGTTCCGGTCGTGCCATGAAGGATGGCGTCGTGAAAGACCGGGACAGCGAGCGCCGGCGCAAGATTCGCAACTTCGCGCTCGGCGGCGCGCTGCTCGCGCTCGCGATCCTGTTCTACCTCATCACCATCGTCAGGATGGGGGGCGAGTAGGATGGCAACCGACATGCCCGACGCCCCCGGCAAGCGCGCGAGCCGGCGCCGCACCGCGACCGCGCTCGTCCTGGGCGGCGTGGTCTGCGGCATGGTGGGCCTCGCCTTCGGCGCGGTGCCGCTCTACAAGCTCTTCTGCCAGGTCACCGGCTTCGGCGGCACCACCCAGGTGGCGGAGGAAGCGCCGGTCACCATCGGCGAGCGGGTGGTCACCGTCCGCTTCAATGCGGATACCGCCCGCGACCTGCCGTGGTACTTCAAGCCCGAGCAGCGCGAGATCAAGGTGCGCGTCGGCGAGATGGCGATGGCGTTCTACAACGCCGTCAACCAGTCGGACCGGGCGCTCATCGGCACCTCGACCTTCAACGTGACGCCGGTGAAGGCCGGCGCCTACTTCAACAAGATCGAGTGCTTCTGCTTCGAGGAGCAGACGCTGGCGCCGGGCGAGCGCGCCGACTTTCCGGTGTCGTTCTTCGTCGACCCCGACATCGTCGAGGACCGCAGGCTCGACGACGTGACCACGATCACCTTGTCCTACACGTTCTTCGCGCGCGGAGAGGGCGTGACGGAAGCCGCGCTGGCACACGATGCGGCCGGTGAGTCGACCCCCGACGCGGCGGGCCCCAGACCAGGGAGCGATTCCAGTTATGGCGGATAGCGCACACGGGACCGCGAACCACGAGTACCACATGGTGAAGCCGAGCCCGTGGCCGGTCATCGGCGCCTTGGGCGGCGGCGGACTGGGGCTCGGCGGCGTGGTCATCTTCATGCACACCGGCCAGCTCTGGCTGATGACCATTGGCGGGATCGTGGTGCTGTTCACCATGTACTTCTGGTGGCGCGACGTGATCCGCGAAGCGCTGGTGGAGAACGAGCACACGCAAGTGGTTCAGCGGGGGCTCCGCTTCGGCATGGTGCTCTTCATCGCGTCCGAAGTGATGTTCTTCGCGGCGTTTTTCTGGGCGTTCTTCAACGCTGCGATCATGCCGCCCGACGTCATCGCCAATTCGTGGCCACCGCCGGGGGTCGAGACCATTCCGGCGTGGCGGCTTCCCTTCGTGAACACCCTGCTTCTGCTGACCTCCGGCGCCACCGTGACCTGGGCCCATCACGCGCTCCGCCACGGCAATCAGACGCAACTGGTCTACGGGCTCGCGCTCACCGTGGCGCTCGGCGTCGCCTTCATTGGCGTCCAGGGCTACGAGTACGCTCACGCGGCCTTCGGCTTCCGCGATGGCATCTACCCCTCCACCTTCTTCATGGCGACGGGCTTCCACGGCTTCCACGTCACCGTCGGCGCCATCTTCTTGGCGGTCTGCCTCTACCGGGCGCTGAAAAAGCAGTTCAAGCCGGACCAGCACATCGGGCTCGAGGCCGCGGCGTGGTACTGGCACTTCGTCGACGTGGTGTGGCTGTTCCTGTTCATCTGGATCTACTGGTGGGGCGGTTGATCGAGACGGCATGGCGGATTGGGGTAGCCCGCATCTCTCACCATGGTCACGGTAAGAGATGCGGGTTGACTATCCGCCGGTCTCGGTCTTGAAGGCCGGCCTGCTCTTCCGCTGCCCCCGCTGCGGACGCGGCAAGCTGTTCAGCGGCTACCTGCGGGTGGCGGAGCGCTGCGGCGCGTGCCGGTTCGAGCTTTCGCAGCATGACAGCGCCGACGGGCCGGCCGTCTTCGTCATGTTCATCGTCGGCGGAATCGTCGTCGCACTCGCGTTCTGGCTGGAGTTCACCCACGCGCCGCCCTACTGGCTCCATGCGGTCCTCTGGCTCCCCGCAATTGTCATCTTGAGCCTTGGTCTGCTGCGGCCCGCCAAGGCTCTCCTGATCGCGCTCCAGTACAGGCACAGAGCGGCCGGCTTTGGCGAGTGACGACCGCGCCCGGCCGCGGGTGACGAGTGACCGCGCCCGGCGCCGGGCGACCTGGTTCGCGATCCCGGGCATCATGATCCTGCTCGCGCTCGGCTCGTGGCAGGTGCATCGCCTGATGTGGAAGACCGACCTCAACGAGGAACGCCGCGCCCAATTCCAGGCCGAGGCGGTGATGCTGCCCGCCGCGCTCGACGATCCAACGCCCTTCTCCTACCGCCGGGTCTGGCTGGAGGGGCAGTTCCGCCACGAGGCGGAGATGTTCCTCGCCGCGCGCACCTTCGACCGCCGGGTGGGCTACCAGATCATCACCCCGTTCGAGCGCACCGACGGCCCGGCGGTGCTGGTCAACCGCGGCTGGGTGCCGCTCGACAACAAGGAGCCGGAGACGCGGCTCGGGGGTCAGATCCAGGGCACGCACCGCCTCGAAGGCGTCGTCGTGCCCGGCGGACGGACCGGCTGGTTCACACCTGACAACGAGCCCGAGAACAACGTCTGGTTCTGGACCGACACGGAAGCTCTCGCGGCCGAGGCGGGTATTCCCGCACCGTCCTTTCTGGTGGACGCCGGCCCCGCCGCCAACCCGGGCGGCCTGCCGATCGGCGGGCAGACCAAGGTCGAGCTGCGTAGCCAGCACATGCAGTACATCGTCATCTGGTACGCGCTCGCGATCAGCCTGGGCGTGATTTACGCGATCTACATGCGTCGCGGCCGCAGTTCGGACGAGAACGAGGCGTGAGCGCCTACGCCGCGCTGGAGGCCCGCTTCCGCCGCCTCGGCCTGCTCGGCGGCGCGGCCG
>JAPPNV010000053.1 GCA_028818565.1 Rhodospirillales bacterium | reverse complement strand
AGCCCGTCCACTGTCCGGTCGATGCGGCCCGCCTGCGCGTGCAGCATGTTCACGAACCCCCACAGCAGGCTTTCGCGCTCGTCGGCGAGCTGGGTGCCGTCGGGGGCGACGCTCTGGATCAGCGTGTGGACGGCCTGCTCGATCCCGGCGAAGGCCTCGGCCTCGTCCCACACCGGGCGGTTGTCGGGCTCGTCGGGGCCGGGGGTGGCGCCGTAGAGGGCGGCGTGGTCGCTGATGGCCGCAGTGGGCGAGGCGTAGTGGCGGGGCTCGCGCCCGTCCTCGGACGACGTCTCGATGCCGGGGACGGTGTAGCCCGCCCTGGCGAACGCGTTGCTCATCGCCGTGTCGTCGGTCCCGGTGCCGTCGCTGTCGGTCATCTCGCGTTCCTTTCCGGCCATCCTTCAGGGCGCCGTGCCCCGAAGCCCTCTCCACCCGGGGCATGCGCGCGCGGGAAAGCCACGCGGGGGCGCGGCAGTCCGGCCGGCTCCGGCGGCGTCACGGCCGCCGGACGGCCAGCCGGCAATCCACCTCCCCGTTCGTCCGCATGGCATCGACCGCGCAATCGACGATGGCGCGGCCGTGGGTCTCCCATATCCATCCGCTCCAGCCCCCGCTCGGGTCGTGCAGGGGGATCGGCTGGAACTGGTGCTGGACCAGCATGCCGAGCAGGAACGCCGCCGGCGCGGCCGCCGCCATGGCGGCGAGCGACCATCGCCGCCGCCGTCGCCGGTCGGTCTCGACCCAGCGGTAGAAATCCGCCATCTGCCCGGCCTCTCCGTCCGCGTCCGAAGCGCCGTCGGCGTCAGGGGCGGCGTCCTCCGCCGGCGCCGGCTCCGCTGCCGGGCCGGCGTTCGCGGCATCGGCAGGCTTCGCCTCCGGCACCTTCAGGGAGTCCAGCTTCGAACCCGTCCTCACGAGCTCCTGGAACAGGTTGTCCATCCCTTCGAGCAGCTGCTCCATGTTCCCGTTCAGACGCCGGAGATCGTCGCCCGGCTTCGCTTCGGGCTCCGCGCCGGAGCCTTCGTCCGCCATGTCCCCAGCCGTCGGCAGGCCGTGCGCCGCTCCCTCGCCCGCTTCGGCGCCCGCCGCGCCGCCTCCGTTTCCTTGCGGCTCCTTCTCCGTCGTCATGCCCCCCTCCTTCCCAATCCCCTTCGCAGCGCCGTCCACGCCCGCGGAACGGGCGCCGCCGGCCGGCCCGCCGCCCTCTTCGCCGCGCGCTCCTTGCGCACGACGAAGGGGTTGGGATCGGCGTGGTGCTCAGCGTCCGGGCGCCGCCAGTAGCGCGCGTGGTGCAGGTGCAGCGCGTCGCGCGGGATGTCCTTGGGCGCCGCGATCACGTATTGCCGGTCCGGCCCCAGCGTCATCAGCTCGTCGGGCGTCACCAGGCGCTCGCGCACGAGGCCCAGCGACTCGCCCGCCTGCCACTGCGTGTTGGCGCTGAGCACCCGGCTCTCGGCGATGGTCCCCGACCGGCTCTCGGTCCGGTTCTCGAAGGTGGCGGTGCCGATGGCCTTCGACAGCTCCTCCGCGCCCTCGGCGTCGGTCCTCGGGAAGCCCAGCACCTGGACCACCTCGGCGAGGTGCAGCAGCGTCCTGCGGTGCTCCTTGCCCCAGCTCGAGTCCAGCGCCGAGATCGACTGCGCGAAGCACCAGAAGTGCACGCCCTTGCCGGCGGCCATGGTGTAGCCGTCCATCACCGGCTTGAGGAAGCCGATGCGGGGCATCTCGTCGATCACGATCAGCATGTCGCGCTTCAGCGGCTTCCGCGCCGCCACCGCGTTGGGGATGGCGACCCAGAGCCGGAGCCAGCCCTTGACGTGCTCGACCGCGTCCTCGGGCACCACCACGAACATATCGGTGCCGCCGCCGGCGAGGCTCAGCGGATCGAAGCTCGACCGCGCGGTGTTGGCCAGCAGCTCGGGGTAGTTGAGGAAGGCCAGCTGGTTGGCGATGGTGGTGAAGTTGGAGCCGCCTTCCTCGGCCCCCACCTGGGCCTGGCGCTCGACTGCGATATGGGTGAGCCCGCCGGCGAATGGCTGCTCCACGGCCATGTCGGCGGCGAACCGCTTGCGCTCCTCCGGCGACTGCGAGAGCAGCGCGTGCACGTGCTTGAGGTTGCGCTTCTCCCTCGGTCCCCTGAACCGCACCCAGGCGATGTAGCCGGCGATGATGGCACGGGCCGATTCGTAGAAGTGCCGGGAGTTGTCGTGGGCGCCGGGGCGGGGCGGGGTGAGGAGCGCGTCGAGCAGCACGTTGATGTCGCGCACCGCCTGGCTCTCGTCCTCCCGTATGAACTCCAGCGGGTTGTAGGTCGCGGACCTCACGTCCGGCAGATGGCAGTGCTCGCCGAACTCCCTTTTGTGCTCCCTCGCCACGCCGAAGGGATCGAGCAGCACGGCGCGGCGTCCCATCTGGCGCCGGCGCCGCGAGGCGATGCACCAGAGCTCGCCGCGCGGGTCGATGGTGACGGTCGATCCTTCGAATCCCCGGTATTCGGGCGAGAGCAGGTTGAGGGCGATCAGCGCCCCCTTGCCGGTGCGCGGCGGGGCGACGGTGATGGCGGAGCCTTCCAGCGCCCAGCCGATGAGCGGCGCGCCCCTGCGCCCGCCCCACTGGCCGAGCAGGATGCCATTGCGCTTCGCCAGGCGCCGCAGGAAGCGGCGCCCGAGCAGCCTCGCGTGTCCGTGGAGGTCGGACTCGGCGCGCCGGCGCCGGTCTCCGCCGCCGAGATGGCGCAGGCTCGCCACGGCCACCTCGAACCAGAGCACCAGGAGCAGCACGACGGCCGGGCCCGGCGCGACCAGCATGACCAGCCGCATGCCGTCGAGCGCCCCGAGCCAGGCCATGACCGCCCCCCACGACGGCGCGTGCTGCAGGGGACGCACGACGCCGGTCCAGAAGGACGCCACGCACACCGCGAGCGCCCCGCCGTAGAGGCCGAAACGGAGCCAGAGGGCGGCGTCCTTGCGGTCGGACGCCATGTAGGCGGCGAAGGCCGCCGCGACGGCGGCGCCGAGGCCGATGGCTGCCGCGTCCACCGGGCGGTCGCCGCCGGCCAGCCACGCCGCCCAGCCCGCTCCCGCGGCGAGCAGCATGACGCAGATCCCGGGTTGGATGAATCTCATGTCCATGGGCCTCCGGTTCGGATGAAATGCATCGCGGACAGGGTCAGCTCCCGGCTCCGCCCCGCCTTGCGCGCGCGCCGACGCGGACCGCGCCCAGCCGCGAGATGCCGCCCACCGCAGCGCCGCCCGTGCGGTCGCTCGCGTCGTCGCCGGCTCCGGCCCGTCCGCCGATCCAGTCGAGGACGGCGGACGGCAGCAGGTCGATCAGCTTGAACGACGCGTTCATCAGCCCGTAGGCGACGATGACGTAGAGCGCGAGCATGGCGAGGAAGCCGACCGGCCCGAGCCCGCCGGAGGCGCCGGCATCGCGCATCTGCGGCAGCCACACCTGGTTGAAGATCCCGATCCCGGCGAGGAAGACGAAATAGCCGAGGATGAGGCCCAGCAGCATCAGCGCGGGCCTGAGCACGAGCGCGGGAAGGAACAGCCAGCCCTGGCGGGTGGCCTGGACGGTGAGCCGGTCCCCGTCCTCGCGGGTGACGTGGGCTGCGGCGAACACGGTCACCGCCAGCACGGCGACGGCCACGTTCAGGATCCAGCCGACGATGCCGAACAGGAAGCGGATGAAGGGCAGCGCCGGCAGCACGTAGGCCAGCACCGCGCCCGCGACGATGAGGAGGCCCAGCAGGGTCGAGACCAGGGCGTCGGAGACCTGCCAGGCGGACTCGAACACGTCGAGACCCTTGCCGATGAAGGGGATGGATTCGAGCAGCCCCGAGCCCGTGGCGGCGCCCATCAACGCCGCGACGGCGGCGAGCGCGGCGTTGAGCAGCCCGTGGCCGAGCGCGGCCAGGTCGGCGATGGGGTTGCCGCTGTCGGCGACGATGACGGAGTCGAGGTCGATGAACTCCAGCAGGCCCGAGACCATCCCGCCGCTCTCGCCGTCCGTAGCGGGGAGGGCGCCCGCGCCGGCGTTCGCGGCGGACAGAAGCATCGGGTGGTAGCGGGCAGAGCGGGCGAGCTGGGCGGCGACTCCCTTCACCGCCGCATCCGCCGCCGGCGTCCACTCGTCGAGGCTCGGCACCGGCAACGCCACGGACGGCACGTTATGGGCGGCGGCCTGAAAGAGGCCGGCACGGTGGGCGATGGTGTTGAAGAAGGAGGCCGCCGCCATCCAGGACGCCTCCCGCGCGTCCTCGGCCACCACTTGCGCAAGGGTCTCGCGCTCCTCCGAGGCGGCCTCCGTGAGCGCGCCGTCGAGGACGCGGGCGTAAGCGCCCGCGAGGTCCCGGGCGGCGAGCAGGGCGTCGATGTCCGGCAGCGGGCGGCCGTAGAGCGGGGTCCCGGGGACGTAGTGGGCGGCGAGGCCGGCGGCGATGGATCGGATGGCCGGGAGCAGGCCGGTCAGCGCCCGCCGGTGCCCCTCGGCCGCGAGCCCGGGGGCGCCGTCCGCCTCAAGGCCGGAGAAGCGGATCGAGCCGCACATGCCGTCGGGCATGCCGCGGCCTTCGCCGTCGTAGCTGAACCAGGCGATCCCGTCGTCCTCGTCCTCGTCGATCTCGACGTAGGCGTCGTCGCCGGCGAGCGCCGCGCTCCCGTTGGCGGCCCTTGCGCAGGTCTCGGCGATGAGGGTCCGGGAAATCGCCGCGCGCCAGAGCGCCTCGCGGGGGCGCGGCACGATGGGCCGGCTCTCGGCCAGCGCCTCCTCTGAGAAGGGCTTCCAGACGGCGTTGGCGAAGTCGCCGCCGAGGTGGGCCAAACCCACCACGGCGTGCTGCGCCCCGTTGAGCCCGCCCGGCAGCGGCGCCATCAGGGCGATTGCCGTAACGATGCGGACGATCGCCCAGGCGCCGAAGCCGAAGCGGCCTTCGCGCGCCGTATCCACGGTACCGGCGGCGGCGTGCCAGATAAGCAGGAAGCCCGCCAGCACCAGCACGCCTGTATTGAAGGCGAACAGCATGTCGCCCACCGCCGAGGGGTTGTCCGCCCCCAGCCCGCCCAGGAAGTCCAGGACCTCGCGCGTCAGGCTGTCGGTGTCGGCGAAGAGCCCCCGATCGATGGACTGGCCGAACGCCGGCTCGGGCGGAGGAATCGCGGTCACGCCGAGGCCCGCGGTCGCGAGCAGCAGCACGGCCCACGCGAGGCCGGAACGGGAGACTGCGTTCCGCGGTCCCGCGCCCGTCCCGGTAGGCGACAACCGCGGACGGCGCACCGCCCCGATCAGCGTCCGCAGCACGGCCGCGGACCGCAAGGCATCGGCGATGGGACGGCCGAGCTCGGGGGCGAACAGGAAGCGGAACGCCTGCACGGTCTCAGTTCGCCCCGGCCGCCGGGTTGGCGAGGCCGGGCAGGCGGCGCATCTCTTCCGCCGCGAGCGCGAGCGACGCCGCGTCGATGGCGCCCCTGCGCTCGTCGCTGCGGTAGCGCTGCCAGTCGAGCATGAGAGAGACCGCTTGCAGCGTCACCAGCTCGCGCAGCAGGTTCTCGGCCGACATTCCCTGCAGGCGCACGAACCAGTCCGGGTCCTCGAAGCGGCGGCTCGCAAGCAGCTCGAGCAGCTCGTAGCGGCTCACCGGTCCGTCCGGGTCCCGCCCGAGACCGGACGCCACCTGTGCGGCCCAGCTCCCGAGCCCGGCGCCGGGCGCCCTCAGCGCCCGGGCCTCCGCGAAATAGTCCCCGGCCAGCGCCGTCCTTGCGTCCGCCGCCCGCGCCAGCAGCACGCGGCGGCGCTCGCGCTCGGTGTCGGCAGAAGCCATGGGCGGCGGGTCGTGCACTACCGGCGCCGCCAGGTTGCGCGAGAGCTCGACAGCGGCGCGCAGCTCCGCCTCGCTCGCGTAGGTGCGGCGGTCGAACAGGGAGCCGGCCTTCAGGTCCGCGCCATGGAGGGCGCTCTCGCCCCCGCACAGATTGGAGTCCTCGCCCGCGCGCGCGGCATTGCAGTAGGTCCTGGCGATGGTCTCGAAACGGGCGGCGTCGCCGGCCGCCGCGCCCGGCCGCTCGACCACGGCGCGGTCGCCGATGATTCGCCCGGTCTCCGTCAAGGCGGCGCTCGCGCGGGCGCCGGCGCTTGCCTGGCCCGTCGCGGCGAGTCCGGCTAGCCCCGTGATGCCCTCGCAGGCGCCCCGGGCAGGACGGCGCGCCCGCATGGCTTCCGTCTCGGCCGCCTCGCGCGCGATCTGCGCCTGCAGCCTGGTCTGGGAATCGAGCGCGCCCGTGATCGCCCTTGCGCTCTGCGCGGTGTAGCCCGAGAGCTGGCCGGTCTGGAGGCGGAGCGCCTCGATGATCGCCCGCTCCATCTCGTCGATCTCGCCAGTGAGATCGCGGATGACGCGGCTCGCCTCGCGGCGGTCGTTGTCGGTGCGGTCGCAGGCGTGAGCCAGGGCTTCCGCCGGCCCCAAAAGGGCGACGGCCAACAGCAGAGCCCCGGCGCCCCCATGCCCGGCAACGCGAAGCAAGACCCTTCGGGTCTTCATCGCCCACCCTCCACGACGCCCCGGAACAGCTCGCCGTCTCCGCTCCGCGCCCCCGCGCCGTCGAGGAGGTTGCGCCGCTCGCGGCCCAGGCCGAGGCCGGGAAGCCGGCGGGCCGGCACGGTGTAGACCGAGGCGTCGAGCGCCCGGCCCAGGTACCGGCGGTAGGCGTCGCGGGCCGCCGCGCAGAGCCGCCTCCGCGCCAGGTCGAGGATGTCGTCGAGCGCGCCCGCCGGATCGAACAGCACGTCGAAGGCGCTGTAGTCGAACAGGTCCCAAATGCACGAGAAGTCGAAAATCGAATCGGGGTTGCGAATCCCCTGGTCGGGATGGCGGATGATGGCGAGGTCGGCCTCGACCCCGGCCTCGGCGCTCCTGGCCAGCGCCTCGGCCACCGCCGGATCGCACGCCGCGTCGCTGACCGCCGCCGGCGGCGACGCGGCGCGGACGGAAGGCTGCGCCTCCGCCCCCGCCGCCGCCGTCCACAGCAGAAGGACCAGCGGCACGACAGCCGCCAGCAAGGCCACCCTAGGCGTCATCGTCGCCATCGCCGCCGCCGTCGTCCTTCTCCGGCACCGGCGCGGCCCCTTCGCCCGTCGCCGGCTTCGGGCTCAGCACGTTCACCACGCCCTGCGGCCCGGCGACGATCACTTCGGTCACCTGCCGCCTGATGCCCTTGCTGTCGTCGTACTCGCGGGTCGCGAGCCGGCCCTCGACCAGCACCAGGGAGCCCTTGCGCACCATGTCTTCGGCCGGCTTGACGGCGTTGCCGTAGACGACGATGCGGTGCCACTCGGTCTTCTCGACCGCCTCTCCGCTGTCCGCCTTCCACCGCCTGCTGGTGGCGACGGTGAAGGACGTCGTCCTCTCGCCCTCCCCGAGCTCGCGGCCTCGCGGATCGCGTCCCGCATGGCCCAGCAGCGTGACCCTGTTCATGTGCAACATTCCGTGCCTCCTTTCGGTTAGAGGTGAGATGGGGCCGGCCCGTCCGGGACCGGCCGGGGTGGATCGGATCGATCCTCGGCGAACGCCCGCGCGACCTCCGCAGCGACGCGGTCGAGCACGGCCTCCTCGGACGCCGCGCCCCCCGTCTCCGAAGCATCCAGGCGGGCGAGCTCGCTCTCGATGCGCGGCCGCGCCGTGCCTTCGGGGAAGGCGCGCGCCAGCGCCGCACGCGCCGCCGCGGCCGGCAGCAGCGCATGGACCCGGCGCCTCAGCGCCGCGTCCGCCGGGCTGGTGGTCAGCGCCCAGAGCTCGACCGGGCCCGGCGTGTTGACCAACAGATGCTCGAAGCGTCCGCCCTGGCCGGCCGCGATCAGCAGCGCCGGCGCGCCGTCGCGGCCGGGTCCGGTGAGGCGGTAGCGGACGGCGTCGTCGAGCGTGCCGCTCAGGCAGAACATCGCGGCGAGCGCTTCGGCTTCCGCCACCTTGCCGCCGGCGCCCAGGATCCAGTAGCGGTTGGCGAGCTCGGCGAGCGCGCCGCCGAAATCGTCGAGGCGCTGGGAGGCGAGCGCGAGCCGCACCCGGAGCTTGCGCGCCTCGCGCACGTCGCGCTCGACCTGGGCGCGCACGGCGGGCGCGCCCGCGGTGCGGTGGAACTCGTCGTAGCAGAGGCGCTTGGGGGACTCGCGGATCTCGCGCAGCCTCGCGGCATGCCAGTCGCGGTAGGGCTCCAGAACCGCGCCGAGAGCGTCGTCGGCGATCCACCAGTGGCGGGTGAGCGCGTGGCGCGCCAGCAGGTAGAAGGCGGCGGACTGCCGGTCGGCCTCGGCCGAGCCCTGCGGCGCCACCTCCGCGAGGTCGATCGCGGCGAGACGCGCGCCGCCGACGTCGAAGGCGGTAGGCGCGAACATCACCGGCCAGTCGCCCGAGAGCGCCGTCAGGATGCGAATGAAGGCCTGGGTAACGGTCTCGCCGCCCGAGCCGTAGCGCGCGTCGCCGACCAACCCCTGCACGGCGGGTTCGCGCACCGAGGCAAGCAGGTCGACGAGGGTTGGCACCGCGTAGCGCTGCGCCCGTGCCGCCGCGTCCACCGCGCCCGCGTCGAACAGCAGGTCCACCACCTCCCACCAGAGGGGATCGCCGGGGAGGCGCAGCCCGGCTGCCGCGATCGCGGCATCGACCTCGGCGTCGCGGCTTTCCGTGTAGGCGTGAGGCTCCGCCCCCGGCACCTTGTCGGAGCGCATCGCGTAGGCGCCGGTGAGCGCCGGTCCCAGCAGCTCGCGCATGCCGTCGGGCACGCCGGCGGTCCCGGCCGGGGTCACCATCAGGCCGAGCAGGTTCGTCAGGAAAGCGCGCTCGGCCGGCAGGGGGCTGCGGCAGCCGAGCTGGGTGTCGCAGGGGTTGATCGCGTGCTCGGGCGTCATGCGGAGCGGGAACCAGCCGGCCTCGTGGCGGCGGTCCGGCGGCAGCGCCTCGCGGACCAGGGAGACCAGGCCCGAGGACGACGGGCCGATGTCGATCACCGCGGCGAGCGGGAGCCGCGCCTGGCCGCCCTGGAGCGAGAAGGCCAGTCCCAGTGCGTTCATCAGCACCGACTTGCCCTGGCCGGGCAGGCCGTAGATCAGCTCGAAGCCGTAGTCCCCGCCCTGGTCCGCCGCCAGAGGCAGGGGCTTGCCGTCGGGCGAGCGGAACAGGTGTGCGGCGCCCGCGTCGCTACCCGCGCCCAGCGGCGCCGGGCGGCTTACGGGCAACAGCCGAAGCGCCTCCGCAAGCGGCGCCAGGGCGGGCTCCGCGGTGGCGCCGCAGCAGAAACCGGGCACCGAGGCCGCGAAGCTCTCCAGCGGATCGCCGGTCAGCGCGGTGAACGCCGCCTCGCCCCAGCCCTCCGCCACCTGCTGCAGGCGGCCGAGCCGGGCGGCGAGCGCAGCCTGGGCGTCCTCCGCTGCGACCCAGGTGAGCAATCCGAGCCGCAGCCGGACGATGGCATGGGCGTCGCCGCCAAGCGCCGCAAGGTCCCTCAGCGCGTTCCTGGCGAGCAGGCTGTCGGCGGAAGAGAAGGCAAGGAAGGAGGAGGCGACGCGGGAGATCGCCGCGTCCAGCCGGTGCAGGCCGCCGCCCTCGATCAGCAGCGAGAAGCGGCAGGGAAGACCCTCGGGCCGGAGCCCGGCGGCCGCCAGCCCCGCCATCAGCTCCGTGAACGGCCGCGCCTTGCGCGGCCCCAGGCTCATGTCGAGCGCGCCGTAGAGGCGCCCGCCGATGCGGATGCCGCCGCCGGTCCGCTCCGGCTCCCGGACCAGCAGCTGCGGTGCCAAAGGCGGCGGGAAAGCGCCCGCCTCCGGGGGCTCGGTCAGCCGCGCGGGCGCGTCGTTGGCGGCGGTGACCGGGCGCCAGTCCGGCGCCGTCGACGCCGCGCCGTTGACCATGCGCCGCATGAGACGCAACGCAGCCTCGTCCGTCAGCCTGCGGCCCGCGATCCCGGTCTCGGCGAGCACGGCGGAGACCGCGTCCAGCAGCGCCTCGTGGCGCGCCCACAGCCCTTCGAGCGCGAGATGCGCACACTGCGCCTCGCCGGCCCCGGGCAGCCAGTCGCGCAGCTTCCTGCGGAGCCCCTTGCGGTCGCGCTCCAGCCGATCGCGCGGCAGAACGGAAGGCCGCGTCCAGCAGGCGATGACGAGCGTCTCGGCGGCGATCAGCGGCGCCAGGCGGCCCGCGCGCTCCGCCAGCAGGTCGTCGAGGTCGAGCCCGAGCCGGCGGGCTTGCCGCCGCGCGGCCCCCGCATGACCCTCCGCCAGCGTTGCGGCTTCGTCCGGCGCGCGCTCGAACACGACGTGCAGCGCGTGGCCGGGATGGGCGAAGGCGGTGTTGAGGCGCAGCGCCGCAACCTCGACGAAGCGCTCCAGCTCTTCCGCGCCCATCATGGACCGGCTCCCGTCGACGGCGATGAGCGAGACCAGCGAGCCGTCGTGGCAGACCAGAACGCCGCCGCCTTCGAGCGGCACGGCCGCCTGCGGCGCCAGGAAGCTCTCGAGCGGCTTCCGGCGCAGCGTCCAGCTCAGGCGCTGCAGGTCGTCGGCGGCGGCTGCGAGCGAGAGGGGCATGATGCGAGCGTCTCCCGGAGCTCCGGCTTCTAGAGCTTCGGCTTGAGGACGGTGTGGCTGCCGCCGTCGATACCGAAGGTGTCGCCCAAGGCGTTGATGACGGCGGGCGCGGCGATCAGCGCGACGCCGATCAGGATGGCGATCAGCCCCGAGCCGATGGTGGTCTGCTGCGGGTGGTCGACGTGGCGCTTGAGCTTCAGCAGGCCGAAGCCGACGATGGCGGCGCCGATGATGTAGAAGGCGATGGCGATCAGCAGCGGCACGGTCTCGAGATCGCCCGCCGCCTCCTTCGCCATGTCGCCCAGCGAGACCGCCAGCACCGGCCCCGCGGTCCAGACACTCGAGCCGGCGAGCCACGCCGCGACCATCAGCACGGCCGCGAGGGGGCCGGCAGGCGGTGCGGCGCCCTCGATCCCTGAACGGAGCCTCTTCAGCTCCAGCAGGATGCGCCGGATTATTCTTGCGATTCCTGTGAGGTTCATTCGGAAAAATCCTTTCAACGGATGCTCAGCACTTCGATGCCGAGGCTGGTCTGGACGGCGTCGATCACGGCGCCGAGGTGCCAGGCGGCGATACCGCCGGCCATGTGGGCAAAGGCGCGGGCGCCGGTGGCGCCGGGCCGGGCGTCGGCGGCAGCGCGGAGCACGAAGGTGCCCCGGATGAAGGCGAACAGCCCGACCAGCGCGACCAGGGCGAACACCGCCGCCAGCAGCGCGTCGTAGTCGGCGCCCCGCCCGCCGTATCCGAGACTCGCGGTGCCGGGCGGGCTCGCCGTGCCGAACAGGCTCTCAGCTGCGGCATCGAGCCAGGAGGGGAGCGCGGCGAGGACGATACAGAGCAGGAAGGAGAGCGCCGTGCCGCCGGCGGACGGCGCGTGGAACTTGTCCTCGGAAGTCTTGAGCAGGCGCAGCAGCCCCTGGGCCAACGCGATCAGCGCGAGCAGGTAGCAGACCACGGTGACCAGGATCAGCAGGCCCGGCTCGAGGTCGCTGACCAGCGAGATCATGGCCTGGCCGAGGTCCTTCGACTCAGCCATCGCGGCCGTCCCGCGGATCGGGCGGCGCGGCGAACACCACCACCAACTCGGTGTCGCGAGCGATCCGCACGGTGGGACCGTCCGGCGCGCTCTCGAGCAGCACGTCGCCCGCCGTCCGCGCCGCCGTCGCGAGCCCCGCATGGACAGCGTCGCGGGTCGCGGAACCGCGGCGCTCGTAGCGCACGTCCTCGCCGATCGTGACGGTCTCGGAGGGCCGCGAGAGGGCGGAGAGGAAGCCCTCGGCGAAGCGCACGGCGGACGGCAGCAGCACCCGCTCGAACCAGTGGCTGTCGACCTCTCCGTCCACGCCGTAGCAGGCGCAGTCGAGCCCGGCGGCCCAGGCGTCGACGACGAAGCTCCGGCCCCGGTATTCGAGTCGGCCGAGGCGCAGCACCAGGCGCTCGCCCACCAGTGTGAACGCGCCCGAGGCCACGGCGCCGGCGAGCGGCGGCTCCAGGATCTCCAGCAGGACCGGGCCGGGGTAGTCGGAATCGACGGCGTACATGGTGCGCGCGTAGAGCCCGGTCCCGGCCGCGATCCGCGGTAGGATGGGATCGGCCGCCCGCCTCTCGCGATCCGCTACCGCCCGGACATCCCTGTCCTCGTTGGCGCCGGGAGCGCGGGCGGCCGCCTCGGGCCCGAGGGTCTCCGGCGCGAGTGTCTCCGGCCAGCGCACGCGGACGATCTCGGGCGGCCGGGTCCAGGCCTCGATCAGCACGTTTACGAGACCCTCCGGCCGGAAGTCTCCCGCCTGCCCCGGTTCCCTTCCCGAAGCGTGCTCCGGCTCGGGCCGGCGGTATCCCTCGTAGGCCGGCTGCGGCGGCGCGGCGGCAGACGCCCTTGCGTCTCCGGCCCGAGGCTCTTCGGCCCAAGGGTCTCCGGCACGAGTGTCTTCGGGCGCGGAGGACGATCCCTGGAAGAGGGGCAGGAAGGTCTCGCCGGCCTCGCGCGCCGCATCGAGGCGCTGGCCGTCGCGCGCGTCCAGCGTCTCGCCGTAGGCCCGCGACACGCTGTCCTCGGGATCGAGCCTGAGGTCCCGGTTGTCCGGAACCTGGGCCCAGCCGGGACCGGCGAGGCCTGCCGCCGCACCGGCGGCCAGCAGCACACTTATATATATGGCGCCCGCCATGATCGGCCCCCGCGCCGCCTCCTTGCCGTCAGTCCTCATCGGCGTCCTCCAACTCGTGGATCTCCCGCCAGTCGGCACCGGTCCCCGCATCGCCCAGCGCCAGCCGCTTCTCCCGGCCCCCGTCGCTCACCAGGACGAGGGGGGTGTCGGCGAGGCGGTAGGCCCAGCGACCGCCGGGACCGCGCTCGGCCGCGAGAGGGCCCGGCGAGAGCAGGTTGGCGCGAGTGAGCAGCAGCAGGTCACCGCCCCGGCGCCAGGCGCGGTCGCCGGCGCTTCCGCCCTCGACGGCAAGCCGCTCGGCATCCGGCGGTATGGCGCCGCCAAGCAGGCCCAGCAGCACCGCATCGCCGGCATGGAAGCCGCGCGGCTGCGCGAGCGCGCCCGGATCGGCGTTGGGGCCGGGCACGCCGAGCCGGATCTCGACCCGGAAGTCGGCGTCGGCGCCGGTGCCGCGCAGGGATGCCACCACCGGCTCGGCCAGCCCCCGCAGCTTCACCACCGCGTTGCCGCCAAGATGTGCGGCGGACGGCGCCAGGTAGAGCAGGTGGCTGCTGCCCGGGGCATCCTCTTCCGTACCGCCTTGGGAGTCGGGCGGCAGGAAGCGGCGGTCGACCAGCGCCTCCTCGATGGGCCAGGGCGCGCCGGTCGAGTCGGTGAAGGAGACGGCCGTGACGTAGCCGCGCCGGAGAGCGATCTCGGGGATCCCGCCCCCCAAGACAAGCGAGCCCCCCGGTGCTTCGAGGCGGACGCGCCGCAAACGTCCTCTCGGCGGCGTGCCGGCGCCCCTGGCCGTGGCTTCCTGCGTCTCCCTCAGCAGCCGCCCCAGGGTCTCGATCTGGGCCCTGGTGAAGGGGAGCGCCGCCCGCCCCTGGCGCGCCGCGTCGTCGTCGGAGAGCGCATGGCCCGACCACGCGTCGGTTTGCCGCTCCAGCGGCGCCAGCAGTTCGGTGCCCTCCTGCGCGGCCGCCGTCAGGGGCAGCAGCGCGAGAAGCAGAATTGCGGCGACGCTGGTCCTCATGCCCCGCCTCCCTTTCCGGCGATGAGCTGTTCGATGGCGATGCCGGCAGGCCGCTCGTCGAGCGGCACCCGCATCACCAGCACCTGCGCGACCAGCTCCTGGCTCACCCTCCGCGTGCCAGCCGCGAAGGTGACCAGGAGGGGGAACTCGACGGCCCAGCCGACGCGGCCCGCGAAGAAGCGCGTGTCCACGATCACCGGCGCGCCCCGGGCCACCGCCGAGGCCACCTGCAGGTTGTCGCGCAGCCGGTCGAGGAAGAGGCTCTCGTCGAGCCCCTTGAGGAAGGACTCGTAGCCCGTGTCGGTGAAGTATTCGCGGATGCCGGCGAGCCTGAGCCGCCAGTCGTGGTGGCCGAGGGTGAAGGCCTCGGTGACCGCCGAGACCGTCCAGTTCCGGAGCGCCGCGTCCGACATGATCGGCTCGTCGAGCGGGGTGAGTCGCACCAGCCTTCCGTCCGGCGTCGCGGCGACGGCGATGTAGACCGTCGTGTGCAGCCAGACGTATCCGGCGAATGCCACCGCGGTGAGCAGGTTGCAGGCGAGCAGCCAGGCGGCGGCGCGGCGCCAGCCGTGGTGCTGGTCGCGGTGGAACGCGAAGTTCCGCGCCGCCGCCCGCACGGACTGGAGGCGGCTACTCAAGGTTCGCCTCCGGCACGAGTGTCTCCCACCCTGAGGGTGTCTCGGAGCCAGGTGGCGACTTCGTCGATATCGCCGATGCGGTGCCCAACCGCGCCGTCCCGCGTCCGCCAGGCGATCAGCGGCACGGCGCTTGCACCCCATTGGTCGAGCAGCGCGTTGTTGCGGGCGATCCTCTCGGCGCCGGCCCGGCCGGGTGCGCCGCCGCCTCCGAACCACGCGCGCGCCGGATCGGGACTCGCGGCAATCGCCGCCGCGCGGCGCGCCGCCGCCCCGCCGAGAACCGCCACCGGCACCACGCGGAGCTGCAGCCTGCCGTCCAGCGCCGCCCGTCCCAGCCGCGCCGCCGCCGCGCGCGACCACGAGCACGTCGCATCGCCCAGCAGAACCACCACGGGGCCCCGCTGGCCCAGCGTGAAGCCGAAGGCGGCCGCACTGCGCTCGAACAGGCCGGCTATGGATGCCGGCCACGGAGCAGCCACGGAGTCTCGAGGTTCCGCATGAGCGGTGACGGCCGGCGGCGCGGTCTGCGGCCCGAGGGTCTGCGGCCCGAAGGTCCGGGGCCCGAGGGTCTCCGGCGCGCGGGCCTCGGCCCCGTGCGACACCGCCGCTGCGGGTCGGGACGCCGCGAGTTGGGCGCCGGTGAGCTCCCTCCCGTCCGGCCCGTAGAGGAGCCCCGCGACCGCGTGACCGTCGCCGGTCACGTAGAGGCCGTAGCCTCCGCCCCGAGCCGGGGTGACGAAGTACCCCTCCAGACCGCCCCGTGCGCCGAGGGGGAGGATTTCCGCGCCGTTGGCCCGCAGCGCCGCTACCAGACCCCCGGGCCCAAGACCCGGCTCGCTCCCGGTCGCGGCCTCGTTCGCCCCCGCCAACGGCAAGGCAAGCAGTCCCGCGATCGCGATGTTTCCAAGCCAGCCGTTCATGGCCTCCCTCCCGTTTCCGCCGGACCCGGCAGCCGGTGGGTCACGGCGAGCGTTGCGCGGTCCGCCGAGAGCGCGCCCTCCGGTGCATGCGGCAGATGCGCAAGCGCGGCGAACAGCGCCCCTGCGGCGTCGGCGAACCCGCCCTGGAACTCCGCTTCCCCCTCCAGCCGGTAGCGCCGGTCGGTCAGGAACAGCACCTCGGTGCCGGCCCGCGCGCCCCAGCGCGCCAGCACGCCGCGCAGCATTTCCCCGGCATGGACCCGCCAGACACTCGGCCCGGAGACACTCGCGCCGGAGACCGCCTGGCCGGGACCGGGGCGGGGCTCGATATCCTCGTGCAGCGCGCCCGTGCCCTTCGCCGCCGGCTCCGCCGCGGACTCCGCCTCCGCCGGAGGCACGTAGCGGAACTCCGCCGAGGCGGGCGCCGCCGATGCCGCGAGCAGCACGATCGCCAGCACGCCGCACATCACCCGAAGTCCGCGAAGCGCCGAAGGCGCGCGGCATGGAGCGCCCGGCGCCGTCCGGCGCTCAGCGCCCTCAGCGCGCGCACCGCCGCGCCGAAGCGGTAGCCGCGCGCTTCCGCCGCGCGGCAGGCCAGCATCGCCACCACGACCAGGGCCGTGGTCCACCAGGTGGGCAGGAACAGCCACGGCACCGCCAGGATCAGCAGGCGGGCGTCGAACACGTAGAAGCGCACCGGGCGCATCGAGTCCCGCCACGGGGGAACGCCCCGGTCCGCCACCTCCGCCGGCTCCAATTCCTTTCCTCCCTCTCATCTCCCGCCGCTCCCTTCAGGACCTCCGGCCGCCTCGCTGCCCGCGAGGATCCGCCTGTGACCGTCGTCCTCGATAAGGCCCGCCCTGTGAGCGCGCCCGGCGGACGCCGCGAGGTCGTTGCCGGTGGCGGCCAGCGCCGCGCCGATCCTCGCGGGCCAGCTCGCCTGCGGGCTCTCCAGCAGCGCCGCCTTGAGCCCTGAGTCGAAGGCGAGCCACTCGCGCAGCGCCGTCCGCCCGCCCTTCGGGTTGGACAGCAGCACCTGCGTCACCACCAGGGTCATGGCGTCGATCAGCGCGGCGCCCCGCTCCGGGCGCTCATGCGCGGGGAACTCGGCCAGCATGCGGCGCACCGTCGCCGCCACCCCGATGGTGTGGGTCGTCGAGAACACGGCGATGCCGTAGTCGGCGGCGCGTATCACCGCCTCGACGGTCTCCCGGTCGCGCGCCTCGCCCACGATCACCGCGGTTGGCCGGCGCCGCAGGCTGGACCTCAGCCCCTCGGCGAAGCTCGGGAAGTGGCGCGGGATCTCGGCCGACGACATCAACGCGGTGTCCGTTGCGATGGCGTCGAAGACGTACTCGATGGGCGCCTCGTAGGACTGGATGCGCCCGGCGCCCAGCTCCAGCAGACGCCGCGTGCCGGCGGCGAGCAGGGTGGACTTGCCCGAGCCCGGCACCCCGGTGACGAGCGTGAGCCCCTTGCAGAGGTCCCAGGCCGCCACGATCCCGTCCTCGATCCCGAGTTCGGAGAAGGCGGGAGGACGTCCCGGCAGCACGCGGAGCGTGATGTTGACGGCGAACCCGGCCGCGCCCTGCACCGGTGCGAGGTTGCAGCGGAAGCGCTGGGAGAGCCCCCGCGCCACCCGGATCGAGTGCGAGCAGTCGATGGCGCGCCCGGAGCGCAGGATGCCTTCGCCGGTGGCGTCGTAGAGGCGCTCGCAGAGCCGCCCCATGACCACGCCGTCGAGCGATGCGGCGGTGGCCCGTTCCAGCCTGCCGTCGATCTCGACAAAGGCCGGGCAGCCGGTCTGGAAGGCGATGTCGGAGGCCCCCCGGTCGGAGGCCCAGAGCAGGAACGCGTCGAGCTTCTCCGCCGGGAAGCCGTGCGCGGCTTCCGGCCACCAGGTCGTCCGGTCGTCCGGTGCGGCGGGCACGGCCTTCATCGCGCACCTCCCGCAGGCGGCGCCCAGCGCCCGGCGTCGAGCTCGAAGCGCGCCGGGCGGGCGATCCGGGCCGAAGCCGCACCGATCCGCATCAGGCTCTCATGGCCGGAGACTCCGGCACGGTCGATCTCGATGGCGGGCGCGGTGACCGTGGCCGCGCGGTGCAGCCGGTGCCAGAGGACGACGCCGGTGAAGGTGCGGTTGAGTCGGTCGAGGTCGGCGGCGAAGATGTCGTCGGCGAGCGCCCGGCCCTCCGCCCAGCCCTCGGCCAGCAGGCGGCGCCAGCGCGCCTCTTCGTCCCCGTCCCTGGGGAACAGCACCGGGGCCGGCGGCTCGGCGGCCGCCCATGAGCGCCGCAGCCAGTCGCCCCAGCCGGGCGCCGCGCTCACCAGCCGCGCCGGCTCCACAATCCTGAGAACGCGCTCGGCGCTCGCCGCTTGCGTGCCCGCCCGGTCTCCGGCACGAGTGTCTCCGGCACGAGTGTCCAGCCGGAAGGCGCGGCGGGTCTCGGCCACGACCGGCGGCAGCACCGTGAACCCGCCCTCGCGCAGCACCAGGTCGCCAAAGCGGTAGATGGCGCTCAGCCGCGCCTCGTGGCGCTCCAGCATGGCCGCGATTTCCCAGGCGCGCCGCGCGAGCCCCGCGCGGGACCCGAACCCAAGGGCGGCCAGCCGCACGGCCGAGGCGCGCTTCCCGATGGCAAATGGAATGTCCGGCCCGGCCTCCGGCACGAACGCTTGCACGGACGCAAGGTCGGGCGGCGGCTCTGCCGCCCGCACGGCCGGCGCGGGGACGCCCTGCGTCGCAAGACCCACGAGCGCCGCTGCGGCAATAAGGGGCAGGCGCCACCGCATCACCCGTCCTCCCCCGGCGTTTGCGAAGGAGCGGTCCAGTCGAGCAGGACCGTCCGGTTCGCCGCATCGACGGTGAGCGTGGCCGCGCCGCCCGCGCGCAGGCCCAGGTCGCGCAGCACCGCGATCAGCGGCTCGCCCTCCGTCTCGACGGCCACGATCAGCGGCCGCGCCGGCGGACGCCCGGCTTCGGCGAAGCGGTACCCCGCGCGGCCCGCAAGCTCGGCCGCCAGCGCCTCGATGGGACCCGACCAGTCGACGGTCACGGGCCTCCGCAGCGCGGCGGGGAGGGAGTCCGAATCTGGCAGGCCCGATTGCGGGTCCGGCGCCGGCAGCGCGCGGGCGAGGGAGGCGAGCGCCCGCTCGGCCCGCTCCGCCGCCTCGATCAGGCGCGCTTCCGCCGGATCCGGCCGAATCGGTGCAGTCGCGACCGGCGGCTCGGGCGTCCACGACACGCAACCCGCGAGCAGGCCCGCGAGCGCCGCCGCGCCGAGCAGCGGCACGATGCGCGCCGCCCTCACCAGCCCGCCCCGTCTGCATCGTCCACCACCAGGTGGCGGTTCGCCGCATACGCGCGGACGTCCAGCACCCGCATCGTCGCGGGTCCGCTCAGCAGCAGGTCGGCGGCCTCCAGGAAACCGCCCCCGAATACCGCCGCCGCGCCCAGGCCGTAGTCGCGTCCGGCGTTCCAGACCAGCGTCCAGCCGGCGCGGGCGGCCCAGCTCTCGAGCACGCCCCTGAGCGTGCGGTGCTCGTCCGGATCGACGGCCCAGCCGCCACTCACCGATTCCGGCGCGGCGGCCTGCGCGGTTTCCGGGCCCGGCGCCGGGCCGCGCTGCTCAACGTCCCAGTAGCGGTGGAAGACGACGGCGCCTTCCTCCCAGGACCAGTCGTAGCCGCTGAGCCAGGCCACCCGGTCGAGCAGGCCGGAGAGCGGCCCCTCCCAGACCGGGCGCAGCGGCGGCGGGTCTTCGAGCACGACCCCGCCGCCAGCGATGTTCGGCCCGAGCGTCTCCGGCCCGAGGGTCCGCGCCGGGCGCTCCTCGATCCGCATCGCCACGCCCGCGAGCGCCACGAGCCGCCTCACCAACGCCGGGAAGGGCAGTGCCCCGGCCGTCTCGACGGACACCACCCGCCCGGCCAGCTCCGGCGGCAGCGCTTCGAGCGCTGGGCCAAGCTCGGTCGCCGCAAGCGCCGGCACACCGCCCCCGGCCGATACGGCCGGCAGAGGGGTTGGTTTCACATCCCGCGCGTCCTGCGCCAGGGCGGCGCCGAAGTTCATGCAAAGGAACACCGCGGCCGCCCCGGCGCACATGCCCGGACCGAGCGGCACCAGCCCCTTGCGGACGGGACGGCCGCGTTTGCGCTGGACGCAAAAGCGGTGGACGAGCGCGAGGGCCGAGCCCAGTAGCATGGTCCAGGCGAGGCCGGGCACGCCGAGCAGGAAGCCGAACGCGCCCAGCATCATCGCGTCGCCGGGATAGAGCGGCCAGCGCCGCCCGAGCCATGCGGCGACGCCGATGGGAACCATCACGGCGGCCACGCCGAGCGCGGCGCCGAGCACGCCGGCGGCGAGGCGCGGCCATGCGTCTTCGCCCCCTCCGCTGCCCGCCAAGCGCCATGCCGCCGCCGCACCGAGCAGCGCCAGCACCATGCGCGGATCGACCAGGGCGCGCCGTGCGTCATGGACCGCCAGCCCCGCCATTGCCGCCAGCACCGCGCCCGCCAGAATCGCGTCCGTCATTACTCCTCGTCCTTCCCGTGTCCGTCGTCTGCCACCTCCGCCGCGCCGACGCCGAAGGTGGCCGGCAGCGCCCGGCACCAGATCTCGAGCCCCGGCTCGTCGCAGAGCCGCTCGGACAGCGCCGCCGCTCCGGCGCCGCTGTCGGCGCGCTCGCGGTTCCAGGCCAGCAGCGCCGCCTGGGCGCGGGCGATACCCTTCAGCACCGCCACCTCCGCCTGCAGCCGCTCCATCTCGACGAAGGCCCGTTCCAGGTCCCAGGCCGCGCTCTCCGGCACGAGGGTCTCCGGCCCAAGGGTCTCCGGCACGAGGGTCTCCGGATCCCGTTCCTGCGCGATGGCCGTCACGGCCGCCATCGAGACGAGAAGCATCGCGACCGCCCACGCCCGCATCTCCGGCACGAGTGTCACCGGCACCCCTGGCAGCGTCCGACGACGAGGCGCGAGATCCCGGCGCTGTCGGCGTCGAGCCTGCCGTCGAAGCGCATGCGGGCGGCGTTGGCAGCGGACGCCGATACCGTTCCCGCCGTCACCCTGCGCGCCGTCACCGAGGCGGCGTCGAGACCGCCCAGCCGCGCGCTGCCGGCGGCCACGGCGCCTGCGGCGCCGATCGAGCCCGCCTCGACCAGCCCGGCCGCCTCCACCGTCCGCGCCCGCACCGCGCCTGCCGCGCTCATCGAATCGCTGATGACCGCGCCCTGAATGCGCGCGGCCCCGGCCGTGATCCGTTCCGTCGCCTCGACCGTGCCCCCGACCTCCAGCGCGCGTCCCACCACGAGATCGCCGGTCACGGTGAGGTCGCCACCGGCCTCCACGTCGGTCGCCACCTCCAGCCTCGCCGCCTCGACGGTGCCCGCGCCCTCGATGGCGTTGCCGCCCATGTCGAGATCGGCCTCCATGCGGTTGGCGTCGGCGAAGCCGGGGATCGCGACGCGGTAGAGCTGATCGCCGAACACCCCGCCGTGGTCGAAACGCCGGAGCGCCGCCAGCGCGCCCTCCCGCGGCGCGCCCGCGAAGGCGGCACGGAAGGCCCCCAGGTCGGCGTCCACGGTGGGTCCCGAGAGCCGGGACGGGCCGGCGAGGCCGATGCGGGGCCCGGTCGCCTCCAGCAGCGCCGCCGCCGGGCGCACCGTGTCGCCGGTTCCGACCGTCTCCATGACCAGCAGGTCGAAGGCATCGGCGCCCGCCGCCAGCATCAGCACCCGGTAGCCGCGCCCGAGCGCGTCGGTCTCCGAGAACTCCTGCGGGAGCGCGCCATCCGCCTTCAGCCCCGCCACGGTGAGCTCCGACGGCCCGCCCTGCGCCTGCGCCAGCAGGTCCGCGAAGCGGCTGTGGGCGTGGGAGGCGGCGGCCTCGGCGAGGACCGCGAGCTGCACCGCCGCCAGGTGTCCGCGCCGCTCCAGCGCCCGGGTCTCGAAGAACACCGTGGCGCCCAGCACCAGCATGCCCAGCAGCCCCAGCGCCAGCAGCGCACCGAAGACACTGAGTGCCCGGCTCGCCCTTCGCCGCAATCCCCGGCTCAAACACCGGCCTGCGCCACGTCCGTCGGGTCGATGCTTGCGGAGGGGTTTCATCGCCGCCTCAGTCGCCCTCGCAGCCGGCGCAGCTGCCGACGGTGAGAACGCCGATCGCGGCGTCGGGGCCGTAGACGCCGCCCGCCGCGCCGGCGCCCGCGCCGAGCTCCCCTGAAGCCGTCAGCGTCTCTCCGGCCATCGCGTTCGCCGAAGCGCCGCCGTCGACCGCCACAGATGTCGCGGCCGAGAGCGACGCCGCATCGAGGACGTCCGACGCGCGCAGCGCGCCGGCCTCCAGCCTTTGCGTCGCCTTCACCCGGTCCGCCATCAGGCGGTCCGTCAGGGCGGCGCCCACCACGAGCTCCGCCGCGACATTCAGAGTGGGAGCCGCGACGTCACCGGCCTCGACCGCTGCCGCCCTTGCGCTCCCCGCTTCCGCCTGCCCGCCGATGTCCGCACTGCCGCTGACGGCGATGTCCGTCCCGATCTCCACTACCTCCGCGTCCACCTCGCCCGCATCCGCGACGTCCCGCCGCGCGGGATGCGCCGGGCCGGCCGCGCCGGGCGGGGCCATGCGCAGCGCGGTCTCCATGCGGTTGAGCCAGGGCCGTCCCGGCTGGGCGCGGCGATGGAGCGCGCGCTCCCGGTAGCGCAGGCCCAGATCGGCGGTGACCCAGAGCGCGTCCGCCGCTAGCGGACGCCCGAGCGCGGCCTCGATCGCCGGCCGGTGCGCCTCCATGAACGCGCCTCCCCCCGGCGCCACTGCCGCGAGCCCCGCGTCGAGCGCGCCCGCGCGCATCGCCGTCGGCCGCGACGGGGAGCGGGGTTCCAGAACGCCGAACGCCATCGGCACGGGGGAACTCCCCGGTCCGCCCCGCGCCGTCCCGTCCGGGATTACGCCGAGCGTCATCGCCGCATCGCGCCCCGGACGCTCCGGCAGGTCCGGCGGGGCCGTGCCGAGCGTGCGCAGACGCGCCACGGTCAGCAGGATGCCGAGCTGCGCCTCGAGCGCGGCCTCGAAGGCCGCGGCGTGCGCCTGGGTCGCGCGGTGCGCCGCCTGCACCCAGCCGGCGAACACCCGTCCGGCGGCCCGGTCGAGCGCCACCGCCTTCTCGTGCGCCCGCGCCTCGTAGTGGACGGCGAGCGCCGCGCCCGCGAGAGAGGCCAGCAGCAGCACGCCCAGCAGCGCGCCGGCGCCGCACCGGTCGCGACCGCGCCCGTGGCGGCCCCGCCAGTGCAGTGGCCGCGGCCTCATCAGCCGCAGCATCGGCCGCCGGAACAGGGGAACTCCCCGGTACAGGGAAACTCCCTGCCAGGCGCCGCGCCGGCGCTTGGGAATGCGGGGCTTGCGCGCCCGCCTGTCCATCTTCCCGCTCATCCGAACAGACTCGTCTGAAGCGGACTGCGGCCCGAGGGTCCCCGGCACGAGTGTCTCATCCGAAGGTGAACCCGATGTCGTTGGCCGCGTCGCCGTCGTCGCAGTTGGCGGTCACCTGCGCGTTGGTGACGGGCGAGGCCAGCGCGGTGCCGTTCACCACCATCTCGACCAGGCCGGCGCGCGCCCGGCTGCGCCCGGCGAAGGCATCGCCCAGCGCCGCGCAGATCGCGTCGTCCACGTCCTCGAAGACGATGCGGAAGCGGTTGGTGATACCGCCCGGCCCTCCGGTGACGGTCACCGCGCCGCCGAAGGGGTGGCGGATGGTGGCCTTGCTGCCGACCACCACCCGCGCGCCGCCCGGAATGCCGCCGCGGCGGTCGATGGCGGGCACCAGGTCGGCGGCGTTGCCGTAGCTCGGCGCGCCGGCGAAGGCCGCCTCGACGTTGGCCCGGAGCTGGCTCAGCAGCGTCAGCGCGGCCGAGCGGTTGGCGGATTCGCGCGCCGCGTTGTAGGTGCCGACGGCGCCCACGATCACCACGGCGGCAAGGCCCAGCCCCAGCAGCACGCCGAACAGGCTGAAGCCGCGCCGGTAGCGCCGCGCCGCATAGCGCCGCATGAGGCGGCGTGCGCCGCCGGGCGCGCGGCCCGAAGGGGGAAGGGGGCCGGAGGGTCCGAAACCTGCGGTTTCTCTCATCGTGTCTCCTTTCGCGTGGATCAAGACCGCCCGGCCTGTTGCAGGATCGAGAACATGGCGTCGATGCCGGCGGCGACCGCCAGGGTGACCAGGATCAGGAGCGCCGCGTTCAGCCCGGCGGCGCGGGTCCGGAGCAGGTCCTCGGAGCGGTCCACCCAGCGCGCGACGAAGCGCGAGAGCTTGACCTCCCAGCCGGGCACGCCGTCGAGCGCGGCCACCACCGGGACCAGCGCGGGGTCGGGGAAGCCGTGGCCCGCCAGCGTCATGGCGCGCCCCAACCCGGCGCCCTGCACCATGTGGCGCTGGATCGCGGCGATGCGGTGGCGCGCATAGGCGCCCGCGCGGCGCTTCAGGTCCTCGAAGGCGCGGTCGTTGAGATCCAGCCCGGCGCCCAGGAACTCCAGCACCACGAACAGGAAGGCCGAGCCGGTGACGGTGCGGTAGAGCGAGAAGGGGGCGATCCGGTCGAGCGCCGTCCGCCCCGGCCCGGTCCAGAACAGCATGGCGGCGCCCACCGGAGCCGCCACGGCGGCGCAGAGGAGCGCGAACCCGAGAGGGTGCGCAAACAGCCAGGACGAGGCGGCGCGGAAGACCGCGGCGGCCGGCCCCCAGCGCTCGGGCGGCACCACGCCCTCCAGCACCGGCACGAACCAGCCGCCCGCCGCCCACAGCATGGTCACCACCGCGACGCCGAGAAGCAGCGGCATGGCGAGCGCCTTCCTGACCGCCGCCATCTGGCGCTCGCGCAGCTCGGCGACCCGCGCGGCGGCGGCGAAGAGGCGCCCGGCCTCCACCCTGCCGTAGGCCTCGAAGATCATCGCCTCGGCCGCCGGCACCGAGGCCGCCATGGTCTCGGCGAAGCGGCCGGCCGGCAACGCCGCCCGCCAGGACCCGATCAGGCGCGCACGTGCCCCCCTGCCGGCGAGCGCCTGCGCGGTCACGTCCAGCGCCCGCTCCAGCTCGAAGCCTGCATCCAGCAGGTCGGCCACGGTCTGGAAACAATCGACCCGCGCCTTCCGCCCCATGACGAGCACGGCGTGGAGGCGGCGGAACGGCGCGGCCAGCCGGGCGATCATGGGGACCCCCCTCCGGCTTCCCCCACCGGACCCTCGGGCCGGGGACACTCGTGCCGGGGACACTCGGGCCGGGGATCGGCCTGGGCCTCGTGCTCTCCCGCCCCGCCCTTGAGCAGCGCATCGAAGGGGTCCACCGCGCCCTGCTTCACCAGGGCGCGGATGCGCACCCCGATGGGAACCCCGCCCATCTCCTTGCGCCAGTAAGCCCAGGCACCGAGGGGGTCGCCCGCCCGCACGAAGCCGAGATAGCCCGCGTCCGGGCGGATGGTCTCGGCGATCGCGGTCTGTCCCAGGTAGCCGTTCCAGGCGCGCGCCGAGACCTCGCCGCCACGCGACCGGCGGCACTCGGCGCAGCCCGCCGCGTTCCTGAAGCGCAGGCCCTCGAGTCCGCCGAGCCGGGAGACCAGCCCCTCCGGCACCGCGCGGCCTTCCGCCGGGCGGTCGAGCGCGCAGGCCGGACACAGCTTCGGCAGCAGCGTCTGCTTCATCAGCAGCGCCACGTTGCCCGGCTTCGCCATCTCGGCCGCGCCGATGCCCATGTCTATCAGCCGGAAGGGGATGGCGTTGGCGTTGTGGACGTGGATGGTGGTCCAGATCTGGTGGCCGGTGTCGACGCACTGCAGCACCTGCCGCGCGGCGTCGGCGTCACGGATCTCGGAGACCATGCCGGATGCGGGATGCACCCGGCAGAAGTGCATCAGCGCCTCCTTGAAGTGCCCGGCGCGGGTCTCGCCGGCACCGGCCGTCGGCACCGCGATCTGAATGGCGCCAGGGATCCGGTACTCCACCGGATCCTCGAGCGTGACGAGGTTGAGGCTTCCGTCCATCTCGGCCATCTGGAGCGCCAGGTTGACGGCGAGCGTGGTGGACTTGCCGTCGCCCGCGCGGCCGCCGATGAAGACCCCGCCCTGCATCGCCATGCGGATCTCGGCGAAGAGCGCGGCCTCCTCGGCGGAGAAGCCCAGGCGCTCCAGCGTCATGTCCGCATCCAGGCGGTCGGTGTAGAAGAGCCGTGCGAAGAGGTGGTCGGCGTCGGGGTCGTGGGGGCCGCGCTCGCAGCGGAGCGCGGAGATGCCGCCCGGCAGCGGCACCGCGCCGCCGGCGCGGATCGAGAAGCCCTGGAAGGAGCTCCGCCTGTAGCTGGTCTGAGACGACCCCTCGTCCTTGCAGTGGAAGAGGAAGCCCATGACGCGCTGGCCTTCCTCGGCGGTCAGCGGGGCCGTGAGCGGCAGCTTGCGATCGTTGACGATGCAGAAGACCTTGCAGGCGTCGCGCCCGTTCTCGAACACCACGTCGCTCGCACGCGCGGCCGCGGCGTCCGCCAGCAGGGCACGCAGGCGCCGCGCCGCGCCGCCGCCGTCCACCGCAGCGCCGCCGGTTCCCGGCACGAGTGTCCCGGACGCCCGCCAGAGCGCGGCGATCTCCTCCAGCGTTGCGCTCTCTTCCATGAGCACCTGCGGGATTGCGCCGGCCTGGCGCAGCGCCACGAGATCGAGGCGCAGCCGGTCGTCCGGCTCGTAGCCCTCGGCGATCAGGCAGCGCCCGTCGGCGAACACGGCGCAGATGCGGCGGAAGCGGGCGTCCATCGCGGGCGCCCGGATCGGCAGGTCAGACCGCTCCAGCCCCGGGTCCGGCTTGCGCGCCGGCCCCGCCAGCGCCCAACCGCCGAAGCCGCGGAACCGTGCCCGCAATCGACCCTGCCACGTCACGGGGCGTCTCCCGGCCGCGCGCGATACGGCAGCGCGGTGGCTTCGCCGCTCTCCGGCACGAGTGTCTCCGGCCCAAAGGCCTCGCCGGCTCCCGTCACCCGGACCGCTGGCGGGCGCCCGGCGATGGCTGCGATCCTCGCGCCGCCTGGCAGCGCGTCGCCCTCGCGCACGAACCACACCCCCGATCCGTCGGTGATGCCGGCACGGAGCGCGCCCGCGGTGCCGATGATCGAAAACCACGCGTAGCGAGGAGACACTCGTGCCGGAGACACTCGTGCCAGAGCCTTCGGGCCCGCCTCGTCCGAGTTCTCCGCAGCGACCAGCGCCGCCCGCAGCGGCGACGGCGTCGCCGCCCGACTCGCCGCGATCGTCTGCGTCGCAGGCGCCGGCGCCACGGGCTTGCTCGTCCTTGCCACCGGTTCCGCGGCCGGCGGTGGCGCGCTCAGCTCGCGCAGCGCGGCTTCCGCCTCGAACAGGCCAACGAGGATTTCCTGGCGCTCGCGGCAGAGCGCGAGGATCTCGCGCTCGATCCCGAGCGCCGACAGCGCGTCGGCCTCCCCGGCCGCGCCCGCCAGCAGCCGCCACAGCAGCGCGCGGGGACAGCCCTCGGCAGCGAAGACACTCGTGCCGGAGCGGGACGCAGCGCCTGCGGTCCCGTCGTTCTGCGAGGCCGGCGCCTTCTCCGTCCCGGCCAGCGCCCGCAGAAGCCGGCTGCCGCCGGCCGGCACGTCAGCCTGCGTATTCCGAGCCCGGTCTTGCGCTGTGCCGTTGCCAGCGGGCTTCCCGATCGCGGCGGGTCCGGTCACCGGTTCGGCGGGGTTTTCGGCCGGTCTTGCGGTCTCCTCCGCGGCCGTGACCGGCGCGGCGGGCGCCACGGGGCTTGCCGCCGTCGCGCCCAAGGGTTCCGGCGCCACTTGCGCCGTTCTGCCTCCGCCATCCGTTGCGGCGCCAGGAAACGGCGCCAGGAGTTCCCCGCCCGCCCATGTGCCGTCCGCCGCCACCGTCAACGCGGCGCAGAGGACCACGGCCGGGACGAGAGCCGGCCTGCGTGCCGCGGCCTTCATCGGATCCCCGGCACGAGCGTCCCCGGTCCCGCCTGGCCGGCGAGCACGCGCCAGGGATAGCGGGCCTCGGTCCCTGGCCCGAGGATCCCCTCCAGCGTCATCACCAGCTCGCCGCGCGACCAGCGCCAGGTTCCGGGGACTCTCTCCCCACCGTCGCCCTCCGCCGCAAGCGTGCCGTCGGCGGCCAGACGCACCACCGTCTCGGCGCGACCCGGGAAGGGCAGCGCCACCGGCGTCCCCTCCGCCGCGAGCCGGTCGGTCATGCGCATCGCCGTGAAACGCTCGCCCGTCGGCAGGAAGGGGAGGGCGTCGCCGATCCGGTATCTGGGCCGTATCGGCAGGCCCTCGTAGTGGACCGCGATCCCGGTCCCGTCCGAGGACGGCACCAGCAGCCCGGTGTCGGCCACCGCGCCGTCGTCCGCGAGCAGCCAGAGCTCGTCGCCCGCCTCGCCCAGCACCAGCACGTGGCGGGTGCCGGCGGTGTCGGTCAGCACGAAGCCGTCGTTGTCGGCGAGGAACCTCGCAAGGTCCGCGCGCGACAGCGTGACGCGGCGCTGCGCGGCGGCGACTCCGGTGGCGCCCGGCCCGCGCAGGTGCGATCCCGGCGCGTTGCGCACCGAGGCCGCGGGGTCCTGCGCCATCATGGTGGCGAAGGCGGTCGAGGTCTGGCGCTCGTTGACCGGCAGCGAGGCCGGCACGGCAAGGCCGGGGCAGGCATCCTTCATCGCCCGCGGCCAGCTCTCCTGCACCCAGCCGCGCGAGGCGATCCGCCACCTCGTTCCCGACAGCGTCTCGTTGTGGAGCGCGCCGGTCCCGGGGTCGTGGAAGATCGGCGTGTGGCCGCGCCGTCTCGCCGGATCCGGCTCCGCACCGGGCTCGAGGTAGTTGTAGAGCGCCCGGAAGGCCCTCGACCCCACCACCCGCCAGCGCGCCGTGGCCCCCGCATAGGCGCCGCCGAGATGGGCGCAGGCGAGCAGCGTGCCGTCGGGCCCGTGGTAGTGCGCCCAGACCGTGCCCCGGTCGTCGGCGCGCGTCGAGTTGGGCCGCTCCAGGACCCAGACGCGGCCCGACAGCAGGTGCTCGAGGAACGCGGCTCCGTGCGAACTGTAGTTGGGACCGGGAGACTCGCCCCAGGCAGCGTCGATGCCGGCGAACATCGCGCCGAGCCCCGCCGCCGCCCAGAGGAGGCGCAGCCCTGTTGCCGACCGCCTCACGGCCGTTTCCCGGCCAGACACTCGTGCCGGACCCTCGGGCCGAAGATCCCGGCCGCCGCCCCCCAGTCCTCCCTGAGCCGGCGCACCAGTTCGACGTAGACGGCGAAGGCTTCGTCCCCGGCCCCGTCGGCGATGGCGTCCGCGGCCAGGTCGACCGCAAGCGCGATCCGCTCCCACTCGGCATGGCCCGCCGGGATCGCCGCCACCAGCTTCGGCGCGATCGCGTAGTACTCGGCGACCAGCGCCCGCCGCTCCGGCGTCCCCGTCATGTAGCCGTCGCGGAAGGCCCGCAGCAGCGTCAGCGTCGGGCCGTCGTCGGGCTCACCGCGACGCTCGGTCACCGCCGTGGTGAGGAAGCAGCCGCCGTTGCCGCCCGCGCCATCGCCGCCCCCGCCGTCTCCGTCTCCGCCGAGGCCGCCGATTCCGTCCGCGCTGCAGACGTCTCCCGTCGTCTCACCGGGCGCAGGGCCGCCGCAGGCATCGCCGCCGGGGCCGCTCGTTCCGCCGTCGGGGCCTCCCCCGTGGTCGCCGTGGTCCGCCCCGCCCCAGTCCGGCTCCGCCTCCGCCTCGCAGTCGTCCCTCTCGACCGTCCACGGCGTGCGGACGGTCTGCGTCACCGGGGCTTCGTCCCAGGGGAAGCGCGTGGAGCGCAGCGTCACCGTGCGCCGGTAGCCGATCGAGCCGACATACCCCGCCGGGCACGATCCGGACTTCGTCTCCTCGTGCGAGGCCTCGGTAACCTCCGGCACCGGCGCCGGCGGCAGGGCGCCGTCGGTCCAGCAGCTGGTCGACACGAACTCGGGCGCCCCCAGGCTCTCGCCCGTAGCCGTCACCGTCCGCAGCCGGCGCCACACCTCCCGTCCCTCCATGCGCCGGTTGTGCGGCGGCCCGGCGTCCCAGTGGCAGGCCAGCGTGTAATGCTCCCACTGGCTGTAGTCGTCGCGGCAGAGGTCGATCGACACCTCCCACGACCCCTCGACCGGGGCGCCCGCCGGATCGCCGCGCCCGTCGTGCTCCCGCGTCACCTCCCGGATCAGGGTGCGGCCCTCGCCGTGCCTGCCGGCGGGACAGGGCTCATCGCGCCGCTCGCGCGTCACCTGCTCGACGGTGTTGAGGAAGGGGTCGGGCACCCCGCCCGCCAGCGCCGCGCGCCCGGACGGCAGCGGCCCTCCGTGCGCAGCCTCGGACAGGCAGGCGGGGAGCGTCACGGCGGCACGTCCGGCGCCGCCTTCGGCTCTGCCGTTCTCGAGCCAGTGCAGCACCGGTCGGTCGCCGCCGCCGTAGGTATGCGGCGCGGCGTGGACCGCGCGGTGGTCGTTGCCCGTGCCCTTCAGCTCCTCCGGCGCGAGATAGACCAGCAGGACGTCGTCGCAGTACCTGGCCTCCAGCCCGCGCAGCGTCCACGACGCCTGCCATCCGGTCTCCGCCGGCGGCACCGCGCCCGGCCATGCCACGGCAGCGGTCGACTCCTCCAGGATCCAGGTCTCGAGCCTGCGCCACGCGGCCTCCACCGCGCCCGCATGCGCGAGCGCCTCCCGGCGGTAGGCCCGCTCGTCATCCGGCACTTGCGCGGGCACCGGCGCCGCGCCGGTCATGGCCACCGCGCCCGCCCCGGCCAGCAGAACCGCCTTCAGGGCGTTTCTCCGGCACGAGTGTCCTGTCGAACGCCGTCTACGAGTCGCCACGATGCCGCGTTCCATGAGGAACCTCCTTTCCGTCGTCCGAACCGATCCCCGCCCCGACGCGGCTGCCATCGGCGGCGACGCCGAGCGCCCGGAGTTGCGACGCTGTCATGCGTTCGGGAGCCAGAGGCCGCGCCTCCAGGCGCCATCTCCCTTCCGCACCGCGCGAGAGCGCCGTGACCTCGAGCCCGCCGATGCCGCCCGCCAGAGCGGCCAGGCGGGACAGCGGCCCCGGGTCCTCGATCGCAATCCGCCAGCCGCCGTCCGCGTCGTGGGCGTAGCCGAGCAAGGCGCCGCGCGCGCCAAAGCTCCTGTCGACGGCCCGGCGCAGCGCGAGAAACGGCGGCTGCCGCCCATCCGCCTCCCGCAGCACCGGATCGAGCGGCGCCGCCGCCCAGGCCCGCCCGTCCGACACCGCCGCCGCGTGCCGGCGGCCGAGATGCGCCTCCGCCACGCGCCGCTGCACAGCCCCGGCATGACCGGCGGCCAGCCGCCAGCGGACCAGCAGCACCGCCCGCCCCACGAGCCCGGGGACGGCCGCGACGATCTCCGCATCGGCGAAGCGGGCCGCGCAGCCGATACGCTCGATCCGCCAGCCCGGCATGAAGGGCGGGTTCTCCGCCAGCGCCCGCCGGCAGGCCGCGATCAGCGCCGCCGGGTCGACCGAGACCGAGACCTCCGGCTCGGGTAGCACCGCCGCCGGAGCCGGGGCTGGCGCGGGCGGCGCCAGCCACGCCACGAGGGTGTCCCGCTGCAGCCAGAGCGCGCCCGCAGCAATCAGCGCGGCAATGCCGATCAGGGCCGCCGGCGGAACCAGCATCCGCCCCGCCGCCGGCCGCACACGGCCCAGCGCGATCGACGTACCCATCCGAGAGGCCGCCGCGGCGAGCGCCGCCGGCTCCAGCGGCGTCACCTCGTCCTTGCCGTCCAGATCGGGCAAGAGCCCCGGCGTGGCATGCAGCGCCCAGCCCAGGCCCCGCGCCCGCTCGAAGGCGGCGAGCGCCGCCCCACGGTCGTCGAAGACCTCGTCGCCGTCCGCCAGCACCGCGCCGTCCCGCGCCTTCACCAGCGCAAAGCGGCGCCTGCCGCCGGCATCGGACGGATCCGCCTCGCCCTCGACCAACGCCATCCAGAACGCGCCGCCGAGATGCTCCAGCAGCGCTGGCGCCGGCGCCGGCAGGCCCCCAGGGCCAGAACCCTCAGGGTGAAGACCCGCAGGGCCAAGACCCGCACGGTCAGGGCCCTCCGGGCTCTCGCCCGCATCGGCAGCGGCGAAGCCGGTGCGCCCGCCGTGATGCACGCACCAGGGCCGGTTCAGCCTGCGCGCCGTCCGCGCGGTGGCGCGCGGGCCCTCCCGGCCGAGCCAGTAGAGCCCTGCCGCCCAGGCCCGCCCGCCGGCGACGATCGCGCTCATAGCGGCTTCCCCGGGCGACCGGGGCGTTCCCCCGTACCAGGGAGCTCCGCCGCCTCGATGATTCCGAGCGGCGCGCCGATCTCGGCCTTCACCAGCAGCACCTGCTCGGTGCGCGCCAGCGCACCCCGCCGCGCGCCACCGGGAAGCGGCACCTCTTCCGTGAACGTCCCCGAGCCGTCCGCCTCCGCGCGCCTGCTCGAGAACCCGGTCACCAGCAGCGTCTCGCCGCGCCGGATCCGCTGCGTCACCTGCACCGCGCGGCTGGCGTAGGCCGGGAGCTGAATCGTCGCGCCACCCCCCGTGACCTCGCGGAACACCGGACGGTCGCGCAAGGATGCGAAGAGCCGCACCAGCACCTCGCCCGGCCCGGTGATGCGCGGGATGTAGCTCGCGGCGAAGCCCGAGGAGACCGTTCCCGGCACGATCTCGGTCTGGGCGATGCCCTCGCCCGCCGTCGTGCGGTGCTCCTTGACGTAGGCCTCCTTGTAGAGCTCGAAGAACTGCGCCGGCTTGCCGTTGAGCGAGGGAATGTCGGCGGACAGCACCCGCGAGACCGTGCCCGCGCGCGACAGCGCCCGCACCGTCGCCGACAGCGTGTCGCCAACCGCAGCGGACGGCCTGACGATGGCCACCGACTCGGGCGACACCGCGAGCTGGGCCGAGGTGCCAAACAGCTCCCTGACCAGGGCGGCGAGGCCGAAGTCGTAGTCGGCCTCGCGCTCCATGCGCACCGTGTAGACGTGCACCGAGAGCGTGACCGGGCGCAGCACCTCGCGGTTGAGATGTCGCAGGAAGCCCCGCACCCTGTCCACGTCGCGGGGCGTGCCGCTGACCAGCACCGACGCGCTCGACGGTGCCGCCGTCACCGAGGCGCCCGGTCCGGCAAGCGCCTTCGCCTGCGCCTCGATCTCGGGCCAGGGGTCGTACTCGGTCTCGGCCGCGATCGACTGGCGGGTCAGCACGCCGCCGCCCTCGTCGCCGCCCGACGCGGCGTCGTCGGTCGAGCCGGACGCCGCGTAGTGCTGCGTGCCGGCGAGCGCGTTGATGCGGAACACCGCCGACTCGCGGCGCACGATCTCGATGGCGCCGCCGTCGCCGCCATAGCGCCAGGCATAGCCCTTCGGCTCCGTCCAGGTCTCGAGCAGCGCATCGAGAGGACCGGTCCAGACGCCGCCGTCCGGCGAGAGCCGGTCGACGCCGAATCCGGGGGGTGTGCCGGCCGGGGAGGCGTCTCCGTTGCCGGGACCCTCTCCGATGAAGCGCACAGGAATCCCGGCCGCCGCCTCGATCCGCCGGGCCAGAACGGAGGCTTCGCCGATCCCCATGAGCGGCAGGGTCACCGCGTCCGCCTGAAGCAGCCGCACGGGCAGGGCCGCGTCGGCCGCGCGCTCCTGCCGTGTCAGTCCGAGCCAGGGGCGCTCGATCATCCGGATGGCCGAGAAGCGCGGCCCCTCCGGCGCCTCCCTCAGCGCCGAGATCCCGCGCGCCGCCTCATCGGCCGCGCCGCGCGCCTCCTCCCAGACCGCCGCTCCGCAGCCCGACAGCAGTCCCGCACAGACGAGCGCGGCCACGGCGCCCCGGACCCGGCGCCGATGGCGCCGATCGGGCGCCCGGAGACCCAGGCAAAAGGTCTCGACGAGATCGGAAAACCGTCCGGGTTGCATCTCCGCGTCGCCTCCTGCGGCCATGAAGGGAGCGCAGGAGAGCCCGGAGAATCACGCCTGTCAACGGGGATAATAGTGTAAAAACAATGGGTTAAGTATACTCCGGACCGCTCGGGACCGCCCAGGGGACGTCCAGTCCGCTCAGGACCACAACAAACTTTTTCCTGCTTATCCATGACACTCCGCCGTGAAGAGGGTATGTTCTCAATATGTTCC
>JAPPNV010000375.1 GCA_028818565.1 Rhodospirillales bacterium | reverse complement strand
GCGTTCTCCATCATGGAGCGTCCTCCCCGGCCGGCCCCATCGCCTTCCAGCGGTTCGCAGCACCCGGATCCGTGAGCCGGTCCAGCATGCCCTCCCGCTCGATCCATTCGTCGACCGCGTCGCAGGCGTCCTCCCAGGCCTCGCCCGCGCCGGCCCCGCGAAGCCGCCTCTCCTCCAGCCTGGACAGCACCAGCATCTCGCGTACCGCCCGGCGCAGGACCTCCGCCGGAATGGGGTCCCGGTCCAGCGCGCGATGAATCACGAAGCGCGACAGGTCCATGCCGCTCGCAGCAGCAGCCCGGCCGATCCGTTCCCACTCCGCATCGGTCGCCATCACGGCGCGCTGGCGACGCCCGCTGGCATCCTCCTTCATGGTCGCCATCCGTCCGAAAAAGCCTGCATCAGCTGCGACATACTGTATCGGACTATGGAAGCACGGCCACAAGAAGTCCTACGTTGTTACTCCTCAGTGACTCCACGATATCGTTTCTGTTGTGTCCACATAGACCATTCACCGGGTATCATGATCATATAACCATTCAATGCTAGAATCCATATTCATATCCCCTAATGCAACTGCACAGTGACACAGGAACCACGTTTGTGTGCTCCGAACTAGTCCCATCCGGTCTTGACGTCTCACCCTAATACACTGTAGTATCGTCCGTATTCAGGAGGAACCTGCAACCCTGCGTCATTGTCTTAGCACAGAAAATCGGCGCTGGATAGTGCACACCTTGATGTTCGGCATCACCCACCCGCGAAGCCGCGGGTATCTGACCATTGCCTCGGCAGACCCGCACGACAAGCCGATCATCGATCCCGCCTATCTCAGCGCGGCGGAGGACCGCTCGCTATTTCTCGAAGCGCTCGACTGGGCGCGCCGTCTCGGCGGGGCAGACGCCTATGCGCCGTGGCGGGGCGAGGAACTCTTGCCGCAGCCCGGCGATCTCACGAGCCAGGAAGCGCGATCGGCGTTCATCGAGCACGCCGCCTTCACGCATCACCATCCGATCGGAACCTGCAGGATGGGCACGGACCCCGACGCCGTCGTCCGCCCCGACCTTTCAGCCGCAGGCGTGCCGGGGCTCTATATCGTCGACGGCTCCATCCTTCCGGGCCTCACAACGGGTCCGGTCAACGCGGCCATCGTCGCGGTCGCAGAACGGGCCAGCGATATCCTTTCTGCACGATGACCAGCCCTGCAGGGAGCCAGGGTAGGGAGAACAGAGTCTCTTCCCGTCAAGCGGCAGCCGGTCTAGCCCCTTCGCGGCGCCCGCCGCCGCCGGCGTGACACGACAGGCATCCCCTATAGACTTCGCCGCGCTTGGGCGTAGCGGGAGAGACGGCGATGAAGGCGGCCTATTTTGAGCAGCATGGCGGACCCGAGGTCATCCGCTACGGCGACCTGCCGGACCCGGAGGCCGGGCCAGGCGAGGTCGTCATCGACGTCCATGCCGCCAGCGTCAACGGCGCGGACTGCAAGGTGCTGGCGGGCCGCTACAGCCAGGTCAGCGAGTTCCCCTACGTGCTCGGGCGCGACTTTTCGGGCGCGGTCGCGGCGCTCGGAGACGGCGTGGACGAGTTCGCGCCGGGCGATCTGGTGTTCGGCGTCTGCGCGGTGGGCCAGGAAGGGGCCTACGCCGAAAAGATCGCGGTGAAGGCGGCGCTGGTGGCGCGCAAGCCGGACAGCTTCTCTCATATTGATGCCGCGGCGCTCGCGCTGATCGGCCTGACGGCGGTGGTCTCGATCGAGGACACCCTGGCCCTGCAACCGGGTGAGACGATCCTGATCCAGGGCGGGGCCGGCGGGGTCGCCGGCTTCGGCATCCAGCTCGCCAAGCATATCGGTGCGCATGTCATCGCGACGTGCAGCGCCCGCAACATCGACTATGTGCGCGGTCTCGGCGCCGATCAGGTGATCGACTACAACGCGCAGGACTTCGCGGAAGCCGTCTCGGACTGCGATGCCGTGTTCGAGACCGTGGGCGGCGACGTGGCCGAGCGCTCCTTCGCCGTGCTCAAGCCAGGGGGCCGCGCGGCGTTCATCGCCTCGGGCCCGACGGCGCCGGAGCCCCCGCGCGACGACGTGACCGCCCTCCGCCCCAGGGTCGGGCGCGACCGGCCGCATCTGCTGCGCATCGTGGAGCTGGTCGAGGCGGGCGCCGTCCGGGTGCCCGAGACTCGCACCTTCCCGCTCGAGGATGCCGCGTCCGCGCTCGCCACCAGCGCGTCACGCCACCTCAGGGGCAAGCTCGTCCTGAAGGTTCGCTAGTTTCGGTATGTTTGAGTGGACGCTGGACGCACAAAGCATCACGACCGATCGCGCCGCCAGGCCTCGAAGGCGGCGAGAGTCGCCTCGTTCGGTGGGTAGGTGCCGGGCACGGGCGCGCCGTCCCGGATGCGTTCGAGGATGAACTCCTCCAGCTGTTCCTGCTCGCCGGCGGCGCGGGCCACCTCGTCGGCGATGCCGCGCGGAATGACGCACACACCGTCCGGATCGCCGACCAGCACGTCGCCGGGGAACACGGCGACGCCACCGCAGGCGATCGGATCCTGCACGGCGGCGGCGAAATGGGCAGCCAGGCTGGCGGGCGCGGCGCTGCCGGTACAGAAGGTCGGAAACCCGATGGCGGCGACCGCCGCCGCGTCGCGCATCGGGCCGTCGGTGACGAACGCCGCAACCCCGCGCACCATGAGCCGGGTGATCAGGATGTCTCCCAGGAGCCCGGCGCGCTGCTCTCCCCTGCTGTCGCAAACCAGCACCTGGCCGGGCGGGCAGGCCTCGATGGCCTTGCGCTGCGGGTATTCCGGATCGGCCAGAACCTCCGTCGTGCTGAGGTCCTCGCGCATGGGAATGGTGCGCAGCGTGTAGGCCTCCGCCGCGACGCGGGCGTGCTGCGGATTGAGCGGGCGGGCGGCCTGGATGAAGGGGTGGCGCAGGCCGCGCTTGAGCAGCTGCATGGTGACCGTGGCGACGCTCACGGCGCGCAATCGCTCGAGGGTGTCGTCGGCCAGCGGCTTGTTCGATGTCGGCGGCATTGGTTTGCCTTTCCTCCCGGATCTTGCGACTGGGGATTCCCCTTGTTGAGCACCGAATTGCAGTGGATGATGAGATCGTGCCCTCCAGCGTGCTGTCAACTCGGCTTGGAGAACACGGC
>JAPPNV010000403.1 GCA_028818565.1 Rhodospirillales bacterium | reverse complement strand
TCTCGGCCGACAAGAGCGTGTCCGCGCTCTGGGCCATCGCCGATCCGGAGCTGCGCGGTGAGATCGAGCAGGCGCACAACGACGCGGCCCGAGTGGCGCTGGAAGAAACGGTGCTCCGTCACTGCTCCTATACCCGGATCCGAGACCGGGAGGGGCGGATAAAGGTCCTGCCTGCCGATATCCCGGTGGCGATGTTCCAGCACGGCACCAGCCGGGAGAACGACCCGCAGCTCCATACCCACTGCGTCATTTTCAACGCGGCCCGCACCCGTGACGACGGCAAGTGGCGGGCCATGCACCAGTACCCGGCCTACAGCTGGGCCAAGGCGGCGGGCGCGGTCTACCGCAATGCACTGGCCTGGAACCTCCGCGAGCGTCTCGGCGTGACCATGGAGCAGTACGGTCCCGATGCCGCCTTCACCCGGATCGAGGGCATGCCGGAGGATTTGTTGGTCTTCTGGTCGAAGCGTCGGAAGACGATCGTCGCCAAGGCGGGGGAGCTTGGCATTCCCTCGCGCGGCAACGCCTCGCGCCTGGCCGGCGTCAACAAGCTGACCAGGGCCAGCAAGTCCCACGACAACGATCCCGAGATACGTCATAGGCGCTGGCGTGAGGAAGCGCAGGGCTTCGCCGAGCGCGAAGAGCTGATCCGGTCCGTGACCGGGCGCAAGGTCGAGATCGGGCGAGAAAAGATCCGGGAGCTGACCGCCCGGCTCGACGATCTTCCCGCCCACCTGGCCCGGGAAGAGGCCGTGTTCCGCCGCCCGGACATGGTGGAGGCGGCGGCGAATGCGGCGGCTGGTCTGATCGGCGCGCAAGCGCTGACGACCGCCATCGAGCGGCTGCGCCGCAACCCCGAGATCGAGCGGCTGGAGCCGAAGAAGCCGACGGCAGAGTCGCTGGCCGGCATGGCCCACACCGAAGTCTATTCCACCCGCCACAACCTCGGCCTCGAACAGGCCGTGAAGGACATGGCCGAGGCCATGGCGTCCGACACAGGACATGCCCTGCCGGAGCAGGCGGTGAAGGAGAAGGTGGAGGCGCTCTTGGCTGATGGTTATCCGCTGAGCCAGGAGCAATCCATGGCCATTCGCCATGCCACCGCGATGGGCGGCCGTGTGGCCGTGATCGAGGGGGCGGCGGGCTCGGGCAAGACCACCACGCTCAGGCCCATCACCGACCTTCACAGGGAGCACGGCTACGAGATCGTGCCCACCGCCGTCGCATGGCGGACTGCCGTGGCGCTCGGCGACGACTGCGACGCGCGTCCCTACTGCGTGGACAAGCTGCTCAAGCTCGCGGCCAAGGGGCAGCTCGAGATCGGCCGCGACACCCTGATCGTGGTGGACGAGGCGGGGATGCTGTCGACCCGCCAGGCGCACCACATCCTGCAACTCTGCGAGCGCCACGGGGCCAAGGTGGTGTTCGCCGGCGACACCCGCCAGCAGCAGCCGGTGGAGGCGGGGCCGGGGTTGCGGCTGATCCGTGACGTCGCCGGCAGCGTGCGCGTCGACCGCATCAGGCGCCAGAAGGCGGACCTGGAGGACGTGCTGGTCCATGTCCACAAGGAGACGCCGGAGCAGGCGCGCTTTGCAGCCGCACTGACCAACCAGCAAGAGCAAAAAAGAATCCTCGCCGACTACGAGGCGATGGAGAAGAAGCCCCTGTTCACGCCGTGGCAGGTGGCGGTCTCGGAGGCGCTCAGGGACGGCGAAGCGGAGAAGGCCATCGAGGCGTGGCAGCTCAGGGGCCGGCTGCATCTTCATTACGACGAAGAGAAAACGCTGACCGGTCTGGTCAACGACTGGGCGCGGCTCGCCAACGCCGAGCCCCACAAATCCGCCGTGGTGCTGGCACGCACGAAGGCAGAAGCGCGGGCGCTCTCCTGGCTCATGCGGGAGCGAGTCCTCGGAGAAAGGACCGACATCAAGCGCGCGGTGATCGAGGTCAGCCGCGACCTTGACGGGCGGGTGACCGAGCCGCTTGAGATCGCCGTCGGCGACCGGCTCCGCATCGGCGCCACACAGTGGCAGAAGCAGCTCTTCAACGGCACCGTCGTCACCGTCGAGGACATCGAGGTGCGAAAGGCGGAAGGAGTAGCGATCTCGCGCAAGGCCCGTAACCGGCTGGCCGGTGGGCGCAAGGACGTCATGGCGGATGAGCCCGGAAGGTCGTGGGACGAGTCCAAGGCTGAGCCTTCGGTCCACATCACGGCGCGGACCGACGACGGCAGGTGCGTGCAATTCCGTCACGACGAGATCCGCGACTACCACGACAACATCCGCATCGACTACGGCTATGCAATGACCATCGCGTCCGCCCAGGGGCTGACGGTGGATCGCGCGTTCCTGCTGATCGACGACCGGCCCTCGCGCGAGACCGTCTATCCCGCTGCTACTCGCCACCGCGAGGGGATCGACGTCTACGTCAACCGCTCTCCCATCGTCTTCGACATCGCCGAGAGCCTCCCCGAGGACGAGGCGGAGCGGCCGGTGCTGGACAGCGAGGTACGGGCGTACCTGGCCGAGCGCTGGTCGCGCTCCCGGCCCAAGGAGGCGGCGCTCGACTACATCGCCGACGGCGCATGGCGGGATGCGAGCGAAGGAGCTCAGCTCCGCGCGCAGCCTGGCGCTCAGCGCCGCGCGCAGCTTGGGCGGGCCGGCGCTGGGAACGGCGCGACCCGGCTGGCGAGTGCTATGCGTGGCGGTCCCGGCGAAGAGCAGGGGGAAGCAGCCGCGGCCGTCGCTGCCGCCAACGACAACGCGATCGTGCGCATTGCCCAGGAAATCCGTCACGCCGTCAACGGCTGGCGCCACGGTACCGCCGTAGATGCGTTCGCAGCGGAGCGCACCGAGGTCATGGCCGCGTGGGACGATCTTCGCCGGCGCGCGCGCGCCGAGGGCGACGCGGTGGCGCTCAGCCCGGCCTTCCGCGAGACCCTCGACCGCCACGGTGCGCTGATGAAGCAGGCCGCATCCTTCCGCCGCCGTCCGCAGGTGTTCGAGCGCCTGCTGGCCGAGCGCGCCGGTATCGGCCAGGGTGAAATCGAGGAGTTCCGCAGACAGCACGCGCGCGCTGGCAAGTATCTGCGGTCCGTGTCGGCCAGGGCCGCCCACCGGGCGCGGCAGGACGCGGAGCGCCAAGACGCGGAGCGCCAGGAGGTCGTGCGCGAAGAGGAGGGGATGGTCGAGGCGGTCGCTGCCGGGATCACTGCTCCTGCCGCCGAGCCCGCACCGCACGAGTCCCTGCCGCCACAGACTTCGGATGCGGTCGCGCCCGGCCTGGAACGCGAGGCTCTGCCCGACTGGAGGACGCTCTACAGGGAGCTGCAACAGGACTGGAACGATCTCGTCGCACGCTCCCAGGAACCGGACCTTCCGATGCTGCTGGTGGAAGGGTACGACGCGCTGATCCGCCGAGTGCGCGCGCTCGCCGAGCATCCAGATTTGTCCGACCGCGCACGCGGCGTGATCGACGAACTCCTCGCGTACCACGACGACGAGACCGTTGCCCGAGAGACCGCCGAAGACTATCTCGCGGCAGCGGAGCGGCATGTCGAGGCGTACAGGGCCCTCGAACGCCATGCCGGGGAACGCGGCCTTCCCGTTGCCCGTCTCGACGCCTGGCCCCAGTGGCGCGACGCCGCCGAGATGCTGGCCGCCACCGGCGAGGCCGTCCTCGCCAACGACGACAGGTACGGCGCCTACCTCGACGCGGTCACCATCGGCAGGTCTCGTGCACAACTCACCGTGGAGCAGTTGCGCAACCGGCTCAACGAGAACCGCGAACGCGCCGCAAAGCCGGAAGTATCACAGCGCCGGCGCGAGCCGACGCCGAAGCAGGAGCAGGGGTTCGCTCACATCCTCGAAGAGCGCCGCAAGTCTGAAACGCGGCGCGAGCGAAAGGGCGAAGAAGAGCAACAAGGATTCGCTCACACGCTCGACAAGCCGCCCGCCAAGCCCCTGGACCCGAGCGAGAGCCGGAAAGGATTCGCCCACATCCTCGACGATCCCGAGAAACTCAAGGAGCTGCGCGAAAAGGCAGAGCAGCGCGACCGCAAACACGGAAGGCACATGCGCCGCAGCCGGGGGATCAGCATGTAGGCCTCTCGCGACCGTTGAGCGGCGCTTCATATGGAGGCGGCAGGCCGGAACACGGGCAGGGGCAGCATGGCGGGCGGCTCTGCCGCTCAATCCTGCTCCGGTCCGGTTGCATCCCTGACCTCGAGGAGGGCGCGGTCGGCCTTGTCCATCTGGGTCAAGAGACCATGTGCCAGCTCGATGACGTACATGCCGATGACGGTGGGCCGGGTGCCGAGGCGGCGATCACGGTCGAAGAGCCTGATGCCCGACGCCTGCTCGAGAGCGGCAAGCCTTCTCGAGAGCGCGGGCTGGGTTGTGCCGAGCGCCTTGGCCGCGTGCGAGATCGAGCCGAACTCGGCCACCGCGACGATGGCGCGGAGATGCTGACGGTTGTCGAAGAGCGAGGTGATCGCGTGCCGGCCCACTATGCGACGAGCTCCCGGTATCCCTGCATATCCCCTACCATGCCCGTGACCGGGCGTATGGCGGCTCCATGAGCTTCATGAATGCGACGGCGAGAGCTACCGTCAAGCTGGGCGGGTGCGCCGCGCGCCATCCCACCCTCGCCGGCTCTGCGGCGCCCGGAACGCCGGTCCATACCGCGTCAGACAGCGCTGCCGGAGGCGAGATCGGTTCTCGTCGGCAGAAGCCTGATCGTATCGCCCCTCGCCCGGTCGGCGCAGACCAGATCGAAGTGCGCTTGCAGGTTGAGCCAGAACTCCGGCTCAACGCCGAACCAGTGACCGAGGCGGAGCGCCGTGTCGCCGGTGATCGAACGCCTGGCGTTGATGATCTGGCTCACGCGGTTCGCGGGCACGTCGATCTGGCGCGCGAGCTCCGTCGGCGTGACGCCGATTCCTGCCAGCTCCTCCTTCAGTATACGACCCGGATGGATGGCGCGTCTCAGCACGATCATTCTCCCTTCACGAATGGTAATCCACGATCTCGATGTTGCTCGGTCCCGGCTGACCCTCCGGCCACTCGAAACAGATACGCCACTGCCTGTTGACCCGAATGGAGTACTGGCCCTTCCGATCCCCTCCGAGGGCCTCAAGCCGATTGCTGGGCAAGTTGCGCAGCGTGTCGAGGGACGGCGCGGCGTTGAGGATCGAGAGCCGTCTGGCCGCTTGCTGCTCGAAGCCCTGGAAGTCCCGGACCATTCGGCCGCCGGCGAATCTCTCGGTCTTGCTGTCCCTGTAGCTGAGGATCATCGGGGAACAAGGTAGCCCGTTGACGATGTACGTCAAGCGTAGGAGACGACCGGCCGGTGCCGGGCGTCTCCAATCCAAGCGCTCCCGGCGTGCCTCCCGGCGACTCGCCGCCCGGACCAGCGCGCCCGCCAGCGCCAGGCTCACACACCACGGGTCTTGATTGCGTCAGCGCGGGCACCCTCGTCGGGCGGGTGTAGCGTTTCGCCGAATCGGCTACGCAGGGCTACGCTGGGGCTGGAATTCAATCGCTTCCGGAGTGATGACGGCGGTCAAATTCGGGGACAACAAAGGCCGGGAACAGAGACCCGACCACAGAAAATATATAATGTAATATCAGTGGGTTAGTAGAAGACTCGGAGGGTGTATGAAATCTCCTATCGCTGTCCCGCTCCTAGTCTCTCCTCATTCTGAAGAGGCCTCGTCGGGAGGCCTCGTTTGTGGACTGCAGCGTCGAGTTTACCAAGACGAGTCGCGCGGTGTCCATAGTCATCGCAATGTCTTGCAACATGCCTGGGGCGAACCCCGAGGCAGCGGGCGACGCACTCAAGCCAATACCGGCTATCCGCCGTGCCGTCAACCCATGTAAACCGCGTCGACACTCCAGGACTATCCTCCCCGTCACCGCCGCTGTGCTGCACACCGTCACGACGTCCCTCATGTCATCCGATGTGCCACCATGCAAGCACGCCACATGCGAGCGGCGAATGCAAGTGCCGATTCGCGCGCGGCACACAATTATTGAGTGAACGTTCTTGCTTGAGGAGCCTCTCACCTCATCATGCGGCGTGGGCGGTTGGGGCGGGTTCGGACCGAGTCGGCGACAGGTCTTTCCCGCGCTGCCACGGCGGCAGAATGTCCTCCCCGATTTCGGCTGCAACCCTGGCAGCCGATGCCCTCATCCTTTCCTTAACCATGGAGCCGTGCACCGCGGGGGCACCCCGCGCATTGCACCCGACACCGATGCGCGGAGCTCCGTTTGGCCCACGCAAATCAGGGCCGCGGTTCGGGGCGTGACCTATAAGTATGTCTTCTGCAATCCCCTCGGCGACTCGAGTGGCTGCGTCCTTGACGGCGTCGCGGGTGAGGTGTGTGTAGCGCGCGGTGGTCTGGATCTGGGCGTGGCCGAGGAGCTTGGCGATCACCGGCAGGCTCTCGCCCAAGGCCAGCGCGCGCGACGCGTAGGAGTGACGCAGGTCGTGGATGCGCACGTCGTCGAGGCCCGCGCGGGCGCGCACTTTGCGCCAGGGCTCGAACAGGCTGGAAAGCCGGGCGCCGGGCCGGGCGCCGGGGATCACCCAGGGATTGCCGGGCAGGCGCTCGATCGACGCCAGAACCTGCGCCGCCTCGGGCGAGAGCGAGACCGTGCGCGGGCCGGTCTTGGAGTCGCGAAGACGCAGCTCCTGCGTGTGCAGATGCACGTCCTCCCAGCGCAGCGTCAGGATCTCGTTACGCCGGCAGCCGGTGAGCATCAGCAGGCGCAGCGCCGCCGCCGCGTGTGGCGAGAGCCGCCCGGTCGCCTCCAGCTCGTCAAGGGTCGATCCCAGGCGGCGGAACTCCGCGTCGGTGAGGAAGCGCTCGCGCCGCCGGGCGCGATACTTCGGGGCGGAGCGGCAGGGGTTGCTGATCTCCCCCGCCACGCCCCAGGCCATGCCCTGCTCGATCATCCTGGACAAGGTCGCGATCACCAGGTTGGCCATGGCCGGCCGGTCGCTCAGCGAGTGCTGCAGCTCGGCGACCTGGGAACGGCCGAGGGATGAGACCGGACGGGTGCCGAGGGCGGGCACGATGTAGCGCTCGATGGCAAGCCGGTACTGGGTTGCCGTGGTGGGCTTGCAGCGCACCGCCACGTGCTCGCGCAGGTAGCGCTCGGCGAGGGTGGCGACGGTGACGCTCTCGGGCTTCTGAACCTCCGGAACGGGCGCCTCGCCCGCCCTGATACGCGCGATGATCAGGGCGGCACGCCTGCGGGCTTCCGTGGCCCCGATCACCCCGTGCCGGCCCACGGTGATGCGCTTCGTGCCTTCCGGCCCCCGCGCCTGGACCACGTAGACCCTGGCGCCGGAGGGATAGACCCGGACGCCGAAGCCGGTGAGCGCGCGGTCCCAGACCACGGTGTCGCTCTCGGCAGAGAGCGCCGCCACGGTGCGGTCCGTAATGGTTCCCTGTGAGAGAAGTGACATGTTCATGGGGAGGGGTCGTCCTTGTTCATGAGGTGGGACCTTCCTTAACTGTGCCGATGTCGGCGCCGATGCTGCCGCCGACCCTGGCGGCGGAGATGCGCTCGGTCTCGCGCGCGAGATGGGCGTAGCGGGCGGTGCTCTGGATGTCGGCGTGGCCCAGCAGCTTGCCGATCATGCTGAGGCTCTCGCCGGCGGCGAGCGCGCGGGACGCGTAGGAGTGACGGAGGTCGTGGATGCGCACGTCGTCGAGGCCCGCTCGCGACCGCAGCCGATACCAGTCTGCTGTGATGGTGGCGAGGTGCGTGCCCGGTTTCTTGCCGACGATGACCCAGGGGTTGTGGGGCAGGCGCGCGATCCCCGCCAGCACCCTCTCCGCCGTGGGCGTCAGCGGCACCATGCGTGCGCCGGTCTTGCCGTCGCGCAGGCGAAACTCGCCGGCGGTGCGGTCGATATCGTCCCAGCGCAAGGTGAGGATCTCGTTGAGCCGGCAGCCGGTGAGCATGAGCAGCCGCAGCGCCGCGACGGCGTAGGGCGAGACCGCGCCCTCCACGCCGGCCTCGGCCTCCGCTTCCGCCTGAGCGAGGGCCATGCCCAGCCTGCGGTACTCGTCCCGGGTGAGAAAGCGCTCGCGCTTCTTCTCCTTGTACTTGCGCACGCCCCGGCAGGGGTTGGCGCCGTCGGGCACGAGCCCCCACGCAGCCGCCAGCGAGAACATCTTCGACAGCACCGAGAGCGCGCGGTTGGCGGCACGGGGTGTCTCCCGGAGCCGGTAGTGCAGCGCCGCCACATGGGCGGTCTCGACCATGGCGAGCGGCATCATGCCGAGCGCCGGCAGGATGTGGTTCTCCAGCGAGCCCCGGTAGATGCCGGCGGTATGGGCGTTGCAGTTCTGGGCCACATGGGCGCTCAGGTAGCGCTCGGCGAGGTCGGCGATGGTGGCGCCGGCCCGGGCCGGGGGCGGTATGGGGTCTCCGCCCCCCTTGATGCGGTCGATGACCTGGCCGGCGCGGAGCCTGGCCTGCGTCGCGGTGAGCTCGCCGTGGGTGCCCAGCGTGACGCGCTTCGGTCCGCCCCGCGCCCGGCTCTGGACCACGTAGACCTTCCGCCCCGAGGGGTAGACCCGGACCCCGAAGCCGGCCAGCTCGCGGTCCCAGAAGATCCGGTCCCTGCCCGCGACCGCCAGCCGGTCCACCTCCCGCCCGCTCAGCACGAGCGTGCTACGACGCGGCATGGGCGTCACGTCCCGGGAACGAGGAGGCACCGAAGGGCGACCCGGGTGCCGTCATCACGACGGGCCGCCGCGGCTTCACCGCGTAACGCGCCGAAATCACAGGACTCCGCCCGTCATCATCGTCACGCGCTGCCACATAAAGCGCGCGACCATCACACCCCTCAAAAATCAACGAAAACACAGACAGTTATCGCCGTCAGGCGCGATATATCGTTTGCCTTTGGGCAGGTGGTGATGCGGGCAGGTGGCTGGCCAAGGCCTCCCGACGAGGCCTCTTCATTACCGTCCACGAATAGCATCGACAATGGCGGGGATGGTCTCCTTTCGTCGCACTTGAGCGCGCGCGCGCAGGTGCCACGCCCTCGTGTAACGATCATATTCCGGGAAGCGTTGTAACGGCGCCGCGCGCCGCTCGGCATCCGGCGCACCAGCCCTGACTCCTGGCGGTGTGCGCGACATTCACCGCGATCTTTCCCGCTGGAGCCACCCGGGCGAGCGCGGGTTCGCCTTAGCGGTCTCTTTAACAAGACGCTCAAGGACATCACAACAAAAAACGTGACGATAGCAACACATATAATTGGAACCGGATCCAGTCATAATTCTGACAATAACATAACATTACACAGAGATAAATATGAACTATTGAATCAGACTATACCCGGATATCATCGTTATACTTCGAGTGAAATCTCTGAATAAATTGGAACACAATTGGTGTGTGATGATCGAAAAACGAAGAAATTGATCCATTACTTTCCGAAACAATTGAAGATTATTAGCTTGAAAACTCGAACGATCGATTCGAAGGCTCCCCGGCTCGTATGAGTGAGCGCACTCGCCCTCATGGTGGCAGTCCATTCAATGGGTCATTGCCAGTTGACGCCGGCGCTGCGGTGAGAGGCACCAGAAGGGCGACCGAGATAACAAGGGCGAGCCACCAGTTTTGCCAGGCGCCGTGGGCGACTGAGCCAATGGCCAAGGCGGCGACGAAAAGAGCCTGCCCGAACACCCGTGTCCGGCCGGATACCCCGTCCAGACGCCTCGCGATGAGCCACAGGAGGGCGAGCGCCATGACGGCGCCGACGGTGCCGAGCTCGAGCATGACTTGCAGCGGCACGCTATGGGGGTGCAAGGCCGCAACGGTGCGACCGGTGTCACTCGGATCCGGGTACAGCATTCCCATGTGGCGGGAGCCGTCGAAGCCCCATCCGAGCAAGGATTTCTCGGCGATACGATGGACGGAAAAGTTCCATATCTCGACGCGGTGCTGGGCCGATGCTGGCAGCCAGTCCGCCCCGTGCCATCCCTGGTTGTGCATTTCCAATGCTGCAAACGGCATTCCGACGAATGCCATCGCACCAGCCGCTGTCGTAACGAGGAAGCCCGCCTTGCGATGACAGAGAACCAACAACGCGGCGGCTAGGCCCACGACAAGTCCGTGCGTCGCCGCCGCACTTTCCAGGAAAACCGAGGCGATCCCCAGCAACCCAGGGATAGCCAGTACTTTCCAGCCGAGGCCTCTTGCCCAGAGCAGGCCTGTCACCGGCCAGACAATCAGCGCCAATGCGACGGCGCTGCGATTGAACCAGACGAGCTTTTTGCCGGCCTCGGCTGCCTCGAACAAGCGAAGCAGGGGATAGCCGAGTGCGATCTCCGCGCTCACGAGGACGAGCGCCAGCACGAAGCCGCCGATCAGCCATCGGCCGACACGCGCGCGCGCCGCGTCGTCCAATGCGGCCGCGATAGGGAACAAAGCCATGCCGGCCGCGAAAATCACGCCGATGCGGAGCACCAGCACAATTGAGCGCGTGGCATCAGCACTCCAGGCTGAGGCGATTGCGCACCAGAGAACGAAAAGGGTGAGGGCGATCGCGATCCTCAAATCGGGAACCGGCATTCGCCTGTTCACCCACCAGTAGGTCGGGATGGCGAGGAGCGCCGCGAGCAGCAGAAGCACCACGGTGCCCTTGGGCGCCACGACGCAGACGATGGGCAGCAACGCGGCGAACCCGCAGAAGATCGCGGTCAAGAGTTGCCTCGGCCTGCTCAAGTCCCGCGTTTCGCCATGCTCGTCGTCTCTGCTCAATGCAAGCGGGGCCATTTCACGCCTCAGGGTGCGGTCAGGCGCGCAGGGCTGCCCGCTCGGCAGCGGCGATGACGTCGGCAACCGGAAGGCCAGCGAGCGGCATGCGGCGCAAGATTTCAACGGCCTCTCCGCACGGCCCATATTGCGTAGGGTCGGAGGCGGCGCCGAACAGCGCGACGGTGGGGCAGCCGACCGTGGCAGCGATATGGATGGGACCCGTGTCGTTGCCCACGGCGCACGTCGCGCGTCGCGCCAGGGCGGCGATCTGACCCAGGCTGGTGCGACCGCCGAGATTGATCGCGCCGGGTGCGAGCCGCGTGATCTCGTCGAGGACCGACGCTTCGGCCGCAGCGCCGATTAGAACCGGAGATGTGCCGCGTGCGGACAAGTGCCGGGCGAGGTCGGCAAACCGTTCGAGCGGCCAGCGCTTTTCCGGCCGGTGTGCCGATCCGCCCGGCACGATGAGCGCGAAGGCGCCGGGCGGTGCCAACTCGTCGATATCGGCATCCAGCCACTTGAGAGTGGGTGCCGGTACGTCCCGGATGCCGGCATTTCCGAGCTGTTCCGCCTGACGCGCGACCGTGTGCACGAACGGCCGTTGGGGATTGCGGTGCGGATGCGAGCAGCCGTCGGCGATCCCCGACCATTCGGGGCGGCGGCGGCGCGGGAGCATGCGAAAGTAGACGCCGGTGCGGCTCGAAGTCTGGAGGTCATAGATGCGTGCGAACTCACCATCGATCAGACGGCTGCGTAACCTGATCCACGCCAGGGGATCGGCCAGAATGCTCGGGCGATCATCCGTCCATACCTCGTCGAACCAGCCGCAACGCCCGCCCAACGCGGCAAAGGCCGGCGTCGTCAGCAAGGTGATGCGTGCGGACGGATGGTGTCGGCGGATGGCCGCGAAGCAGCCCGTGGCGAGGACCCAATCTCCGAGCGCACCGTGCTTGATAACCAGAATTCGCTCAACAACCGACATGGGAATAAGGAGTGCTAATTGTGGTGCGGGGGGTGTTCCGTTGTTTGAAGGTTCGGTAGCCGGATTATGACCCGCTATGCCAGCGCTCGGCGGCGCGGTCGTCGGCCGCGCGCGCGGCAACCCAACGATCGCCGTCGGCCGTTTCCTCGCGCTTCCAGAACGGCGCCTTGGTCTTGAGCCAGTCGATGAGGAAGGCGCAGGCATCGAGCGCGGCGCGGCGGTGGGCGGCCGCGGTCACCACGAGCACGATCCGGTCGCCGGGCTCGAGCCGCCCGTAGCGGTGGACGATCAGCGAGGCGGTGAGCTCCCAGCGCCGGCACGCCTCGGCCTCGATGTCCGAGAGCTGCTTCTCGGTCATCGCCGGGTAGTGCTCCAGCGTCATCGCGGAGACCGCGTCGCCGGCGTCCTCGCCCGCGTCGGCGCGGGTGATGCCGACGAACGACGCGACGGCGCCGATCTGGTCATTGCCGCCGGTGAGCGCCTCTATCTCGGCACCGATATCGAAGTCCTCGCGTTGGACGCGGATCACGGCAGGGCTCCGCCGGTCACCGGCGGGAACAGCGCGATTTCGTCGCCCTCGGCCACCGCGTGATCCGGCGCTGCGAACTCCTGATTGACCGCAACGCGGATGACCGAGAGGTCCTCCAACGCGCTGGCATAGCCGCCGCCGCGGCTCCGCAGCCAGTCGAGCAGCGCTGCCACCGTCCGCACATCGGCGGGGAGCGCGACCTCCTCCGAATCGCGGCCGATCCGCTCCCGGACCCAAGCGAAATAAAGCAGCGTCATCGGTACATCTCGTTGAACGGGAGGAAATCAACCATCGTGCCCGCGCTCAGCGTGGTGAGGTCTTCCGGCAGCTCGATCAGCCCGTCGGCGAAGACCGCCGACGTGAGGATCCCGGCGCCGTCCCGGGCGAATTTCTCCGCCCCGAGGGTGCCGTCCGGCTGCGTGGAGAGCCGCGCGCGCAGCCATTCGCGGCGCCCCCGCTTCTTCTTGTAGTCAAACCCGGCCGGGACCCGGTAGTGCGCGGGCTCGACCTCGGTGCAGCCGCCGAGCCGCAGGATCAGCGGGCGCGCGAAGCGCAGGAAGGTGACCATGACGGCCACCGGGTTGCCGGGCAACCCGATGAAGGGCACGCGGCCGACCTGGCCGAGGGCGATGGGTCGTCCCGGCCGGATGGCGAGGCGCCAGAAGTGCAGATGGCCGAGGGCCTCCACCGCGGCCTTGACGTGATCCTCGTCGCCGGTCGACATCCCGCCGGAAGTGAGGAGCAGGTCGTGGTCGAGGCTCCGCTCGGCCAGCGCGTCGGTGATCGCGTCGAGCCTGTCGGGCAGGATGCCCATGTCGGTGACGGCGCAGCCGAGCCGCTCCGCGAGGCCGGCGATGACGTAGCGGTTGGAGTCGTAGATGCCGCCTTCGCCGAGCGCCGCGCCCGGCTCGTAGACCTCGTCGCCGGTGGAGAAGATCGCCACACGCAGCCGCCGGAAGACCGTAAGCTCGGTGCGTCCGATGGAGGCGGCGAGGCCCACGTCCTGCGGCCGGAGGGCGCGGCCCGCGGTGAGGATGGTCGTGCCGGGCGCGATGTCCTCGCCTGCGCGCCTACGGTTGGCGCCGCGCTTGATCCCGGGCGGCACGACGACCGCATCCCCGTCCACGCGGCAGTCTTCCTGCATCAGCACGGTGTCGGGGCCGGCCGGCATCGGAGCGCCGGTGAAGACGCGGATCGCCTCGCCCCTCCCGGCGGGTCGCCCGAGCGGATGCCCGGCCGCAGCCCGCCCGGTGCAGGGTAGCCGCGTGTCGTCTGCGGCATTCAGGTCGTCGAAGAAGACCGCGTAGCCGTCGACGGCGGCATTGTCGTGCGGCGGCACGGCGCGTTCCGAGACGACGGTCTCCGCCAGGATGCGCCCGTTCGCCGCCTTCAGGCCCACGGCCTCGGTCTCGGCGATGGGATGGACGACGCTCTCGAGCTGCGCGAGCGCCTCCGCCGCCGGAGTCAGCGCGCCGCCGAAGGCGAAGCAGTCATCGCTAAGCTGTGCCATGGGCCAACATCGGTTCGTTGCTGCCGGCAATGGCGCAATGCGACACCACGAACGAGGCGATAACCGCCACGTCGTCGATTTCGAACACCGGGACCGCGCGCCCGAGAGAGGCCGCCGCCAGCACGGGCCGGTCGCTGGCGATGGCGACGACAGTGGGGTCTGCGGCGGCGAGCAGCGGTGCGTCGCCCGCGCCGCGCCTTACCTCGATCTTGTCATGGCCGCCCCGCTTGTACCCCTCGATCAGCACGAGGTCGGACGGCTCCATGCGCTCGAGCAGCCGGTCCAGCGGCGGCTCGCCGTCGTCGCCGGTCTCTCGGAGATGGGCGAAGCGGTCGGGCGCCGCCAGCACGATGTCGCGAGCGCCGGCGGCGCGCCACGCCTGGGCCGGATGCCCGTCTGCCAGCAGGTCGAAGCCGTGGTGGGCGTGCTTCACGGTAGCCACGCGCAAGCCGCGCGATTGCAACTGAGGCAGCAGCCGGCACACCAGCGTGGTCTTGCCGCTGTCGCTCAGTCCCGTGACCCCGAACCGCTGCACCTAGTCCTCCTGCTTCGGGCGCGCGGCTCGCAGGCCGCGCACGCTAGCCCGAAGATAGCCGATCGCGCTGGCCCAGGTCAGCACCACTGCGAGCCAGAGCAGACCCTCGCCGGCGTGGGCGAGCCCGGTGCCTGTGGCCTCGGTCAACCAGGGCGCGATGGCCGGGGTCAGCAGCAGCAAGGCGATCGCGGACATCTGCGCGGCGGTCTTCCACTTGGCAAGCGGCTGGACCGGGAGCGCCACCTTGCCGGCGAGCGCCTCTCTGAGGCCCGAGATCAGGAACTCGCGCAGGAGGATCGCCACCACGGCGATCACCGGTGCGCGTCCGTCGGTGGCCAGCATGACCAGCGCCGCCGCCACCAGGAGCTTGTCGGCGATGGGATCGAGGATGCGGCCAAGCAGCGAATGCTGATCGAGCCTGCGCGCCAGCCAGCCGTCCAAGAAATCGCTGAACGCCGCTGCGGCGAAGACCGCGAAGCCGAGCCAGAGCCCGCTCGCGCCGGCGATGAAGAACGAGCCGACCAGCACGGGAACCATGAGGATTCGCAGCCCCGTGACCGCGTTGGGCCAGCTCGCCACGCGCAAGGGGTCGGCCTCCGGCATGGCTTCCGAGGCCCCGGCGCCCTCAGCGGTCGGCGCGGAAATGGTCATGGATCGCGCGCGCGACAGCGCTCGATATGCCGTCGACGGTCTCCAGGTCGGCGAGACCCGCCTGGCTCACACCCCGCGCCGAGCCGAAGCGGTGGAGCAGCGCCTTCTTGCGGCGGGGGCCGACGCCTGGAATCTCGTCGAGCGCCGAGCGGACGCGCGCCTTGGCCCGCTTGGCCCGGTGGGTGCCGATCGCGAAGCGATGCGCCTCGTCCCGCAGGCGTTGCAGGAAGTAGAGCAGCGGGTCGCGCGCGCCAAGCGAGATCGGCGGCTTGTCGGGCAGGAAGATGCGCTCGCGCCCGGCGTTGCGCTCCGGACCCTTGGCAATCGCCGCGACCGCGAGATCGGCGATGCCGAGATCGGCGAACACCCGGCGCGCCTCGCCCAGCTGGCCAGCGCCGCCGTCGATCAGCACCAGGTCCGGCCACGATTCGCCGGCGCGGCTGGGGTCCTCCTTGATCAGGCGGGAGAAGCGGCGGGTGAGCACCTCGCGCATCATGGCGTAGTCGTCGCCGGGCGCGGCCGGGTCCGGCGCGGCCACAGACCGGATCGTGAACTTGCGATAGCCGTTCTTGATGAAGCCCTCCGGCCCCGCCACGATCAGGCTGCCGACCGCATCGGTGCCCGAGATGTGGCTGTTGTCGTAGACCTCGATCCGGTCGGGCGCGCTCTCCAGCCCGAATGTCTGAGCCAGGGTCTCCAGCAGGCGCCGCTGCGCCGTGCTCTCGCCGAGCCTGCGGGCGAGCGCCTCCCGCGCATTGCGCTCGGCGTCCTCGACCAGCTTGCGCTTCTCGCCGCGCAGCGGGCGATGGAGCCTGACCCGCCGCTCCGCCTTGAGCGTGAGCGCCTCGGCGAGCAACGGAGCTTCCGCCAACGGCCGGTTCACCAGGACCAGCGGCGGCGCCTCCCGCGCGCTGTAGAACTGGCCGATGAAGGCGCGGAGGATTGCCTCAACAGGCTCGTCTGCCGCGTGGCGCGGGAAGAACGCCCGGTTGCCGTAGTTCTGCCCGGAGCGGAAGAAGAAGACCTGCACGCAGGCCTGGCCCGCTTCCTCGTGGATGGCGACGACATCGGCATCGCCCATGGAGGGCAGGTTGATGCCCTGGCGCATCTGGATATGGGCGAGGGCCTTGATGCGGTCGCGATAGGCTGCGGCGGTTTCGAATTCGAGCGCGTCGCTCGCTGCGGTCATCCGCTGGGTGAGCCGGTGCTGAACCTCCCGGCTGCGCCCGGCGAGGAAGGCCCGCGCCTCCTCCACCAGCCCGTCGTAGTCGCCCTTGCTGATGCGCCCGACGCAGGGCGCGGTGCAGCGCTTGATCTGGTACTGCAGGCAGGGCCGGGTGCGGCTCTCCAGCACCGAATCCGAGCACGAGCGCAGCGGGAACGCCCGCTGCAGCGCGTTGATCGTGAGGTCCACCGCGCCGGCCGAGGCGAACGGGCCGAAGTAGTCCCCCTGCCCGCTCCTGGCGCCGCGATACTTCGTGATCTGCGGCCAGGTATGGCCCCGGCGGAGCAGGATGTAGGGGAACGACTTGTCGTCCCGGAGCAGGATGTTGTAGTGCGGCTTGAGCCGCTTGATCAGGTTGCTTTCGAGCAGCAGCGCCTCGACCTCACCCTCGGTGGTGATCACCTCGACCGACGTCGTGGCCGCGATCATGCGCTGCAGGCGGACGGAGAGCGTGCGGACGTTGACGTAGGTCGCGACGCGCTTCTTCAGGCTCTTGGCCTTGCCGACGTAAAGCGGCTTCTCGTGCCGGTCGCGCATGCAGTAGATGCCGGCGCCTGCCGGCATCGTGCCCAGCGCCGCGCGCAGTGCCGCGACGCCGCGCTCCAGCGAAACGCCCGGGTCGGCGAGCGCCGCCGCATCGTCCGTGACGGACGTGGTCGGCCGCTCGATCTGCACGTCCACCATCGCGTCATCCGCCTGATGCGCCGCTTGGGCACAGATAGTCCCTGCCCTGCGGCCCGTCAACGCGTGGTCGCGCTGCGGGCGCCGCAATGCAATCCATTTACCCAATTCCCATTCCGTTCGAATCGGCGCGCAAAGCGGGCTATGATTTGCTCAACCGGTCGGCCCATCGGGCCATCGTTGGCGCGCGCGGCCACCACCCGCGGATAGGGAGGCAGGAATTATGAAAAGGATTCAGTGGGTTGCATTCGCCGCGGCAGCCGCCGCGCTGTGTCTTGGCCTGGCGGCGGACGGCAAGGCCGACGGCCACGAGGTGAAGGTCGGAGTCATTCTCGGCTTCACCGGCCCGATCGAGTCTCTGACGCCCCCCATGGCGGACTCGGCTGAGCTGGCCATGAAGGAAGTGTCGGATTCGGGCGCCTTCCTCGGTGGCAAGGCGATGGTCCCGGTCAGGGGCGATTCGACCTGCATCGACGCCGCCGCCGCGACCGCCGCGGCGGAGCGCCTGGTCACCGCCGAGGGCGTCGCCGCGATCTTCGGCGCCGACTGCTCGGGAGTCACCATCGCCATCACCAACAACGTCTCGGTGCCGAACGGCGTGGTCACCATCTCGCCGTCAGCGACCTCGCCGGCGCTCACCACGATCGAGGACAACGGCCTCTTCTTCCGCACCGCGCCGTCGGATGCGCGGCAGGGACAGGTGCTCGCCGAGGTCCTGATCGAGCGCGGCATCACGAGCGTCGCCGTCACCTACACCAACAACGACTACGGCAAGGGCCTCGACGGCAGCTTCGGCGAGGCGTTCGCCGCCCTCGGCGGCACCGTCGAGATCTCGGCGGCGCACGAGGACGGCAAGGGCGACTATTCGGCAGAGGTGGGCGCGCTCGCCGCCTCGGGCGCGGAACACCTTGTGGTCTTTGGCTATATCGACCAGGGCGGCAAGGGGATCATCCAGGGGGCCGTCGACACCGGCGCCTTCGAGAACTTCATCGTTGGCGACGGCATGATCGGCGACTCGCTGATCGAGGCGATCGGCGATGCGCTGAACGGCACCATCGGCACGGCGCCGGGCTCTGCCTCCGCAGGCGCTGCGGCGTTCGTCGAGCTTGCAGCGGCCAACGGGGTGGATGGCGACGGCCCGTTCCGGGGTGAATCCTATGACGCGGCTGCGCTGATCGCGCTCGCCATGCAGGCGGCGGGCTCGGCGGACCGCGGCGCGTTCGCCTCCAGGGTCATGGAGGTCGCCAACGCACCGGGCGAGCCGATCGGCCCTGGCGAGCTCGGCAAGGCGCTCCAGATCCTCGCCGACGGCGGGGACGTCGACTATGTCGGCGCGTCCAGCGTCGAGCTTACCGATGTGGGCGAGGCCGCCGGCTCCTACGCCGTGAAGGAGGTCGAGGGCGGCGCCTTCGTGGACAAGGAAATCCGCTAGACCGCTCAAGACGGACGGCGGCTCGGCCAGCGATGACCGGGCCGCCGGCCGAATCTCCCGCCCCGGCAGGCTGCGCACCCGACGTGCCTGCCATGATCCGGGTCGAGAACCTGCATCTGCATTTCGGTGGCATCCGCGCCGTCGACGGTGTCAGCGTCGAGATTGAAGAGGAGTCGATCACCGGGCTGATCGGCCCCAACGGCGCCGGCAAGACAACCCTCTTCAACGTCATCGCCGGGGTCTACCCACCCTCCGAGGGCCGGGTGTTCCTGCAGGAGCAGGAGATCACCGGCCTGAAGCCGCACCAGCTCTTCCACAGGGGCGTGCTGCGCACCTTTCAGATCGCGCATGAGTTCTCGAGCCTCACCGTCCTCGAGAACCTGACGACCGTACCGGGCGGACAAGCCGGCGAAACGCTGGTCAACGCCTGGTTCCGCCGCGGCAAGGTCCGTGTCCAGGAAGCGGAGATTCGCGACCGCGCCTGGGACGTCGTCACGTTCCTCGGCCTGGAGCGGGTCGCCACCGAGCGCGCGGGCGCGCTTTCCGGCGGGCAGAAGAAGCTCCTGGAGCTCGGCCGGACGATGATGGCCGAGCCGCAAATCGTGTTCCTCGACGAGGTGGGCGCCGGCGTCAACCGCACGCTGCTGCGCTCCATAGGCGACGCGATCCTCCGCCTCAATCGGGAGCGCGGCTACACCTTCTGCATGATCGAGCACGACATCGACTTCATCTCACGCCTGTGCCAGCCGGTGATCGTCATGGCCGAGGGCAAGGTGCTGACCCAAGGCTCGCCGGCCGAGGTCAAGGCGGACCAGCGGGTCATCGATTCCTACCTCGGGCGCGGCCGGCGGCGCGGCGCAAGCGCATCATGAGCTTTCTCACGGGCGAGGGGATGACCGGCGGTTACGGCGGCGCCGACATCATCCGCGACTGCACGATCGAGGCCGAGCAGGGAGAAGTCGCCGTCATCGTAGGGCCCAACGGCGCCGGCAAGTCGACCGCGATGAAGGCGGTCTTTGGCATGATCATGCTGCGGGAGGGCACGGTCCGGCTAGACGGTGAAGACATCACCCGGCTCAGCCCGCAGGAGCGCGTGCGCAAAGGCATGGGATTTGTGCCCCAGGAGCGCAACGTCTTCACCACCATGACCGTCCAGGAAAACCTGGAGATGGGCGCCTACATCCGCGACGTCGGTGTGGCCGACACCATGGCGCGGGTCTTCGACCTCTTCCCGATCCTGAAGGAGCGGCGGCTCCAACCCGCCGGCGAGCTCTCGGGCGGCCAACGCCAGCAGGTGGCCATCGGCCGGGCGCTGATGACCGAGCCCCGGCTGCTCATGCTGGACGAGCCCACCGCCGGCGTTTCGCCGGTGGTGATGGACGATCTCTTCGACCGCATCCTGGAGATCCGTGCCACCGGCATCGCTATCCTGATGGTCGAGCAGAACGCCGCCCAGGCGCTCACCATCGCCGATCGGGGCTATGTGCTCGTCACCGGTCAGAACCGCCACACGGACACCGGCGAAGCGCTCCTCGCCGACCCCGAAGTCCGGCGCTCGTTCCTCGGCGGGTAGCCCATGACCGACGTCGCGAATGCGATCGTCTTGCTGCTGAATTTCGTCATCGTGCCGGGCGTCGCCTACGGCTCCCAGCTCGCCCTCGGCGCCCTCGGGGTCACGCTCATCTTCGGCATCCTGCGTTTTGCCAACTTCGCCCACGGCGACGTGATGGCGTTCGGCACCATGGTCGTGCTGCTGACCACGTGGTGGTTCCAGGGGATGGGCGTCGGCATCGCGCCGCTGCCGACGGCGCTCATCGCCTTGCCCTTCGGGATCGTGGGCGCGGCGGCCTTCAACCTGGCTGCGGACCGCGTCGTCTTCCGCTTCTACCGGCGGCGCAAGAGCCCTCCGGTGATTCTGCTGATCGCCTCGGTCGGCGTGATGTTCGCGCTTCAGGGCATCGTTCGCTTCATCATCGGCCCCGACGACCGGCGCCTCGCCGACGGTGCGCGCTTCATCATCAAGGCCTCCGAATTCAAGGCCGCGACCGGGCTGAAGGAAGGCCTCGCGATCAAGCTCTCGCAGGGGCTGACGCTCGGCGTCGCCGCGATCGCCGTAGCCGCGCTCTTCTGGTTCCTGCACCGGACGCGGGCCGGCAAGGCGATGCGCGCCTATTCGGACAACGAGGACCTGGCGCTGCTCTCCGGCGTCAGCCCGGACCGCGTGGTGTTCTACGCCTGGCTGATCGCCGGGACGCTCGCGGCGGTGGCCGGCACCATGTACGGCATCGACAAGAGCTATAAGCCCTTCACTTACTTCCAGCTGCTGCTGCCCATCTTCGCTTCGGCAATCCTGGGCGGGATCGGCCATCCCATCGGCGCGGTGGCCGGCGGCTTCATCGTGGCGCTTTCCGAAACCGCGGTGACATACGCCTACAAGAAGTTCCTGCGCTACCTGGTGCCCGAGAGCTGGGAGCCGAGCGGGCTCATGCAGCTGCTCTCGACCGACTACAAGCTCGCGATCTCCTTCGTGATCCTGGTGGTCGTGCTCCTGGTGCGCCCGACCGGGATCTTTCGCGGGCGGGTGCTGTCATGAAGGCAGGGCTCCACACGCCCAGGCTTCACGCGCCCAGGCTCCGCACGCCTCTGCTCTTCGTCGGCATGGCGGTGCTGCTGATCGCGGTGGGAGTCGGCCAGTCCTGGGTGGTGAGCCTCTCGATCCTCAATCTCTGCCTGATCTCCGCGATCATGGCGCTCGGCCTCAACATGCAGTGGGGCTACGCCGGCCTGCTCAACGTCGGCGTGATGGGCTTCGCCGCGCTCGGCGGCCTGGCCGGCGTGCTCATCTCGCAATCGCCGGTGACGGAAGCGTGGTCCGCAGGCGGCGCGGGTCTCGGCATCGCGCTCGCTGTGGTGGTGGCGGCCGCTCTTCTGATCGTTCTGCTGCGCCGCCTCGTGCGGAGGAAGGCGCTGCGCACGGCGGGGACGGCGATCATCGTCGTCGCCGGCTTCTTCGTCGCCCGCATCTTCTTCGACCCGGCGGTGGACGAGATCGAACGCATCGACAGCTCCACGACCGGCTATCTCGGCGGCGCTGGCCTGCCGATCATCCTCTCCTGGGCAGTCGGCGGGCTGCTCGCCGCCGGCGCGGCGTGGCTCATCGGCAAGGTCGCGCTTGGGCTGCGCTCGGACTACTTCGCCATCGCCACGCTCGGCATCGCCGAGATCGTCATTACCGTCATCAAGAACGAGGACTGGCTCGGCCGCGGTGTGAAGAACGTCACGGGCCTCGACCGGCCGGTGCCCTATGAAATCGAACTGCAGCAGAGCCCCTGGTTCCTCGATCTGGTCCACTGGCTCGGCGCGGACCCGATCACGGGCTCCAGCATCTTCGTGAAGCTCTGCTATGCGGTCCTCTTCGTGCTGGTCCTGATCGCCATCGTCTGGCTTGCCGAGCGCGCGCTGAACTCGCCCTGGGGGCGCATGATGCGCGCCATCCGCGACAACGAGGACGCGGCGGCGGCGATGGGCAAGGACGTGACCCGGCGCCACATGCAGATCTTCGTGCTCGGCGCGGCGGTAATGGGGATCGCGGGCGCCATGCTGACCACGCTTGACGGGCAGTTCACGCCGGGCAGCTATCAGCCGCTCCGCTTCACCTTCCTGGTCTGGGTGATGGTGATCGTCGGCGGCTCGGGCAACAACTGGGGCGCCGTGTTCGGCGGGTTCCTGGTCTGGTTCGTGTGGGTCGAGGCCGAGCCTGCCGGCTTCTGGCTGATGGACGCGATCACCGCCGGGCTGCCCGAGGATAACCCGCTGCGGGCCCACCTGCTCGACAGCGCAGCCTACATGCGCCTCATTGTGATGGGGCTGATCCTGCTCGTCGTCATGCGCTTCAGCCCACGCGGCATCATTCCGGAACGACGCGGGCGCTGACCCGAAATACGGGTTAGATGCGGAGGCGCTCGCGCGTGATGGCGATGAGGCGGGCGATGCCGTGCGGCTCAAGGATCAGGATCACGATGATGAGGCCGCCGAAGATGATGACCTCGATATGCTTGGCGATGTCCACGGCGAGGTCGATGCCCAGGATCGGGTTCAGGTTGGTGAGGAAGATCGGCAGGATGGTGATGAACGCGGCGCCGATAATGGAGCCCGCGATCGACCCGAGGCCGCCCACGATAATCATGAAGAGCACGAGGAAGGAGACGTTGACGTCGAAGGCGATAGTCTCGGCGCTGCCCAGGTAGAGGAAGACGAAGAGCGCACCGGCGACGCCGCAGAGATAGGAGCTCACGCCGAACGCGAGCAGCTTGGTGCGGAGCAGTGGGATGCCGACGATCTCGGCGGCCACGTCCATATCGCGCACCGCCATCCAGGCGCGGCCGAAGCGGCTCCGCATCAAATTCCAGGAGAAGAAGACGAAGACTGCCAACAAGACGAGCGCCACCAGATAGCGCACCTCTGCGGCGGCCTCGGGCCCCGTGACCATGACGCCCGCGAAGGTGCGCGGCGGCGCCGTGATCGTGCCCGACGGGTTGTCGTTGTAGAACCACGGCACCCGGTTGAAGAGCCAGATCAGGAAGAACTGCGCGGCCAGGGTCGCCACCGCCAGGTAGAAGCCCTTGATGCGCAGGCTCGGCAGCCCGAACAGGATGCCGACACCGGCAGCGAAGAAGCCCGAGATGAAGAAGATGGCGATAATGTCCATCTCGGGCCACGCTGTTGTCATCTTGAAGGCCGCGTAGGCACCGACCGCCATGAAGCCGCCGGTGCCGAGCGAGAGCTGACCGGCGAAGCCCGTGAGCAGGTTGAGCCCGAGCGCTGCGAGCGCAAAGACCAGGAACGGGATCAGAATCGCCTGCAGCCAGTATTCGTTGGCGAGCGTCGGGACGGCGAAGAGCGCGAGCAGCGAGATCACGGTCACGAAGACCGTATTGATCGTGCGCGAGCGGGTCGCGAAGAAGGTGCCGTAGAGGTCGTTGAAATAGCTGAGCACGATCACACCCGCTCGATGATCTTTTCGCCGAACAGGCCCTGGGGCCGGAACATGAGAACCAGCATCGCCAGCATGTAGGCGAACCAGTTCTCGATCGCGCCGCCGATCACCGGACCCCAATAGACCTCGGCAACCTTCTCACCGAGACCGATGATGAGCCCGCCGACGATTGCGCCGGGAACCGAGGTCAGTCCGCCCAGGATGAGCACGGGCAGCGCCTTCAGCGCGATCAGCGACAGGCTGAACTGCACGCCGCTCTTCGCCCCCCACATGATGCCGGCGACGATGGCGACGATGCCCGCCACCGACCAGACGATGATCCAGATCGTCCTGAGCGAGATGCCGAGGGAGAGCGCGGCCTGGGGATCGTCGGCCACGGCGCGCAGCGCGCGGCCCATGGGCGTGTGCTGGAAGAGCAGCGCCAGCGCCGCCACGAGCACTGCCGCCACCAGGGCGGCGATCATGTCGAACTCGTTGAGCAGCATGCCGGCGACATCGACCGGTGAAGACGGAATGCCCAGGTCCAGCGCCTTCACATTCGAGCCCCAGACCCACTCGCCGGCGCCTTCGAGCAGGAAGCTCAGCCCGATGGTCGCCATGAAGAGCGTGATCGGCGGCTGATTGATCAGCGGGCGCAGCATCCCGCGCTCGATCGCGAAGGCGAGCGCGACCATGACGATGGCCGTGACCGGCAACGCGCCCCAGACCGGGACACCGTGCTCCATCAGGCCCACGAGGGTCAGGGCGGCGAACAGCACCATCGCGCCCTGAGCGAAGTTGAACACCTGCGAGGCCTTGAAGATGAGCACGAAGCCGAGTGCCACGAGCGAGTACATAACGCCGGTGAGCAGACCGGAGATCGCGACCTCGCCCAGGAATGTCGGGTACTCGATCATGTCGAGGAAAGGCGCGACGAAGAAGTCCCAGAGGAACTCCATCACGCGTCGTCCTCGGTCGCGACACCCAGATAGGCGTCGATCACCGTCTGGTCGTTGCGCACTTCCTCGGGCGTGCCGTCGGCGATCTTGCGGCCGTAGTCGAGCACGATGATGTGGTCAGAGAGCTCCATCACGACGCTCATGTCGTGCTCGATCAGGGCCATGGTCGTGCCGAACCGCGCCTTGGTCTCGAGGACGAAGCGGCACATCTCGGCCTTCTCGCTCCGGTTCATCCCCGTCATGGGCTCGTCGAGCAGGAGCAGATCGGGCTCGGCCGCGAGCGCACGCGCGAGCTCCACCCGCTTCTGCAGGCCGTATGGCAGACGGCCCACGGGCACGTTGCGGATGTCCTCGATCTCGAGAAAGCTGATGACCTCGTCGGCATAGGCGCGGTGGCGCGCTTCCTCCGCCCGCGACGGCCCCACCGGCAGCAGGCAGGCGACGAAGTTGCTGTGCATCTTGAGGTTGCGGCCGGCCATGACGTTGTCGAGCGTGCTCATGCCCTTGAACAGCGCGACGTTCTGAAAGGTCCGCGCCATGCCCTCCATGGCGGCGACACGCGGATGCATCTTGCGGCGCGTGCGCCCCTTGAAGGTGATGGTGCCTTCGCTCGGCTGGTAGGCGCCGTTCAGCACGTTGAGCATGGAAGTCTTGCCGGCGCCGTTGGGCCCGATGATGGCGCAGATCTCGCCGGCATAAATCGTGAACTCGACACCGGCCAGCGCCTGGACGCCGCCGAAGCGGAGCGCGATACCCTCCACGCTGAGCATCGGCTCGCCCGGCTCAGGGTGACCGACTCTTGCCTCAGCCGGCATGGCCGCCCTCATCCGATGCAGCCTCCACGGCGTGCGAAAGTCCGAGATAATGCTCTCTCACCGCCGGGTTGTCCTGGAGCTCCGCCGCCGTACCCTCCAGGGCGATCTGGCCACTGTCCAGGATATAGCCGTAATCGGCCACGCCGAGCGCCACGTTGGCGTTCTGCTCGGCGAGCAGGAACGTGACCCCTTCCTCCCTGTTCAGCTGGCGGACCTCTGAGAAAATCCGAGCCACCACCTGCGGCGCGAGGCCCATCGAGGGTTCGTCGAGCAGGACCATGGTGGGCCGCGACATCAGCGCCCGGCCGATGGCGAGCATCTGCTGCTCCCCGCCCGAGATGAAGCCCGCGAGGATGCGGCGCCGTTCGGCGAGGGAGGGGAAGTGTTCGTAGACCCGCTCCAGGTCGGCGCGTACCGCCGCTTTGCCGTCCTTTCTGGTATAGGAGCCGGTCAGCAGGTTTTCGTGCACCGTGAGATGGGGGAAGCAGCGCCTCCCCTCCATCACCTGGATGATGCCACGGCGAACGAGGTCTCCCGGCGCCAGCTTGTCGATACGCTCGCCCCGAAAGTGGATTTGGCCCCCGGTGATTTCGCCCCGCTCGACGCGCAGCAAATTGGAGACCGCCTTGAGCGTGGTGGACTTGCCGGCGCCGTTGGGCCCCAGCAGAGCGACGATCCCCCCTTCGGGGACGTCGATGCTGACGCCCTGCAGAACCGAGATCACATGGTCGTAGACGACCTCGACCGCGTCGAGACGCAGCAGAGCCTCAGGGGCGGCAGCGGTTTCCTCGCCGCCGCCCCCGGCCACACTCTCCGATTGTACCGTCACATCTCCTGCGAGCAGTCGCGCGGGGTGATGTTGTTCTCCTCCGCGTACTGGGCTGCCGCCGCCTCGATCATCGGGCGCACGACATCCTGCATTGGCTCGATCCAGTCACTGACGATGTTCCAGGCCGAACCATCCCACTGCTGGATGATCACGGGGCCGTTGCCCTCATGGTCCTCGCAGGTGATCTTCACCGGCGGGGTGAAGCCGGCGAGGCCGAGTTCCGCCAGCCGCTCCTCGGTCAGGTCGAGGTTCTCCAGCCCCCAGCGCACCTCTTCGCCGGTGAGTGGCCGGTTGCCGTACTTTGCCTGGGCGGTGCGGATCGCCTCGGTCGTGTAGACGGAGCTGAGCAGCCCGCGATTGTAAAGAACTTCGCCGAAGTTCTTTTCGGCTGCTGCCGCCGCGTCTCCACCGTAGAGGGCTTGCAGGATCTCGTCGTGGAGCGCGAAGCCCGCGCCCGGCGAGTGGAACGAGCCGCCGCGATAGCCGATGGCGGCGTCGCCGGCCGGCACCACGTCGGACTCGCTCGACGACCACCAGACGCCAATCAACTTCTCCATGTCATAGGCGATGGCGGCGGCTTCCTTGAGCGCCACCTGGTTCATCACGCCCCAGCCCCAAAGGAAGGTCCAGTCGGGCCTGATCTTGCGGATCTGCAGCCAGGTTGCCCGCTGCTCCTGCCCCGGATGGTCGACCGGAAGCAGCTCGAGCGTGTAGCCAAGCTTCTCCGCCAGCACCTGCAGCGTCGGGATCGGCTCCTTGCCGTAGGGGCTGTTGTGGTAGATGAGGGCGATTGTCTTGCCCGCCAGATTCTCCATGCCCCCTTCCTCGGCGCCCACGAACTTGATGAAGGCCGAGGCCTGGCTCCAGTAGGTGGTGGGGAAGGTGAAGGTCCACGGGAAGACGCGCCCGTCGGAGGCCGCCGTCTGCCCGTACCCCATGGAGTGCACCGGAATCTGGTCCACTGGCGCTCTGGGGTTGAGCTGATAGGTCACGCCGGTGGACAGCGGCATGACGATCGACGCCCCCGTCGCCCCCTGGTTCTTGAGGCGCTCATAGCACTCGACGCCGAGCTTGGTGTCGTAGCGGTACTCGCACTCCTCGAAGGCGAGCGCGACGCCGTTGATCCCGCCGTCGCGTTCGTTGATCAGCGTGTAATAGTCGAGCGCGCCGTTCGCGGCCGGGATGCCGTTGGGCGCGTAAGGCCCGGTCCGGTAGACGAGCAAGGGAATGAACTGCTCGTCCTGGGCCTGAGCCTCGCCGCTGGTGAAAGTCGTCGTGGCCGCCACCGAAAGTCCGCCGGCAACCACCGCCGCGGCCAGCACTCCGCCGATACCGCGACGCAATCCGTTCCTCAATGCCATTTCCATCCTCCCGCGTCAGAACCAAGCGCGCCCGGAGGGCGCGCCGCTCGTTCCGCTGGCACGTTAGCACGGAGAATCGCCTTCGGCCATTTTTTGCGCGCAGATTCTTCTTTATCTACGTAGTGATACGAACGCGCTGCAAACCGGGACAAAGAAGGCCGCGCCAATAGCAAAGGGGCGCGAGCCCTCTGGCCCGCGCCCCGCTCTCTTGGTTGGGACCGCGAGGCGACCTCGCGATCCAGGCCGATCAGGAGGCCTTGCGGTCGATCCGCTTCTGGCCGCCGGTCTCGATGGCGATCTTGCGCGCCTTGAGCGCTTCGGGAAGCTCGCGCACCAGGTCGATGTGCAGCAACCCCTTGTCGAGCGCCGCGCCCGTCACCTGGATATGATCGGCGAGGTTGAAGCGCCGCTCGAACGCGCGGGTGGCGATGCCGCGGTGGAGATAGCTCTCGTTCGCGCCATTCTCCTTGGCGAGCTTGCCCGCGACGGTGAGCAGGTTCTCCTTCACCTCGATGCTGATCTCGTCATCGCCGAAGCCGGCGACGGCGAGCGTCACGCGGTACGCGTTCTCGTCCATCTTCTGGATGTTGTAGGGCGGATAGGTGGGCGCCGTCTCGCTCGGCACCTGCTCGAGCAGCCGGGCCATCCGGTCGAAACCGACCGTGGTGCTGAAGAGCGGGGAAAGATCGAATGCACGCATGGTGTGACTCCTTTCGTAAGCAAGTCAGTCAGTGGTCCGCCGTTATGGCCGGACCGGTTCCATGCCCTGTCGGGGACCCGTCCTGCGGCACCCCCTCGGGCACCCATCATATGGGAATGCCGGGGCAGGGCTTCAAGGAGCCGCAGACGAGTCCCGCGCTGGACCTGTGCGCGGCCCTGCGCCACGGTGGCGCGCCATGACGGAGTCCCAGCCCCCGCGCGGCGTCTCCACGCCCGGCGTTCACGCCGGGGTGTTCGTCGCCATGTTCCTCATCTCGTTCAGCTATCCGGTGGGCGAGGCGATCGCCAACGAGCTGAACACCGGCGCGTTGCTGTTCATCCGCTTCGGTCTGGCGATGGCGATCTTCGCTCCGCTGGTCGCCTGGCGCCACGGCATCGCCTGGCCGGGCTGGCGCACGCTTGCAGGCTACGCGGCGATCAGCACCTCACTGGTCGCGTTCTTCTGGTGCATGTTCTACGGCCTGCGTACCACCAGCGCGCTCAACACCGGCGCGCTCTCGACCCTGATCCCCGGCCTCACGGCGATTGCGGGAGCGATCCTCGTCGGCGAGCGGCTGGGCTGGCATCGTCTCGCGGCGCTTGGCATCGGCCTGATCGGCGCGCTCTGGGTGGTCTTCCGCGGCGATTGGGACCGCTTCGTCGCACTCGACCTCAACGAGGGCGACCTGATCTTCTTCGCAGGCTGCGTCGCGATGGGCTTCTACAGCCCGCTGGTCAAGCTCTTCCACCGGGGCGAGCCGGTGTTGGTCATGACCTTCTGGATCGCGACCATCAACGCGATCTGGTTCCTGCTCATCGCAAACGAGGCACTATGGACTGCAGCGTGGAGCGATGTGCCGCTCTTCGCGTACGGCGGGATCGTCTTCGTCGCGATCTGCTCGACCGTGATCGCCTCCTTCCTGATGCAGTGGGGCACCATCAGCATCGGGCCGACCCGCGTGCAGGCCTACAGCTACCTCCTGCCGGCCCTCGTCATCGCCATCGACTGGGCGCTGGGCAAGGGCCTGCCGAGTGCCCTCACCATCCCCGGTGTCGTCATCGTGCTGGCGGCCAGCCTGGTGATCCAGCGCGGCGAGATCTTCGCCGGCCGCTCGGTCGACGCCGCACGCTCCTAGAGCGTTTCCGTTGCGCACGGAAACACTCTAGTCATTTGTCGCTCACGGCAGCCGGCCGTCCTGCGCTTCCGCGCGCCTGCCGGCGCGACCGGCCGGCGCCTGCGCGGGCGCGCCGCATTAGCGGCGGGCCGCGGTCGCGGCCTGTCGCGCGTCCGTCAAAACCGGACGCGCTCTATCCCGGAGCCATCGCCAGGGTCATGGCCTGCGGCGTTCGATCCCGAACAGGCCGGTGGTGATGGCGAGGCCGATTGCCGGGCAGATCAGCATGCACCACCAGGCGGCCTCCCAGCTGCCGAGGCCGCCGACCACCACGGCCATCAGCGGCGGCCCCAGCAGCATGCCGATCGCCGCCCCCTGGGCCATGAAGCCGTTGGCCATGGCCCCGAGCTCGGGCTTCGGCACGTGCGCGGCAGCACCGGCGTACGCAGCCGCAGGCAGGATGCCGCTGCCGCCACTGAAGACGATCGCGAGCGGAATCTTGGCATCGTCCGGCACGAAGCCCGCGAGGATCAACAGGCCAGTGACGCCCATGATGACGTTCGCCGCCCCCACCAGAGCGAAGCGCGGCACCCCGTGATGCATCAGCCAGCCGCCGATCAGGTTGCCGGTGACGTTCATGCCCACCACGAGCGCCGAGAAGAGCGCGGCGCCCATGGGCCCGCGGCCTTGGGTCTCGATCAGGAAGGTCGGCAGCCATGCCGCGATCGCGAACCATTGGATCGTGAAGAGCAGGAAGGCGCCGCCGTAGAGCCAGAGTGCGCCGACCGGCAGCGTCGCCCGCACGCCGGCCCAGTCGAAGCCCGCGTCCGGGTCAGGTCGCGGCTGCTCGGGCCAGCGACGGCGCGACATGCCGACCACCGCGAGCACCGTCGCAATCAACGACACGCCGGCCATGAGCCACCAAAGGCTGCGCCAGCCCAGCGGTTCGGCGAGAAAGGGCGCCACGATCATGGCAAGCGCCATCCCGCCCGGCATGTAACCGCTCCAGATACCGAGCGTGAGGTTCCGGTCCTCGGGCCGCGAGACGTCGACGGTGATCTTGGGTGCTGCGGTCACCATGGCGGCGAAGCTGATCCCCTCGAAGACGCGGACCGCGAGCAGCATGGCGGCGCTGGTCGCGAGCGCGCCGGCGATACCGCTCAGGACGAGAACGAGAACACCCGTCAGCAGGAGCGCGCGAGCGCCGATGCGCGCGCCGGTCATCCCCGTCAGCACGCCTAAGCCCGCGCCGTAGGCGAAGAAGATGGAGGCGAGCCAGCCGGCGGTCACCTTGTCGAGACCGAACTCGTCGGAGACCAGCCCGATGGTTGGCGGCACCTTGCCGACCGCGTAGCCGACGATGACGCTCGCAAAGATTACGACAGAGACGACGCCCCACCGGGTCCGGACCACGCGGGTACCCGCCGCGCCGTCCTTCGCTGCGCTGCCCGCCCCGGCTTCATCCGCGCCTGTCAACTGGTTCCTCGCCTAGCGCCAGGGGCCGCAGGCGGAGAGCGCTTGCGTGTCCTCGTAGGCGTCCCAGACAGCGATCCTGCCGTCCCGCACGGTGAAAACCCAGCACCACTTCGCGCGGTAGTGCTTGCCGCTGATCTTGGACGAGCCGGCCTCCTCGCCGTTGACGGAGACGGTGTCGCCGTCGACGACCCAGGCGTTGATGACGTGCTCGTGCATGGCAAGCGCTGCCGGCATGACCTGAAAGTAGTCCTCCATCGCAGCCCGGCCCTGCCAGCGCCCGGCCCAGGGCAGGTCGTCGCCGCCCGGCATGTCGATCACCGCGTCGTCGGTGAACATGGCCACGATGGCGGCGGCGTCTCCGCCCGCGAGCTGGCTCAGGAAACCCTCCACGACGCTTCTTGCAGACATCGGCATTGCTCCTTAGTCACGGGAGCGTGGAATCCCGCACCCGGGCGGTCTCGTATGTGTCTTAGCACCCCGCATGCCTCTTTGCGATGGATCGCGCCCAACGGGCCACGGCGAATGCGCGGTCGCCGAACCCGGAAGCGGGTCTCGTGACCGAGCTGGGCCGTCATCGTCATCCGGCCTTGCTGGCGCTTGCAGGCCTCCTTTCGCTGGCGGTCGGCATCGGCATCGGACGCTTCGCCTACACGCCGATCCTGCCCTACATGACCGCCGGCCTGGACCTCGGCAAGTCGGAAGCGGGCCTGATCGCCTCGGCCAATTACCTCGGCTATCTGCTGGGCGCGCTGGCGGCCGCGTGGCGGGCGGCGCCGGGCGATGCACGCTTCTGGCTGCTGGGCGCACTTGCGGTGAGCGGGCTCAGCACCGGCGCCATGACGTTCACGACGAGCCTGGGCGTGTTCCTGTTCCTGCGCTTCGTGGGCGGCGCAGCCGGTGCGCTGGTGATGGTGCTTGCGTCCTCCCTGGTGATGGATCGGCTCGCTGCCGCAGGCCGGGATGGCTGGGCGGCCGTCATGTATGCCGGCGTGGGGAGCGGCATCGCGATCTCGTCCCTGGCGGTTCCGGCAGCCGCAACCGGAGACGGCGACTGGCAAAGCCCGTGGTTCTTCTGCGGCGCACTATGCCTCGCCCTCTCGGTTCCGGTCGCGCTGCTGCTGCCAAGGCCGCGGGCGCCTGCGCCGGCCACTCCGGACACCGGGGCCGGCAAGGGGGGCAACGGCCTCGGCCGGCTGATCACCGCCTATGGCCTGGTCGGCTTCGGCTACGTCATCACCGCCACCTTCGTCTCCGACATGGTGCGCGCCGATCCCGTGCTTCAGCCGGCTGAGCACTTCGTATGGCTCTGCGTCGGGCTGACGGCGGCGCCCTCCGTGGCGCTTTGGGGCTGGGCCGGGCGGCGCTGGGGCAACGAGCGCGCCTTCGCGGTCGGCTGTCTGATCGAGGCGGTGGGCGTCGCGCTGAGCGTGCTGGGCGGCGGCATCTGGTCGATCCTGCTCGCGACCGGGCTGCTCGGCGGAACCTTCGTGGGGTTGACGGCGATCGGTCTGATCGAGGCCCGCCACCGGGCGGGCGGCGACCCGCGCCGTAATCTGGCGCTGATGACCGCGGCCTGGGGGCTGGGGCAAATGGTGGGGCCGACGCTCGCCGGCGTGCTCTTCGATGCGCTCGGCGGATATCTGGTGCCGTCCCTGTTGGCCGCAGCTGCGCTCGCCGTCGCCGCCGCGCTGGCCGCGAGTCTCTCGTGGCGCGCGAGAACCGCATGACGGCCCCCCCATCGGCCTGAAACGGCTGGACTGATAGTCCAATTGCTGGCTTGCTTCGCCTGAGCGGCTCTCGACGACGAAGAGGACAGATCCTGTGGCCCTGAGTGACGCGCGCGGCGTGCCGACATCGGCGACGAACCCCAAGAGCCTGGAGATTCTGGAAGCGGCGATACGCCAGTTCCAGTGCTACCGGGGCGATGCGGTCGAGACCATCGACCGGGCGCTGGCGGATGACCCGGACTTCGTGGCGGGGCATATCTTCCGTGCCGAGATGCACACCATGCTCTGGGAGAAGAGCGTACTCCCCGACGTCGAGACGATGCTCGACTGCCTCGACGCGCTCGCGGATAGGGCCACGGAGCGCGAACGGGCCCATATCGCGGCAATCGCGGATTGGGCTGCCGGCGATTGGGACGGGATGTCGGCGCGGCTCGAGCGCATCGTTGCCGACGAGCCTCGCGACGTTGTGGCGCTCCAGGTCGGCCATCTCTCCGACTTCTTCCTCGGCAACCGGGACAATCTGCGGGGCCGCGTCGCCCGCGCGCTCCCGGCCTACACCGGAGACGACCCCGGATACGGCTTCCTGCTCGGCATGGCCGCATTCGGACTGGAGGAATGCGGGGACTACGGCGCGGCGGAGGACGCCGGCCGGCAGGCCATCGACCTGGAGCCGGACGATTGCTGGGCGCAGCATGCGCTCTGCCACATCATGGAGATGCAGGCGCGGCAGGAGGAAGGCATCGCCTTCATGGAAGGGCGCCAGGCCCACTGGGCGCAGGACGACAACGGCTTCGCCTTCCACAACTGGTGGCACGTCTCCCTCTTCAATCTCGACAACGATCGCTTCGACCGCGTGCTCGAAATCTACGACGCGGCGCTTCGGCCCGAGCCCTCGGAAATCCAGCTCGAGATGCTGGACGCCGCCGCGCTGCTCTGGCGCCTCCGCCTGCGCGGGATCGATACCGGCGATCGCTACGAGAAGCTGGCCGCGACCTACGAGGCGAATCCTGCCGAACACGGCTTCTACGCGTTCAACGACATGCACGCGATGATGGCCTACGTCGCCACGGGCCGCGACGAGGCGGCGGAGGCGTTGGAGAGCGCGGCGGCAGCGGTAGCCGAAGGACAGGGCACCAACGCGCGCATGACCCGCGATGTGGGGCTCCCCATCGTGCGTGCAATCCGCGCCTTCGGCGCCGGGCACTATGGCGAGGCGGTGGACCTGCTGATGCCGGTGCGCTACCGGGCGCAGGCTTTCGGCGGCAGCCACGCCCAGCGCGACATCGTCC
>JAPPNV010000267.1 GCA_028818565.1 Rhodospirillales bacterium | reverse complement strand
GCCATGGGTCTCGCGGGCGACCTGCCGCGCCTCGCGCGCGGCGAGCCGCTTTAGCGCCCTTGGCTGGCCGATCGGCTGAAGCGAGTCCGACTTCGTCGGAATCGCGACAGGCCGCGACCGCGTCCCGCCGCTCATGCGGCGCGCTCGCGCAGGCGCCGGCCGGTCGCGCCGGTAGGCGCGCGGAATCGCAGGACGGCCGGCTGCCGTGAGCGATAAAGAGCCTACAGCCACTCCACGTAGCGCGCGCGCTCGGTTTCAGGCACCTCGCGCCGAAAATCGTCGTACTCGTAGCGCTTGATCAGGGCGTAGTTGCGGCAGAACTCCTCGCCGAACCAGTCCTTGGCCCAGTCCGAGGCCTCGAACCTGTCGAGCGCCTCACCCCAGTCGTCGGGCAGCCGGGTCACGTCCTGCTCGTCGAGGTCGCCCTCCGCCGGCGGCCCGGGATCGGTCTTGTTGGCGACGCCGTCGAGGCCCGCTGCGAGGTAGGCGGCAAGCGCGAGGTAGACGTTGACGTCGCCGCCGCAGACCCGCAGCTCCGGCCGCGTGGCGGCCGGGGCTTCGTTGATCAGGCGGATCGCGGCGGTCCGGTTGTCCACGCCCCAGGCGAGCGAAATCGGCGCGAAGGCTCCGGGCACGAGCCGGCGGTAGGAGTTCGAGTTGGGGAAGAAGACGGCGGTGAGTTCCGTGAGCCGTGCGAGCACGCCGCCCATGAAGTGCCGGCAGGTGTCGTTGATGTGCTGCGGCTCGTCCGGGGCCGCGAAGGCGTTGTTGCCGTCGCCGTCCACCAGCGACATGTGGATGTGGCAGGAGTTGCCGGTCATCTTGTCGAACGGCTTGGCCATGAAGGTGACACGGCGGCCCATCTGCATCGCCGCCTCCTTCATGGTGGCGCGGAAGAGGTGTCCGTCGTCGCCCATCTCGCGCACGGGGCGGTGGCGGATACTCACCTCGTACTGGCCGGGGCCCCACTCGTAGTGGCTGCACTCCAGCTCCCCGTGGGCTGCGACCGCGTCGAGCAGCGAGTATTCCTCGGCCAGGAACTGGGTGCGCTTCTGCATCGAATAGCACTGCAGCCCTGAATCGAGCCTCTCGTGCTCGCTGTCCAGGAGAAAGAACTCGAACTCCGGCGCGCAGCGGGCACCGTAGCCCATCGCGTCCATGCGCTTGGCGACCCTGTGCAGCACGTTGCGGGGCTCGCCTTCCACCAGCCGCCCGTCAGGCCATTTCATCGTGCCCATCACCAGCGCCGTGTCGGGCTCGTGGCGCAGAATGCGCATGCTGGAGAGGTCGGGCACGGCGATGAAATCGGCGTAGCCGATGTTCTCGCCGTAGTCGGTGCCCAGTACCACGTTGGCGGAGATGTCGAAGGCCATGACCGTGGCGCAGAAGGCGATCCCGTGATGCAAGCTGCGCTCGAAGTGCGCGATGTCCATCGCTTTGCCCCGGGCAACGCCGCCATAGTCGCAGTATTCGATACGGACGCGCTGGACGCCGTTGGCGCGCAGCCAGTCGATGACCTGATCGCTCGTGCCCGTGAAGCGCACCGGGCCCGTTGCCGCCTCGCTCATTCCTCGACGCTCCCGTTGGTCGGCTCGCGGGGCCGTAACATACCGGCAGAGTTGCGCGCCTCAAAGCAGGGGTGGTGAAAGCGGGTTGTCAGGGGGCGGGCGGCGAATTACGATGCACATGCAACTCGTTTGCGTTTGCATGGAGAACCCACAGGGAGGCACGCCGATGCGTGGGATTGCGGTCGCTGCTCCTGGTGAGCGCACGGCCCGCGTGCGGCGTGGGGTGCTGGCGCGCGTCGGAGCCGCAATGCGGCCACCGACACGCGTCGGTGCACTTGGACTGCTCGGCAGCCTTGCCGTTCTCTCGGGCTTCGCCTGGGCTGCCAGCGGCGTCCAGGCCGGGGACGAGCTCAACCTCTATTCCCACCGGCAGCCTTTCCTCATCGAGCCCTTTCTGGAGGCCTTCACCGCCGAGACCGGGATACGGGTCAACGTCGTCTATGCCTCAAAGGGTCTCGCCCAGCGGCTCCAGGCGGAGGGCAAGAACAGCCCGGCCGATGTGGTGCTGACCGTGGATATCGGCAGGCTGGCCATCTATGCGGACAAGGACCTGCTGGCACCGGTCGAGTCCGCGGTGCTGACCGAGGCGGTGCCGGCGCATCTGCGCGATCCCGACGGGCGCTGGTTCGCGCTCTCCAAGCGGGCGCGGGTGATCGCGGTCTCCAAGGACCGCGTACCCCCCGGTGCGATCCAAAACTACGAGAATTTGGCGGATCCCAAGTGGGCCGGCCTCGTCTGTTCGCGGCCCGGCAGCCATGTCTACAACCGGGCGTTGATGGCCTCGATGATCGCAGCTCACGGGGAGGATGGCGCCGAGAAATGGGCAACCGGCCTCGTGGCCAACCTCGCCCGCAGGCCCCAGGGCAACGACCGGGCGCAGGTCAAGGCGATCTACGAGGGACTCTGCGACGTTGCTCTGATTAACAGCTATTATTACGGCAAGCTTGCGTCCTCCGACATCGAGGAGCAGCGGGCATGGGCCGCGTCCATGAAGATGATCTTCCCCAATCAGGATGACCGTGGCACGCACATCAACATCTCGGGTGGCGGCGTCGCCATGCACTCGAAGAACAAGGAGACGGCGGTGGCGTTCCTCGAGTTTCTGACGCGGGAAGCCGCGCAGGAGCTCTACGGCACCGTCAACTATGAGTTTCCGGTGAATCTCGCCGTCGAAGCCGCACCGGCGGTTCGCGCCTGGGGCGCGTTCGAGGAAGACTCGCTGCCGATCGTGCGCATTGCCGAACTCGCGCCCACGGCTCAACGCGTAATCGACCGCACCGGGTGGTAAGCCCAACGTCGCGCGGAACGCGCGCTGTAAATTGGTCGGACGCGGCGCGCCGGGCCTACCTCGCCCGGCCGGGCCGATGGTCGGTCCTCGCGCTGCTGCTTGCGCTGATCATGGCGGCGCCGATTCTCTCGGTGATCGCCGCCGCGACCGGAGACAGCGAAGGCCTCTGGGCGCACCTCTTCTCGACCGTGCTGCCCCGTTACGTCGCGAACACGCTCGCGCTCATGGCGGGCGTCGGCGGGCTCAGCCTGGTGCTGGGGGTGAGCACCGCCTGGGTGGTGACGCGCTACGAGTTCCCCGGCCGCCGGGTGCTCGAATGGATGCTGGTGCTGCCCTTCGCCGTGCCGGCCTACCTCATCGCCTACGTCTACACCGACTTCCTCGACTATGCGGGGCCGGTGCAGGGCGCGCTGCGCGATGCCTTCGGCTGGCAGACGCGGCGCGACTACTGGTTTCCCGAGATCCGCTCCATGTGGGGCGCCATCGTGGTGATGGGCGCGGTGCTCTACCCCTACGTCTACATGATGGCGCGGACGGCCTTCAAACTGACGCCGCACACGCTCTTCGAGATCGCACGGGTGCACGACCGGGGCCTTTTCCGCACCGTGGGCCTGCCACTGGCGAGGCCCGCGATCGCCGCTGGCCTCGCGCTCGTGCTGATGGAGACGGTCTCCGACTTCGGCACCGTGGACTATTTTGCGCTGGAGACGCTGACGCTCGGCATCTTCAACGTCTGGCTCGGCATGAACAGCCTGCCGGCGGCCGCGCAGATCGCCTCGCTGGGCTTCCTCTTCGTCATCGCCATGCTGGTGCTGGAGCTGATGTCGCGCCGCCGCCGGCGCTATGTGGACACGGGCCGGCGCATGCGGAGCCTTGCGCGGCTCCGCGCAGGGCCGGCACAGGTGGCCGCCTGCCTCGCCGTCTGCCTGCTGCCCGTGACCGTGGGCTTCCTCATTCCCGTGGGTCTGCTGCTGAGCTTCGTGGTCAAGGGCTACGCGTTGCCGGATTACGGCGACGTGCTGACCGTCGCACTCAACTCCGTGGTCGTGGCGCTCGCCGTGGCCGCGCTGGTGATGGCGGCGGCGGCGCTGATGGTGGTCACCGTCGCCTACCGGCCGAGCCGCCCGCTCACGGCGCTGGCCGGTATCGCGTCGTCCGGCTACGCCTTCCCCGGCACGATCCTCGCCATCGGCGTCGTTACCTTCGCCGGCGCGGTGGATCGGGGGCTGGACGGCCTGATTTCGGGCATGATGGGGCTCTCGTTCGAAGGCTTCCTCACTGGCGGCATCGGCCTCGTGCTCTTCGCCTGCATGGTGCGCTTTCAGGCGATCGGCTACGGCGCGCTCGCCTCGGGCGTGAACCGCCTGCCGCGCAACATTGTCTCCGCCGGGCGGGTGCTCGGCCTGAGCCTGCCGGCCAATCTCGTCCGCGTGATCCTGCCGCTGCTCGGCACCTCCTTCCTCGCCGGCGGACTGCTGGTCTTCGTCGACGTGATGAAGGAGCTGCCGATGACGCTCCTGCTCCGCCCCTTCGGCTTCGACACGCTGGCGACCCACCTCTACCAGTACGCGAAGGACGAACTCTTGGAGCAGGCGGCGGTGCCGGCACTCCTCATCGTGTTCGCCGGCACGGGCCCGGTGATCCTGATGAACGAGGCCCTGCGGCGTTTGGGGGAAGGCAGGGCGGGGAGTAGGTGAGGGACGACTTCGTTCCGGTACAGGATCAAGACTTAGTCAACGCGCATGCAGCCCTTGATATGGAGGGCACCGCGTCCTATGGGTGGGATAGCAGAAAGCCCAACGGCAACACGTTGCTCGTGATATTGGCGAGCAGTTCGAAGAGTGCCTGCAGTAGCCCAAATCAAAGCGATTGAGGATGTCGTGCATAAATCTATGAATGCCAGAATCTTGGCTATGAACATTATTCGACACATTGGGGATCGGGTATTGGAAACGGGTCGACCATTGGATGAGTTCTCGTCCTTTTCCGATATTATAGGCTCTCCTAGCGATGAGATTACAGACGCTGTGATGAGGGAGCTAGAAGAAAAAGGAATTATAAGGGTTGGCGAAATAGCTGAAGTACGCGAGGGCAATTTATATTATGCCGTCAACCTTAGTTTAGACGGTTGGGAGCGTTACGAGGCAGAGAAGCAGGGGAATTTCGACGGAGACTACGGATTCTTGGCAATGAAATTTGGCGACAACGAGCTCGAGAAGTTCGTTCGTGATACCCTGAAGCCCACTCTAAATGAGCATTTGGGTATGACACTTTGGGATATGCGGGATGTTGCTCAAGCAGGTATAATTGATGACATTATGCGCATAACGATTAGGGATGCGAAATTCGTAATAGCGGATCTTACTCACGACAATCTTGGTGCTTATTGGGAAGCCGGTTACGCGGAGGGTTTGGGTAAGCCCGCAATATATATTTGCGAAAGATCGAAATTTGACGAGGACGAGACTCACTTCGATGTTAATCACTGCACTACGGTCATGTGGTCTGCAGAAGCTCCCGATGATTTTTGCAATGAACTTATCGCTGTCCTACGGCGATCACTAAATTTCTAGGAGGGACCCTTCTCTCTTTTGATGAGTCTTGGCAGCACAATACTGGTGCGTTCCGCACCTGATTTTGCGTCGTTGCAGTCCGCGTTGCGTGATTTCCCGGGCGAGTGCTCAGTGCCGGTGCCGTCACCCTTGGCATGAGCAACTGCCTCCTTGAGGGACTGGATTAGATCGCTCCCGAGCTTGCTCATGTTGTCTCTTTCCCTGATCCCTCAGCCGCCACCCGGCAGCGGCCCGGACTTCATGAACGCGTTCAGCACGTTGGCGGTCACCTTCGAGGCGCTGTTGTCGCAGCCGTTGATGGGGAGCGCCTGGCCCCAGGCGATGGAGCTTGCGGACCACACCGCGCCCTCGTTCGGCGTGGTGAAGTAGGTCATGTCGGCGCGGATGCGGTGGTCCTGGGTGCCGCCCATGCCGGGGTAGTTGCAGAGGATGTCCTCCACCACGAGGGGGAAGTTGTCCGAATGGCCCTCGGATGAGGCGAGGATCAGCGTGTGCGGCGGGGTGCCCAGCTCCAGGTCGTAGCGGTCGAACTCGATGCCGGCCGCGCCGCCCACGGCGAGTCCCTGGTCGCCGATGATGTCGCCGTCGACGCCATCGAAGATCCAGGCGGCGGCGGGGTTCTCGGCATCCGGCATCTTGCGGTAGGGCTTGGACTGGTCCATGCCCTCGGAGGTGAACCCGGTGCCCAGGAGCTTCTGGGGCGCGCGCCCGCGCCCGCGCCAGAGGCCACCGCGCTCCCCGTTGCTCACCATGTAATGTTCGCCGGGCTCTGCGTTCCAGGACCGCGTGCCCAGGTCGAGCCGGCGCACCTCCATCACGTCCATGTCGCCTTCGCGGAAGGAGACCACCCAGTAATAGCCGTTGCCGGAGAGGTACATGAGCCGCCCGCCGGACGCGAGATAGTCCTCGGTCGCGTCCATCATGGTCTCGGAATAATACTCGGCGTGGGTGGCGTTGATGACGACGTTGTAGGGCTCGAGGCAGGCGAGGCCCTCCTGGTGCAGGTCCTCGTCGGTGATCACGTCGTAGTCGTAGCCCATGGTCTCGAGCCAGTAGATGACCGAAAGGTCGGCCGGGAACTGCCAGGGCACGACCGTGGGCGCCATGCGGTGCTTGGGCCGCATGTTGAAGATCGGCCGGAGCCGGGTGGTGTAGCAGACGCCCGCGCCGTCGCGGTGGCTGTCGTAGCAGGAGACGCCGTATTCCGGCCGCTGACGGAGCGCCAGGTCCCACTCGTGGATCACCGTCACCTGGCTGCTCAGCACCTGGGCCATGCCAGTGTCGAGGCCGATGCGCTCGTTGGCGTAAGCGAGGTAGCTGCAGGTGGGCATCAGCATCGCGATCGGGGCCGAGGGCTCCTTGGGCCGGAGGAAGAAGACCACGTGCTCCTCCGCATCGCCCGCCCTCAGCCTCGCGGCGTAGACGCCGCTCTTCAGGTCCGGCACCTCCATGGAGAGGGTGGGCTGCCAGCCGCAGTCGGCGAGCGAGTCCTCGTGGAACTCGATGCCGCCGAACTGATCCAGCGCGTAACGGAAGCAGTCGTCATGACCGTTCCAGTTGAAGCCGGTCATGCCCCGCACCGGCCGGTTGACGCCCGTGCCGTGGAGCCCGTGGGGGCCGGTGTCGACCACGGTGTCGCCGATCCCCGTCGCGCTGTAGCCGGCCGTGGTGTCCCAAGCGGCGATCACGGAGTCCGCCGTCGGCGCGCCGCTGGCCTCCCGCGCGGCATCGAGCGCGTCGCGCCCCAGCACCGAGCCAGCAACCCCCGCGCGGTCGATCTTGCCGTTATAGAGCTGGCTCGCGAAGGCGCCCCGCCCGGCTTCGCGGTCTCCCGCGGCGGCCCACAGGAAATCCGCGTCAGCCGCCGCGGGCGCGACGGCGAGCCGCGCGCTCGCGTGGCAGGAGCGCGGCAGCGGCACGATCTTGGAGAGGTGGTTGTTGTAGCGGTTCTCGACCGGCTCCTGGTAGAGCGTGGCCTCGTTGCTGGTTGGATCGTAGGAGGCCGCCACCAGGTACCACTGGCGCGCGATGAGCGGGATGTCGGCCGCGAGCGCGTCCGTGTTGCCCGCACCGTCGCCGACGCGGAACTCCAGCGCGCTGTTCTCGTCGATGCCGAGCGCATAGCCGCTGCCGTCGGCGCTCTGCCAGCGGGTGAGGATGCCCTGGCGGCCGTCCGCCGGCGTGCGGGGCCAGATGTAGGCCCAGAGGGTGAAGGGGCCGCCCGGCGCGAGCCGGCCGTTCGGGTCCGCGACCCGAACGAAGCTCCCGAGTTGAATGTGTTGCCTGGCCACGGCATGCGTCCCGTTCACCGGTGCCGCCACCTCGCGCTCGACGAAGCCGGGGCCCTCCGGGTTCTCGTCGCCGTGGATCAGGCGCACCAGCTGGAGCTCGACACGGTCCGTGCCCTCGGCGCTCACCATGATGTCGAGCTGCTCGCCCGGCCGCGCGCTGAAGCGGTCGCAATAGCCTGCCAGGTGAATCTCTGCCATCGCTCTTCCCCCTGGCGCTCAGGCGCCGCTCGCCAACAACGCGTCCACCCGCTTGAGGAAGACCGCGTGGAGCGCCTCGTTCTTGTCGGTGTAGATCGTCCCGTCCACGTCCCGGGGCAGGCCGCCCTCCTGCGCCGTGGTGGTCACGATCTTGTACTTGCGGTTGGCCTCCAGCTCGAACAGCACGTACTTGCCTTCGAAGGGCCCGCGGCGGAAGTAGTTCAGCACGCGCTCCAGATCGTCCGAGTGCTGGCCGAGCGGGCTCGCGCGGTACTCCTCGATGAGTGCCGGCGTGATCAGCGTTCTCAGGTGCGCGCGCAGCTGCCTGTCGAAGCGCTCCTGGTAGACCTTGTCCCTGTCGTGGTGGGCTGCCGTCTCGCCTGCCATGCCTCGCCTCCTCTCCCCGGTCGTGGGCGGGTTGGCCGGCAGGATAACCCCCGTCTCGTGTCCGGGTCATCTGGCTCCAATCCGTGCTAGGTTCCCGCGCATCGGTGCTGCGAACGGGCGGGGAGAAGCACGGCATGAAAGAGTTGAGTAAACGAGGCGTGTGGATATTCCCGGATGCGCCATCGGCGGGCGAGGTCGCGAGCTTTGCGCAGGCGGCGGAGGGCCTCGGCTACGACGCGCTCTGGTATCCCGAGGGCACCGGCTTCGAGAGCCTCAGCTTCGCCGCCTTCGTGCTGTCGGAGACGGAGCGGCTCTGCGCCGCGAGCGGCATCGCCAACATTTATGCGCGGGACGCGATCGCTGCGGTCTCCGGCCACGACACCCTCAACCATTTCTACGGCGACCGCTTCGTGCTCGGGCTCGGCGTCTCGCACGTGCCGCTGGTGGAGGGTTTCCGCGGCCATGCCTACGCCAAGCCCGTGGCGACCATGCGCGCTTACCTCGATGCTATGGACGCGGCCGAGGTGGCCATCCCTGTGCAGGAGCGGAACGTCGTGCTCGCCGCTCTTGGGCCCCGGATGCTGGCGCTGGCTGCAGAGCGAACGCGGGGTGCGCACCCCTACAACGTGACGCCCGAGCACACCGCGCGGGCGCGCGAGATCGTGGGGCCCGACGCCTGGCTCTGCGTCGAGCAGAAGGTCTGCGTCACCAACGAGGCATCGACGGCGCGCAATGTCGCGGCGCAGACGCTCGGGATCTACATGCCGCTCACGAATTACCGCAACAACTGGCTCAGCCTCGGCTTCGGCGAGGACGAGCTGGGCGAGCGGGGCAGCGACCGCTTCCTCGATGCCATGGTCGCCTGGGGCAAGCCCGAGGCCGTGCGCGCGCGGATCAGGGAGCACTTCGATGCAGGCGCGAGCCACGTCTGCATCCAGCCCCTCGATCCGGGCGGCAGCACGGCACCCGACCTGAACGCCGTCGAGGCCCTCGCCGCGCTCTGAACGTTCGACAACAGCGCCGCGCCCCGCGCCGGGGCGGCGGGCGCACCCTGAATCGGAATGGTGGACAGTGGGGAGGCCAGCATGACCGGCGCCGATCTCTTGGTGAAGATTCTGAAGGCGGAGGGCGTCCGCCAGTGCCTCTGCTTTCCCATGACCCCGATCATCGAGGCAGTGGCGCGAGCCGGGATGCGCGTCATCACCACGCGGCAGGAGCGTGTCGCCGGCAACATGGCGGACGGCGTCTCGCGCTCCACCAACGGCCGCGAGATCGGCGTCTTCACGGTGCAGGCGCTGGCGGGGTCGGAGAACGCGTTCGCCGGCGTCGCCCAGGCGCACACGGATTCCTCGCCGGTGCTGTTCCTCCCCGGCCACCCCGGCACGTCCTATGTCGATCAGGCGCCCACCTTCGACAGCAAGGCCAACTACGCCGCCACCACGAAGATGGCGCAGAAGGTGCTGGCCGCCGACCACATGCCGATCAAGCTGCGCCAGGCCTTCACCGCGCTTCGCTCGGGCCGGCCGCAGCCGGTGATGCTGGAGCTGCTGGGCGATGCGTGCGCGGGCGAGGTGAACGGCGCTCCTCAGTACTGGACAGTGCCGCGCATGCGCTCCGCCGCCGACGATGGCGCGGTGCGGGAGGCGGCCGAGCGCCTGCTCGCGGCCGAGACACCGCTGATCTGGGCCGGCCAGGGCGTGCTCTGGGCCGAGGCGAGCGACGAGCTCCGCGAGGTGGCAGAGCTGCTCGGCGCGCCGGCGATGACCACGCTGCAGGGCAAGAGCGCCATCCCCGAGGCGCATCCGCTGGCGGCAGGCGTGGGCGCTCTCTCCACCACCGCCATGGCCGCGCACTATCTGCAGGCGAGCGACTGCGTGCTCGCCGTGGGCTCCAGCCTGACGCGCGCCCCCTTCACGCCGACGATCCCGGACGGCAAGACCATCATCCACGCGACCGTGGACCCCATCGACATCAACAAGGAATACGCCGCCGCCGTCGGCATCGTGGCCGACGCCAAGCTCTTCCTCGCACAGCTCGTCGCCGAGCTCAGGCGCCAACTAAGTGAGGATGGGGGCGACGGCCGCGCCGAGCGCCGCGCCGAGACCGCCGACACCATTGCCCGCATCAAGGGCGAGTGGCGCGCCGAGTACGAGCCGCTCTTCGCCGACGATAGTGCGCCGATCAATGGCTACCGCATGATGCGCGAGCTCTGGTCCGTGCTCGACCCGGAGACGTCGATGCTCACCCACGAGTCCGGCGCCTCGCGGGATATTCAGAGCGTCTTCTACGAGTCCGGCCCGCCGCGCAGCTATCTGGGTTGGGGGCAGTCCTCGCAACTCGGCTTCTCCCTCGGCCTCGCCATGGGTGCGAAGCTCGCGAACCCCGACAAGCTGGTCGTCAACGTGATGGGCGATGCCTCGGTGGGCATGACCGGCATGGACTGGGAGACCGCGTCGCGCAATGACATCCCGATCCTCACCGTGATCAAGCACGATTCGATCTTTTCGGGCTACGACCGAAACATCCCCGAGGCCTCGGCGCGCTTCGAGGCAAACCGGCAAGAGGGCGACTACGCGACCATCGCGGCGAGCCTCGGTTGCCATGCCGAGACGGTGACCGAACCGGCGGCGCTCCGGCCAGCGCTGGAGCGTGCGATCCACGCCACGAACGAAGGCCAGCCGGCGGTGGTGGACGTCATCACCGCCGAGACCCGCAAGCTCTCCCGCCTCGCGCCGACCTCGATCGGCTGACCATCTCGCCGCGACGCGAGACGTTTCCCGGCGGGAACGGCGTCGTCGGCCAGGTGGCCAGCGCGCGTGCGGGAGCCGCAGCAACGAAGGAACGAGACCGCGATGGGAAGGCTGAACGACAAGGTCGCAGTGGTGACCGGCGGCTCGCGCGGCATCGGCGCCGCCATCGCGCGCCGCTTCGGTGCGGAGGGCGCGCGCGTAGCCGTGGTCTACAAGAAGGCGGCCGAGGCGGCGGACGAGGTCGCAGCGTCGATAAAGTCTGCCGGTGGCGAGGCCACCGCCGTCCGCTGCGACGTGGCGGAGATCAAGGCGTGCAGCGCCATGGCGGACGACGTGGCGGCGGCCTTCGGCGGCGCCGACATCCTGGTCAACAATGCGGGCATCCATCTGCTGACGGACCTCGGCCAGACCACCGAGGACCAGTGGGACCGGCAGATGGACACCAACGTCAAGGGCGCCTACTTCGCCGCGCAGGCGCTGCTGCCGCAGATGATGGCCCGGGGCGGCGGCAAGATCATCAATATCGGCTCGATCGTCGGCGAGACCGCCATCATGCGCTCGGCGGTCTACTGCGCCAGCAAGGGCGCGCTCAAGCTGCTGACCAAGTCGCTCGCGCTCGACCTGCGTCCGCACAACATCCAGGTGAATACCCTCTCGCCCGGCTGCGTCGCGACCGACATGAACGCCCGCTATCGGGTCGAGATCGAGGGCTATGCCGAATCCCTGCAAGGACGCTTCGGGCCGGGCGATCCGTGGATGACGCCGGACGACATGGCGGGCACCGCCCTCTATCTGGCATCTTCGGATTCCGATACGGTCACCGGCGCCAACATCATGGTGGACAAAGGCTATTCCGCCTACTGACCCGCACGGCGGGAATGCGAAGTGGCCGGCACGCCGGCGCAACCAGAGGACGAGACCACGATGGGAAGGCTGAACGACAAGGTGGCGGTGGTGACAGGCGGCTCACGCGGTATCGGTGCCGCCATCGCACGCCGTTTCGGTGCGGAGGGCGCGCGCGTCGCCGTGGTCTACAAGGCGGCGGCCGAGGCTGCGGACGAGGTCGTGGCGGATATCAAGGCCGCCGGTAGCGAGGCCACCGCCATCCGCTGCGACGTGGCGCAGACGGCGGCGTGCAACGCCATGGCGGACGCCGTGGCGGAGGCCTTCGGTGGTGCCGACATCCTCGTGAACAACGCAGGCATCTACCTGTTGACGATGCCGGGCGAGACCAGCGAGGACGAGTGGGACAACCAGATGAACACCAACGTCAAGGGCGCCTACTTCGCAGCCCAGGCGCTGCTGCCGCAGATGATGGCCCGCGGAGGCGGCAAGATCATCAACATCGGCTCGATCGCAGGTGAGACCGGAATCCCCGCCTCGGCCGTCTACTGCGCGACGAAGGGCGCGATCAAGCTGATGACCAAGTCGCTCGCGCTCGACCTGCGCCCGCACAACATCCAGGTGAACAGCCTCTCGCCCGGCTGCGTCGAATCAGACATGAACGCGGGTTACCGGGCCGAACTCCAGGAATTCATGGATGCGCTGCAGGGCCGCTTCGGCGTCGGCAATCCGTGGATGGTGCCGGACGACATGGCGGGCACCGCCGTTTATCTGGCGTCCGCCGATTCGGACACGGTCACGGGCGCCAACGTCATGGTGGACAACGGCTATTCGGCGTTTTGAATCAGCCGGCGTGTGTGGCGGCGGGCTCCAGCCGGCAACGATAGGCATTGTTCGGCGTTGAGCCGCCGATGGGATCGATGGTCTCGTTGCCGATCGCCGCATTGAAGTTGGTGTTGTCCGCGGCCGGGTAGCCGGAAAGGGACAGGGCCTCGCAACCCTGCCACCACCCGTGCGTGGCGCTCACCACCTTGGGGTGAAGCTTTGCGGCAAAGCGGGCGCGGGCGCGGAGCGAGCTGTGCGGCGTGGTCAGCGTGACCCAGTCGCCCTCGCCGATGGCGTGCGCCGCCGCCGTCTCCGGGTTGATCTCCACCAGCGGGTCCGGCTCGTGCCGCCGGAGCGAGGGGAGATTGCGGTTCTGGCTGTGCAGGAAGTGCGTGGATTTGGCGCAGGTGAGCACGAGCGGGAAGGTGTCCGACACGTCGGTATCGCCGTTCTTGCCGATCGCCGGCTCCACGTAGTCGGGCAAGGGCTCGTAGCCGTGCTCCAGAAAGCGCTCGGCGTAGATCTCGACCTTCCTGCTCGGCGTGTCGAAGCCGGCCGGGCGGCCGTCGACGGGCACGGCATACTTGCGGTGCTGCACAGGCTGCGTCGCCCTCACGCCCTGCGGATTGGCCCGCAGCGCCTCCAGCGTGATGCCGCTCGGTGCAAGCTGGTGCCGGTGGGCAGCCTCCATATCGCCGTTCCAGAACAGGTTGCCGAGGCCCAGGCGCTCGGCCAGCGCGAAGGCGATCCACATGTCGGAGCGGGTCTCGCCCCGCGCCTCGACCACCGCCGGCCGAAGCTGGGCATAGGCGCTCGCCTCCTGATCCACCAGGAAGTCGGTGCAGAGTCCTTCACGCTCCCACGCAGACGCGACGGGCAGCACGATGTCCGCATACGCCGCCGTCGGGTTCATGAAGAGATCGGCGTGCACCATGAACTCGAGTTCGCTGAGCGCCTTCGCGCCGCGCGCGCCGTTGGCATGGGTGTAGAGGATGTTCTTGCCGAAGTTCACCAGAGCCCGAACCGGGTAGGGCCGGCGCTCGAGCACCGCCTCGTAGAGCGCGTCCGTGGTGATCCAGCCCTGCGTTTCCGGGCCGAGCGGCCGTTCCGCAAGGCCGAGAGACTTGTTCCACAGGTCCTCCGGCATCAGGTCCGCGGCCATCACGTCGTTGGTCGGGATGGTCGCCGGCACCACGTTGCCGCCCTCGGCGTCGAAGCTGCCGGTAAGCGCATAGAGCAGGGCGATGGCGCGATTGGTCTGGCTCGCGTTGGCCAGCATCTCGAGCCCGGCCCAGGCGTAGAACGAGACCCGCTCCGATGAGCCGATGAGGCGCGCGGTCTCGCGGATCTGCGCCGCCGGCACCCAGGCGATCTCCTCGACACGCTCGGGCGGGTACTGCCGGCAGAGTTCGGCGTAGAGGTCGAACGCGGGCCGGCAAGCGATGGAGCTGCGCGCGCCGGCGATTTCGTAGCTGCCGGTGAGCGCGAGGTCGGCATCGTCGCGCTCGTAAGCGCCGCTTTGCGTGTCGTAGCGAAGCGGTGCGCCGGCACCGGCGTCCCAGGCGATGCGCTCGGCGGGGTCGCCGTTCTCGTCGAGGTCGGCGCCGGTGAGGAGCTGCCCGGTGTCGTCGCGCACCAGGAAGGGGCCGTTGGTCCAGCGCGTGACGAACTCCCGGTCGAACCAGCCCTCCTCGATCATGACGCCGGCGAGGCCGAGCGCCAGCGCGCCGTCGCTGCCGGGGCGGACGCGGAGCCACTTATCGGCCTTGTTCGCGAGGCCGGCGCTGCGCGGGTCGACCACCACGAGCTTCGCGCCGCGCGCCTTGGCGTCCGCGATCCGTGTCGCGTGAGCGAGCCAGGTCGTGCTCGGATTATGGCCCCACAGAATGAAGCAATCGGTCTGCGCAAGATCAGCCACCGGCATCGGCACGCCGAAGGTGTGGGGGAACACCATTTCCTTGGAGAAGCCGCACAGCTCCATCGCAACCGCTGCGTTGGGGCTGCCGAAGGCACGGCGCAGGCGCTCGACCCAGGCGAAGCCATCCTGCATCGCGGTGCCGGCCGTCGTCGTGATGCCGAACGCGACCGTCTCCGAGCCCGATTCCTTCGCGAGCCTGTTCAGCGTGTCGGCGATGGTGTCGAGCGCCTCGTCCCACCCGATCCGCTCCCAGCCCGGGTCGGCATCGCCCTTGGGGCGCGTGCGCTTCAGCGGGTGGAGCAGCCGGTCGGGGTGATGCACGAGCTCGGGCGCGGCCCGGCCCTTGCCGCAGAGCGCCTTGCCGGTGGGATGCTCGGGGTCGGGCTCGACCGCGATAAGTCGGCCGTCCTCCACCGTGGAGATGCAGCCGCAGCGCGACCAGCAGAGGGCGCAGAAACCGTGGACTCGTTCGGTGGCCATGATCTGCGTCCCCTTTTGATGGGTGCGGCTACGCCGCGCGGCGCTCGCCCCTGAGAGCCTCGGTAGCCGCGAGGTCCACGGCGCGCTCCTCGGGGTCGATCACGACGCCGTAGGCCGTCCGCGCCTCGTCGATCGAGATGTAATCGTCCAAGACATCGTCGAGGACCTGCTCCGCCGGGCGGGCCATGGGGTCGCCCCAACCGCCGCCGCCGCCGGTCTCGATGCGGAAGGCCTCGCCCGGCGCGAAGCGATAGGCGGCGAGTAGCGGGTTGTGCCACGTGCCGTCATCCGCCAGACCGCCGATCACCTCGGCAGAGCCGTCGGGCATGAGCTTGCAGAGCCGCTGCGCCCTGCTTTCCTGCCCGCCCTCGACGCCGGGGCTGCCCGCGAGGGTCCGCGAGGTCTCGATGCTGAGCTCGGCGTTCCCGTTGAACCGGAATTGCAGCCGGGCGCCGAGCCCGCCCCTGTGGGTGCCCGGCCCCGCCGAATCCTGCCTCAGGTCGAACGCTTCGTAGACGATGGGGTAGCAGAGCTCGGCTACTTCGGCCGAAAGGTTCATGCAGTTGCCGGTGGGGTCGAACCTGACGCTTGCGCCATCCATGTCGTTCATGCCGCCCCACCCGCCGGCGGGCAGGTCGGAAAACACGGTCTGACGCCGGGTCTCGGGGTCGGTCACCGCACAGACCAGCCAGTTTACGTCCGACATGGTGCCGCCGGTCGCGTCCTGAGGCATGGCCTGGCTCATCGCCAGCCAGATCGAGCTGTTGATCTTGGCGGCGGTCACCGTGGTGCAGCCGATGGTGGGCGCCGGCCACTTGGCGTTGAGCCAGCAATCGTCCGGCAGCACGATGTCGACCGCGTCGAACAGGCCGGCGTTGGCCGGGGCTTCGGGGCAGAGGAAGAAGCGCAGCGCGAGGTAGGTGGCCGAAAACGTGTTGGCGAGCGGTGAGTTGATCGCGCCGACGCATTGCGGGTCCGACCCGGTGAAGTCGACGGTCATCTTCTCGCCTTCGACGGCGATCTTCACGGCGAGCTTGATGGGCTCTTCGCTGAAGCCGTCGGTGTCCACGAAGTCGGTCACGGCATACTCGCCGTCGGGGATCGCCTCGATGCGGCTGCGGCTGATGCGATTGGTGTAGGCGATCAGCTCGCGCATGGCGATCTCGACCGTCTCCAGCCCGTAGCGGGCGACCGCGCGGTTGAACTCCTGCTCGGCGACCTTCAGCGCCCCCATGTGGGCCTGGATATCGCCCTCGATATATTCCGGGCAGCGGGTGTTGTTCTTGATCAGCGCCAGCAGGTCCTGGTTCATCTCGTACTCGTTGAAGAGCTTGAGCGGCGGGATGCGCAGCCCTTCGCCGGCGATGTGCGTGCCGAAGGACTGCCCGCCCGCTGCACCGCCGCCGAGGTCCTGCCAATGCCCCCGGCTCACGGCGAAGCCCAGGAGCCTGTCATCGCTGAAGATGGGCATCGTGAAGGTGGTGTCGGGAATGTGCGTCCCGCCCTGGAAGGGGTCGTTCAGGACCACCACGTCGCCCGGGCGGAGCGTCTCCTTGCCGTACTTGTTGACCGATTCCTGGGCGGCGAAGTGCATCGCCGCCATGTGGATCGGACAGCCCGGCGACTGGGAGACGAGGCGGATGTCCGCATCGTAGACGGCGTTGGAGTAATCGAGGATGTCGCTCAGGATCGGCGAGAACGCGGTCTTCTGCAGCACCTTGCTCATGCGCTCGCAGCAGAAATCGAAGTGGCTGCGCAGGACCTCGAAGGTCACCGGATCGAGATCCCTGATCTCCGATGCGTTGTAGTTGGCAGCGTCCATTGCCCTGATTCCTCGTGCGCCCCGGTTGCTCCCGCGCGCTCAGACGGCTCCGTCCAGCGCGATCAACAGGTTGCCGCTGCGATCGACCGACGCCTGCGTGCCCGGCGGCAGGACAGTCTCCGAATGGTCGTAGTCTACAATGGCGGGGCCGGTGATGGCGACGCCGGGGTAGAGCCGCTCGCCGGCGTAGATCGCCACATCGTGCCATGACCCGCCGAAGTAGACCGCCCGCGTGCCGCCTTCGACCTCGGCAGCATCGCTTGCCTCGGCTCGGTGCAGGGTCGGGCGCGCGAACGCGCCTGCCGCGGTGACGCCGATGCTGACGAACTCCGACGGGAAGGTGGGCGACTTGACGCCGTGCTCGGCTTCGTGGGCGTCGTGAAAGGCATTCGCGATGTCCTGCGCGCGCGCGGCCGAGAGCGGGCCATCGCCCAGCGGCGTCAAGACTTCCCAGAACTGGCCGACGTAGCGCATTTGCGCGTGGCGCGAGAGCAACATCTCGTCACCCGCGATGCCGTCTCGCGCGAGCAGAGCCCGGCCCTGGCGTTCCAACTCGGCGAACATCTGGTTGAGCCGGTCGAAGTCCGCCTCGTCCACGGGAGCGTAGTAGAACTCTTCCAGGTCGTGGCGGATATCCATGGCGGTCGCGCCGAAGGCCGAGGCGACGCCGGCATGGGCCGGAACCACGATGCGGGGAATGTTCATCGCGCGCGCGATCTGGCAGGCGTGCATGGGGCCCGCGCCGCCGAAGCTCGCGAGCACGAAATCGCGCGGGTCGCGGCCGCGATCGGTGAGCACGAGCTTGATCGCCTGGGCCATGTTCTCGCAGGTGATCGAGATGATCGCCTCGGCCGCCTCCAGCCGGTCGATCCCGAGCCGGTCGGCGATCCTGCTGACGGCGCTCTCTGCGGCGTCGGCATCGAGCGTGAGCTTGCCGCCCAGCGTGGCGTCCAGCCGGCCGAGGACGAAGTTCGCGTCCGTCACTGTCGCCTCGTCCCCGCCGCGGTCGTAGCAGGCCGGCCCAGGATCGGAGCCCGCGCTCTGCGGCCCGACGCGGAGCGAGCCGCCCTTGTCGACCCAGGCGATCGAGCCGCCGCCGGCGCCGACGCTGCGGATGTCCAGCATCGGGATGGTGATCGGTACTTCCCATTCGAGCTGGTAGTCGTGGGTGAGCAACCCTTCGCCGTGATCGACGATCGACGCGTCGAAGGTCGTGCCGCCCATGTCGGTGTGGATGATGTTCGAGAATTCGGTGGTCTGGCTCAGGTAGCGGGCGTAGGCCACGCCCCCGGCCGGCCCCGATTCCACCAGCTCCTCCGGCCGCTCGATCGCCAGATCGACACCCATCATGCCGCCGTTGCTCTTGAGCGCGAGCAGCGAGCCGGAGAAGCCGTTGTCTCTCAGTCCGGCCGCGAGGCGGTTGAAATAGTCGGTCATCACGGTGAGCAGCGCAGCGCGCACCACGGTGGTGGAGAAGCGCCCGTGCTCCCGGAACTTCCTCACCGTCTCGGATGAGAGCGCGATGTGGCAGTCGGGATATTCCTCCAGCAGGATATCGCGCATCCGGGTCTCGTGCCGCCCGTCCACGTAGGCGTTGATGAAGCAGATGGCGACCGATTGTGCGCCTTGCTCCCTGATATGCCGCGCGACCCGGCGGGCTTCGTCCTCGTCGAAGGGGCTCAGCTCCTCGCCCGAAGCAGAGAGCCGGCACGCCAGCGTGAAGCGCAGGCGCCGGGGCACGATGGGCGTGGGCCGCTTCTGGCGCAGCGCGAACAGGTGCTGGCGACGCTGGCGCCCGATTTCGATGACGTCGCGGAAGCCCTCCGTCGTGACCATGGCGACAGGCGGATAGCTGCGCTCGACCAGGGCGTTGGTCGCGGTCGTGGTGCCGTGGACGAGTACGCTGATCTCCGCCGGGGCGATTTCGGCCGCCTCCAGCGCATTCAGTACGCCCACGGAGCGGTCGCCGGCGGTGGTCAGCACCTTCGCCGAGATGGTCGCGCTGCTCTCCCCGTTCGCCGCGAAGAGGTCGGTGAAGGTTCCTCCAACGTCAATTCCGACGTGCCACATCGCGCTATTCCCGGTGGGTCATTGGATTTGGTGAATCGGTCGAAGACGGCTCGGTCGAGAACAAGGCCCGGCAGCGCGCGCCGGAGGCGCCGTATTCTTACCGGATCGCTGTCTTTACGGAAATGTCGGCCGGCCCGCAGATGGCCGTGGCAAGCGTCCTGTGATAGAGACAGGGCGGCAGTTGAACGCGTTGGGAGGGGCTTCATGCGCCACATCATGGGCGTCGATATCGGCGGCACCTTTACGGATTTCTCACTCATCGACGATCAGGGCGGCATCACGCTCTGGAAGGAAGCGACGACGCCCGCCGATCCGGGGGTCGCCGTCCAGCGCGGCCTGGAAGCTCTCGCCAATGCGCAGGGCCTGGGGGTCGATTCCTTCGTCGGCAGTCTGGACCTCTTCGTGCACGGCCAGACCATCGCCACCAACACGGTGATCCAGCGCAACGGCCCCAAGACGGCGCTGCTCTGCACCGAGGGCTTCCGCGACGTTCTCTATTTCCGCGACGGTTTCAAGCCCGACCGATACAACGTCAGCCTTCCCCGATCGAAGGATTTCATCCGCCGCGACCTGCGCCTGCCGCTCACGGAGCGGATGGACTATCGCGGCGAGCCGCTGATCGAGCTCGACGAGGCGTCGGTGCGGGCTGCGGCCCGGACGCTCAAGGAGCAGAGCGTCGAATCCATCGCCGTGGCGCTGCTCTGGTCCATCATGAACTCGAGCCACGAGGTCCGTGCGAAGGAGATCCTTGCGGAGGAACTTCCGGAAGTCCCGGTGGTGCTGAGCTCGGACGTGCTGCCCATGATCCGCGAGTGGGAGCGGACATCGAGCACCGTCCTCAGCGCCTACATCCTGCCGCGCATCTCCAGCTACATGATCGCGCTCGAGAAATATCTCTCCGAGAACGGCTTCGGTCAGAACCTGCTGGTCATGCAGCTCAACGGCGGCACGGCGACGGTCAAGCAGATCATCGAGCGGCCGATCTATGCGCTGGCCTCGGGCCCGGCAGCAGGGCCGGCAGCAGGCCTCTATTGCGCCGAGCGGGTGGGCGTCAACAACGTCATCACCATCGACATGGGCGGCACCAGCTTCGACGTGTGCATGGTGACCGACGGCGAGCCCGCGCTGACCAAGGACATGCGGGTGCACGACAACCCGGTGGGAGTGGCGGCGGTCGACGTGCATTCGATCGGCGCGGGCGGCGGCAGCATCGCCTGGATCGACAAGGGCGGCGCGCTGCAGGTCGGCCCCATGAGCGCGGGCGCCGAGCCGGGGCCTGCCTGCTATGAGCTGGGCGGCGACCGGCCCACCGTGACCGACGCAAACGTGGTCCTCGGCTACATCAACCCCGAATTCTTCCTGGGCGGCCGGCGCGACATCAATCCCGATGCGTCCAACCGGGTCATCGAGGAGTCCATCGCGAAGCCGCTGGGCTTGAGCGTCGAGCAGGCCGCCGACGGCATCTTCCAGATCGTCAACACCAACATGGTCGATGCGATCCGCGTGGTCTCGGTCGAGAAGGGCATCGACCCGCGCGGGTACAGCCTGGTGGTGGGCGGCGGCGCTGGCGCCATCCATGCCGGCGCGCTCGGCGTGGAGCTCGGCATGAAGCAGGCGATCATTCCGCGCTACGGCGGGGTCTTCTGCTCCTACGGGATGATCGCGAGCGACGTGCGGCACGACCTGATCAAGGCCTTCGCGACCAACACCAGCGAATTCGACCTCGCCCGCGCCAACGAGATATTCGCCGAGCTCGAAGCCGAGGCGATCGCGGAACTCAGGGCACAGGGCTTCGCCCGCTCGCGGATCAAGATCGCCCGCTTCGCCGACGCCAAGTACTCGAACCAGATTCACGAGCTCACGATCCCGCTGCCGTCCAAGGGCAAGATCAAGAAGTCGGATATCGACAACATCGCCGAGGCGTTCCACGGCCTGCACGAGCGCATGTTCTCCTACTGCGTGCGGGAGAGCGCGGTCGACCTGTTCCACTGGCGGATCACGGCGGAGGGCCGGCTGCCGGAACGCGAGACGCCGATTCAGAAGCGCACGCGCAAGCCCGCGAGCGAGGCGCAAAAGGGCACGCGCATGGTCTATTTCAGGGCCTTCAAGAAGTATCGCCGGACCAAGATTTACGACGGCGGCAAGGTGCGCCACGGCATGACCATCGAAGGGCCGGCCGTGGTCGAGCAGGAGAACTCGACGATCGTGGTCCAGCCCAAGCACACCCTGAAGGTCAACCGCTACGACGATTTCGTCCTCGCGATCAACTAGGGGAGCGAGACATGCCCAACATATCCACGGTGCATGCGCCCAAGCCGCAGGCCAAGAGTATCGCCAAGCGGCGGGTCAGCGTCCGAGCCAGGAAGAGCGCCAAGACGGCGGTCGATCCCATCACCTTCTCGGTCGTTCTCAATCGCTTCAACACGATTGCGAACGAGATGACGCTGACCATGGAGAAGACCTCCTGGACCTCGATCATCGCGCTCGCACGCGACTTCTCCTGCGCGATCTACGACGCCAAGGCGCGCCAGATCTGCATGATGGACGCGCTGCCGGTGCACACCAACTCCATGCACGTGGTGCTGAAGGAGATTGCCCGGGTTTTCGAGGGCGACATCCACGACGGCGATGTCATCGTCTGCAACGACGCCTACAGCGGCAATACCCATGTCGGAGATTTCGTCACCGCCTGCCCGGTGTTCCACAAGGGCAAGCACATGTTCTGGAGCATGACCAAGGGTCATCAGCTCGATTGCGGCGCGTTCATCCCCACCAGCACACCGGCCGCCGCCAAGGACGTGTGGCAGGAGGGGCTGCAATTGCCGCCGATCAAATTCTACGAGAAGGGTAAGCGGCGCGATGACGTGGTCCGCATGTACCTCGCCAACGTCCGCTGGCAGGAGTGGCTTTACGGCGACCTGATGGCGCAGCTCGGCTCCATCTGGACCGGCAAGCGGCGGCTCATCGAGCTTGCGGCGCACTACGGCAACGACGAGGTGGAGCGCTATATCGAGGCGATCTTCGATTACGCCGACCAGCGCATGGCGCAGGAAATCCGCCAGATGCCGGACGGCGACTACGAGGGCACCTCCTGGCTCGACACCGACGGCCAGGGCGGCACCGACATTCCCGTGAACGCGCGCGTCTCGATCCGGGACGACCGGGTCCACGTCGATTTCGGCGGCTCCGCGCCGCAGACGCCGGGCGCTAACAACTCCTCCTTCGGCGTCATGCAGGCCGCGGCGGGCATCCCGATCCTCTGCACGATCGACCCCTCGATACCCCACAACGACGGCTGCCTGCGCCACATCACGGCCGAGGCCCCGCTCGGCTCGGTGTGCAACGCGCAGTATCCGGCGTCCACCGCGCTCGCCACCATCGGCCCCGACGACACCATGCAGGACGCCGTCTACAAGGCGCTTGCCCACGCGGTGCCCGAGCGCGTCACCGGCGGGAACGGCCGGGTCAGCTGCGTGCCCTTCTTCTCGGGCACCGATACCCGCGACGGGCAGGACCGGTCCTGGGGCTGCATGTTCTTCAACGGCGGGCCGGCCGGCGGGGCATCCTCGAAGGAGGACGGCTGGCCGCTCCTCATCACGTCCGCCGGCATGGGCGGGCTCAAGATCCTGAGCGTCGAGATGAGCGAGATGCTCTACCCCATGCGCGTCGACAAGCAGGAGATCGGCGCCGATTCCATGGGTCACGGCGAGCATCACGGCGGCCCCGGGGTCGAAATTCAGATCACACCCATCGGCGGCCCGATCGAGTGCCACCTGTTCGGCGACGGCACCGCCAATCCGCCTCACGGCGTGATGGGCGGCTCGGTCGCCATCGGCGGCGGCAGCTACAAGGAAAATCTGGAGACGGGCAAGCGCACCTATTGCTCCTCGAAGGGGCGCCTCATGATCGAGGAGAATGAGATCTGGGTGGCGCACTCCAGCGGCGGCGGCGGCTACGGTGATCCGCTGCAGCGCCATCCCGAGGCGGTGCTGGAAAGCATCTTCGAGGGGCTGCTCACGGTCGAATGCGCGGCCGAGGTCTATGGCGTCGTCATCAACAAGGCGACCATGACCATCGATTGGAAAAAGACCGAGGCACGACGTGAGAGGATGGCGGCCGAACGCGATCCGCTGGAGGTGGTGGTGCCGACGACGCCAGGCGCTTCCGACTGGGTTCAGAAGCGGCTCCGCGACGGCGACGAATATCTGATCGACCCACAGTGACGGGTCGCGCATAACGGGACCGGACCATGGCGAGCCTCAATTCATTCGACGCTGACGTCGGCGCGGACCGGGTGGTGGCGGCGATCGAGCGGGACGGCTATGCGATCGTGCGGGAGCTTCTCGATCCTGAGACCCTTGCGCGGCTTTCGGGCGATCTGACCCCTCATCTGGAGGCGACGGAGCTCGGCGACCCCGACGCCTTCATGGGGCACAAGACCAAGCGCTTCGGCGCCCTGCTCTCACGCTGCCCGACGAGCCGCGACATGGTGGTCCATCCGCTCGTGCTGGAGATCGCCGACCGCGTCCTCGGACCGTATTGCGCGCGCTACCGGGTCCATTACACCGGAGTCATGCACGTCGAGCCCGGCGAGACCGTGCAAACGATGCATCGGGATACCGGTCTCTTTCCCATCCAGAATCCGGCCCCGCCGCTGACGCTCGCGACCATGTGGGCGGTCTCCGACTTCTCGCTGGAAAACGGGGCGACCCGTATCGTGCCGGGGAGCCACCGGTGGCCCGACGAGCGCATTCCGGAGCCGGACGAAATCAAGCAGGCCGAGATGCCGGCAGGTTCGCTGCTGATGTACGTGGGCAGCATGATCCACGGCGCAGGCGCCAATCGCTCGAACGCCGCCCGCTGCGGCGTCGCGCTTCACTACGCGCTCGGCTGGCTGCGCCAGGAAGAGAACCAGTATCTCGCCGTGCCGTTCGAGGAGGCACGGACCTTCTCACACCAGTTGCAGTGCCTGATGGGCTACGAGCTCGGGACGGTCAATCTGGGCTTCGTCGATCACAAGCATCCCAACGACATCCTCAACGGGACCGCCGGCGAGCAGGCCGGTGTACTCGGACCTCAGGAGCTGATGGAGGCGGACAACGCGATCCGACGCTTCAAGGTCGAAGGGACCAAGGCGGTCGGCCGCGCGCGCATGAACGTGTGAACGGCGGCCGCATGAGCGACCTGACCCGCGCAGGCGCTCAGCTCATAGCGGATCCCAACTGAACACGTCGCCGGAGCGGTCCAGCGCGGCGAAGTGGGCCTTCAGCGCCGGCACCGCGTGGTCGGCGATCGACTGCACGTCCCACCCCTCGCTCCGGTGGACGCTGCGGGCAGGCCGGAAGGGGTCGAAAAGGAAGATTTCGTTGTGGCGCGTGGCGAAGACCTGGCCTGAGACGTCGCGCGCGGCATCCGATGCGAGAAACACGGCGAGCGGCGCGTTCTTCTCGGGTGTCATCGGCTTGAGGCGCTCGATTCGTGCCCGCTGTTCGTCGGTATCGGCCGGGATTTCGCTCGTCATCCGGCTCCAGGCGAAGGGCGCGATGCAGTTGGAGCGCACGTTGAAGCGCTTCATGTCGAGCGCGATAGACTTGGACAGCGCGCAGATGCCCAACTTGGCCGCCGCGTAGTTCGCCTGCCCGAAGTTCCCGATCAGACCCGATGTGCTGGTCATGTGCACGAAGGCGCCCGACTCCTGGCGCCGGAAGTGCTCGGCCGCCGCGCGGCTCAGGAAGAAGCTGCCGTTGAGATGCACGCCGACGACGGAGAGCCATTGCTCGGCCGTCATCTTGTGGAAGATCGTGTCGCGCAGGATACCGGCGTTGTTCACCACGATGTCGATCCGCCCGAACGCCTCGATCGCCGTCTCCACGATGGCGCGCGCGCTGTCCCAACTGTCGACGCTGTGCGTGTCGACGGCGGCGGTTCCGCCGGCGTCCTCGATCAGCCGCTTCGTCTCCTCCGCCGGGGTCGCCGAGCCGCCCTCGCCCGAGACCGAAACCCCGATGTCGTTGACGACGACGGCGGCTTTGGTCCGCGCGAGCGCGAGCGCGATATCGCGCCCGATGCCGCCGCCCGCGCCGGAGACGATTGCCACCTTTCCCTCGTTCACCGTTCATCTCCCATCATTGCTGCGGGTTCCTCAACCGAAGGCCGCAAGTCCGTTACGCAGGACGAAGACGTCGCGCTCGATCGCCCGCGCGCGAAAGGCCCCTGTTCGCCACATCTCCACCTCGACCGTCTCCCCCGGAAAGACCGGCGCCGAGAAGCGCGCGGACATGCTGCGGAGCGTGTCGGGATCGTCGGCCGCGAACGTGCGCAGAACGGCGTGGCAGGCGATGCCGAAGGTGCAGAGCCCGTGGAGGATTGGCCGCTCGAAGCCCGCTTTCTGCGCGACCGCCGGGTCCAGATGGAGCGGGTTGGGGTCGCCGTTGAGGCGATAGAGCAGGGCCTGTTCCGGACGGGTCGCGACGGCAACGGTGCGGTCGGGCTGGTCGCCGGGTTCTTCCGGCGCGGGACGCGGCGTGCCGGAGGGGCCATCGTAGCCGCCGTCGCCCCGGAGCATGATCGTGCGCGTCTCGGTCGCGATGACCGCACCCGTGCCATCGTCGCTAAGCATCTTCTCAAGGTAGAGCAGCGCGCCCTTCGCAGCGCCCTTGTCGACGATATCGACGATCCGGGTCTTGCCGACGACCGTGCCGGCGCTGGGAACGGGTCTCTTCAGGGAGAAGCCCTGCTCGGCATGGACGATCCGACCGGCGTCGACCGTCGTACGCGGATCGGCCAGCCAGAAGCCGGGATGGCCCAGCACCGAGCAGAACGACGGCACGATGCTCGGACCCTTGTGGTCATCCACGAACTGCAGTTGCCACGGGTCGAGAGGATCGCGACCGAGCCCGATCGAGAGCGCGTAACGCGCCGCGTCGAGGGGGCCGAAAGTTTGCCGAGCCTCGGGAATCTCGAAGCCCTTGAGCGACTCGTAATTCACGGCTCAGAAGTCTCAGGGCGCGGCGGGTGGATCACGGCCGTCGCAATGAAGTAGGGGATGCTGCGCGGCGGGTCGTTCAGCCGTCGTAATGTCCGACGATTGCCACGCTGCACACGTTCTGCACGGGATGGCCGCCCAGGTTGTGGGTCAGACCGTAGCGCATGGAATCGATCTGGCGCTCCTCCGCGCGGCCGTGGAACTGCAGATAGATCTCGTAAAGCATCCGCAATCCGGAGGCCCCGATGGGGTGGCCGAAGCACTTCAAGCCCCCGTCGATCTGGCACGGCATCTCACCATCGGCGTCGTAACGGCCGTCGAGCACCGCCTTCCAGGCCTGGCCCTCGTCGGCGAGGCCGAGGTCCTCCATGGTCACCAGCTCCGTGATCGAAAAGCAGTCGTGGACCTCGGTCGCGCTGATCTCCTTGCGCGGGTCGTCGATGCCGGCCTCTTCGTAAGCGCGCTGGGCGGCGATGCGCGTGGTCTTGAAGTGAGCGCCGTTCCAGCTGTTGAAGCCGATCTCCTCGCCGTTCGAGACGCTGAGCTGCAGGGCCTTGACCGTCACGACATTGGTCTTGCCCAGTGTCATGGCGATCTCGGGCGTGGTGACGATGGCGCAGGCTGCGCCGTCGCTGACACCGCAACAATCGAACAGGCCAATGGGCTCCGCAACCATCGGCGCGTCGATTGCCTGCTCGTGGCTGATCTCGCGCCTGAGGTGCGCTTTCGGGTTGCGCGCGCCGTTCGCGTGGCTCTTGACCGAGACATGGGCCATCGCGCGCTTGAGATCGTCCCTGTCGATGCCGTGGGCGCCGCGATAGCCGGCCGCAAGCTGCGCGAAGGCGCCGGGGGCGGAGACGTTGGGCGCGAACAGATCGTTGGTTACCCCGCGGGACCGGGCCGGCAGGCCGCCGTAGCCGGTGTCCTTCAGCTTCTCCACGCCGAGCGCGAGCGCGAAGTCCGCGGCGCCCGAGGCCACCGCGTAGCACGCGCCGCGAAAAGCCTCCGTGCCGCTGGCGCACATGTTCTCGACGTGCGTGACCGGGATGTAGCCGAGCCGGAGCGAGGTCGCGAGAGGAAGCGCGCTCGGCCCGACGTTGACGGAGTCGAACGCGGTGCTGAGCCACGCCGCATCGATCTGGGAGCGTTCGATCCCGGAGTCGGCGATGCACTCCTCGAACGCCTCGGCCATCAGGTCCGAAGGCTCGGCGTCCCACCGCTCGCCGAACTTCGAGCAGCCCATCCCGAGGATTGCGACCTTGTCTCGAATTCCGCTAGCCATGTCCGTTCCCCTCGCGTCGCGGCGCCCTAGTCGGGCGCCGCCTTCCAGAAATACTGACGCATCCCGCGCCGTTCATCCACATGCTTGATCCTGAAGCGCATGCTCGCCCGCGTGCCGACGTCGAAGCTCTCGGGATCCACCTCGGTGAACTCCACCATGGTTCGCCCGCCGCCTTCGAACTCCACGAGGCCCAGGTAGGCGGGCGGATCCATGGAGAACACGAGATGGTCGGCGGTGAAGGTCTTCACCGTGGCCGGCACGTCCGCCATGGGATGGGGCTCCTGCGTGTCTTTGGCGCCGCAGTTCGGGTTCACGCAGTAGATCGCCTTCGGGTACTGCACCGTGCCGCAGCGCTCGCAGCGGCCGCCGACGAACCCGGTCACGCCCTCGCGGTTGCGGTACTGCGCCGTGAGCGCCGGCGACCGGTCGAGCTCGGCACGCTTGCCGTATTCGCGCTCGACCACGCCGCAATAGGTCAGGAACTTGCTGTAGTTGGTTTCCTCGACCCGCCGCTCCAGCCACCCGGCAACGCCGCGCTTGGGCCGGGCCGCGCCGACCGCGTCCGTCACGCGGAACACCAGCGCGTCGCAGCCTTGTCCGAACCCGGTGACGACAATCGTCTGACCCGGTGTCGCGCTCGCCAGCTCGGCCGCGAGCATGAGTAGCGGCTGTGCCGCGCCACACTGGCCGACCGTACTCATCAGCGGGTCGGCAACGGCGTCGGCGGGAATACCGCACACCTTGGCCACGCTCTCCGGCACTCGCCTCAGGTGGCACGGAACGATCAGGCGGTCGACATCCGAGGGCTCGATGCCAGCCTTCGCCAGAGCTCTTGCGACCGCCTGCGGCACCAGCTTCAACCAGCCTTCGTCGCGAATCCAGCGGTCTTCCCAGGCGTAGTCGTAGGCGTCGCCGCTCGCGCGGAAATGATCGATAAAGTCCGCGGCGACGGTCGCCGATGCGAGCAGCGTCGCGATCTCTCCCTCGGAGCCCACCCGGAGAGCGGCCGCCCCGTCGCCGGACAGCATTTCCATCGGGCTGCCGGCGCGGGCCCTGCGCCTGTCGGCCGCCACCACGATCGCCTGCGACCCCGCCGCCGCAGCGTCGAGCGCGCTCATCAGCGCTGTCGTCGAGGCGCGGAGCGAGCCCGCCACATCCATGGTGCGCAGGTCGCTGCCGAGATTCAGTGCCTCCGCGACGATGCCCGCGTTCTGGCGCACCGCGAACGGGTGCGTCGTCGATGCGAGGAACAGCGCTTGGACCGGCGCGGCCGGGCCCATGTCGCGCGCCGCCTCCACGGCCATCGTGACCGTGTCCTCGTCCCAGCTGCACATGGTGCGCTCGCCGCGGGCCAGGCCGCGGAGCGATGCGTCGAACCAGGTATTGGCGGCCGCTATTGCCGATCGCTGGAGACGCCGGCGCGGCAGATAGGCGCCATACGCGGTGATGCCGGGCAAGTGAGGACTCCGGAAATGTGCGGCTACGCAACCTAGGGGCGGGCCATACTACACGGTGGCATCGAGATGGCTAATCAGCGGACGAAGTCTTCAGAGGCCGAGGTAGGCCGCCCTGACGTTGTCGTCCTTGATGAGTTCGTTGGCCGGACCCTGGAGCACGAGCGAGCCTTGCTCCAGCACGTAGCCGTGGGAAGCGACGCTCAGCGCCAGCGCGGCATTCTGCTCGACCAGGACGACGCCGACATTCTCGTCGACGGTGAGCACGCGGAGCGTCTCCATGATCCTCTGCTCGATCACCGGCGCAAGTCCGATCGAGGGCTCGTCCAGGAGCAGCAGCTTGGGATCCGACATGAGGGCGCGGCCGAAGGCCAGCATCTGCTGCTCGCCGCCGCTCAGATCGCGCGCCAACTGGCGCCGGCGGTCCTTGAGGATGGGGAAGTGCTGGTAAATGCGGTCCAAGTCGCGGCGGATGGCCTTCCTGTCCTTGCGCAGGTAAGCGCCCACCATCAGGTTGTCGTAGACGCTGATGCGCGGGAACAGCTCGCGCCCCTCCGGCACGTGCGAAATTCCCATGCGCACGATGTCGGTCGGCGAGGCGGCGTCGATCCGCTCGCCGAGGAAGCGGATCTCGCCCGACGCAGGCCGGATCAGGCCCGAGATCGTCTTGAGCAGGGTCGTCTTGCCGGCACCGTTGCTGCCGACGATGGTCGTGATCGTCCTCTCTTCCGCCGAGAGCGACACCTCGGAAAGGGCCGAGACCAGGTCGTACTTGACCGTCAGATCGCTGGTCTCAAGCATCATGGCGCGCCGGCTTTCCGAGATAGGCCTCGATGACGGCCGGGTTGCTGGTCACCTCGTCCGCCGTGCCCTCGGCAATCTTCTCGCCGAAGTCGATCACGGTGATGAGCTCGCAGACGCTGAGCACCGAGCGCACGTCGTGTTCGACCAGGAGTATCGTGATGCCGTGGTCGCGCAGGCTCGCGATCTTCTGGGCGACGCTGATCTTCTCGGTCGGGTTGAGGCCCGCAAGCGGCTCGTCCAGCATCAAGAGCGTCGGCCTGACCGCGAGCGCCGTGGCGATCGAGAGCACCCGCTGCATGCCAGCGGGCAGCAGGCGCGCGGTCGTCTCAGCGTCGTCCGAGAGCGCCATGAAGTCGAGGATCCACTCGGTGCTCTCATCGACCGTCCCGAACTGCGGCAGCCTCTCGAGGGAGGGCCGCGACCTCGCCCCCCGGCGTCCGGCATGGACGTGATGGCCCATCGCCACGTTCTCGCGCACCGTCATTTCGCGGTAGATGCTGGTGAGCTGGAAGGTGCGGACGAGCCCGCGCTTGGCGATCTGGTGCGGCCGCTTGCCCTTGATCGAGTGACCCTGGAAGCGCACATCGCCGGAGGTGGGCTTCAGGAAGCCGCTGATGAGGTGGAACATCGTCGTCTTGCCGGAGCCGTTCGGCCCGATGAGACCCCGAATCTGCCCCTCCGGAATCTCGAAGGAGATTCCCTTCACCGCGGCGAGCTTGCCGAAGCGTTTGGCGACGTTATCGACTTCGAGGATCGCCATCGCTCACCGCCGCTGTCGGGCGCCGCCCGGCGGTCTATCGCCGGGGCTCCCCCACCAGCGCCGTGCGCGCCGCACGAGGCGGATGATGACCATCTCCAGTCCGCCTTCCGCCAGCAGGATCACGGCGAGGACGCTGACGCCCCAGAGCAGCGGAATCCACTGCGTGAAGTCCCGGAACACCTCTTCCAGCGCGGTCAGATAGAGCAAGCCGACGAGCGGCCCCCAGAAGGTCGCGACGCCGCCGACGATAGCCGCCGCCACCAGCTTGAACATGAGGACCGAGCTGAAGTCCAGCGGATTGATCAACCCGTTGAAGTTCGCGTAGAGCACGCCGCTGAAGCCCGCGACCACAGAGCCCATGACGAAGGGCAGGGTCCGCAGCGCCCACGTGTTGATGCCGATCGATTCCGACAGCTCCTCGTTGGCGGCCACCGCCTTGATCGTGTTGCCGAGGCGCGAGAGATCGAAGCGGTAGAGCAAGAGGCCGACAACCACGGCAAGCGCCAGCGCCAGATAGTAGAAGCCGGTGCTGTTGCCGAAGTCCATCCCGAGTATGGGTTCCGGCCGCGGGATGAAGGAGATGCCGTAGGTGCCGCCGGTGATGCCGCTGAACTGGACATAGCACTGGCGCAGCGCTTCGCCGGCCGCAAAGGTGCTCAGGAAGAAATAGTAGTGCCGGGTGCGCAGCACCGGATAGGCGATGATCATCGCGAAGGCGCCGGCTATGAGCGCGCCGAGGAAGAACGTCGCCCAGAATGACCAGGGCGTCTCCAGCGTCGTCAGGACCGCCGTCGTGTAGGCACCGAGACCGGCCGTGGAAATGTGCGCGAACGACCAGCCGCCCATGGTCGTGATGAGCCGGTAGCCCATCAACGAAACCGCGTTGATGGTGAAGAGCACCAGCACGCTCTGCCAGTAGACCGAGAGCGCGTGGGGGAGTGCCACCAGCAGCGGCAGCGCGATGGCGGTCCCGATACAGGCCCGCAAGAATATCTTGTTGGCCTGTCGGTTGGCGGCGCGGTTGATCATTCGCGCGCCCCGAGGAGCCCGCTCGGCAGGAAGGAGAGCACCAGCAGCATGATGATGGCGTCGACCATGGGCGCGAATTTGCCCGCGCCGAACGTCGTCATCAGCGTGTCGATGATGCCGAACAGGAAGGCGGCGACCACGGCGCCGGACAGGCTGCCGATGCCGCCCACGATGATGATGATGAAGGCGCGCCAGAGCGCTTCGCCACCCATGAACGGGCTGATGATGAGCACGCTGCCCATGAGCACGCCGGAAATCGCCGCCAGCGCCGAGCCCACGAACATGGTCGTGAGCGCGATATGGTTCATGCTGATGCCCTGCAGCATGGCGCCGGTCCGGTTCTGAGCGGTCGCGCGGACGGCGCGCCCGAGATCGGTGTGCATCAGGAAGAGATAGAGGCCGCCCATCATCACGACGGTGAAGCCGAAGACCACCAGCCTCTGGATCGGCAGGACCATGCCCTCGAACAGGATGAAGCCCGGAAACGGCGCCGGGACAGACTGCCCCATTGGGCCGATGGCCTTCACCACCGCTACTTGGAGGACATAGGAGAGCCCGAGCGTCGCCATGAAAATCGAGAAGGGCTGCTCCCGTAATCGATGGAAGATCGAGAGCTGGACCAGAATCCCGAGTATGCCGACCACTGCTGCGCCGACGATCAGGGCGACTATGAAGGTCGCACCCGGAGGCAGGATGCCGGTAAAGGCGTTGATCAACATCCAGAGCGCGTAGCCGCCGAACATGTAGAACTCGCCATGCGCGAAGTTGATGGTGCGCATGACGCCGAAGACGAGCGCGAGCCCGACCGCGAAGGACACGTAAAAGGTGCTGAGAAAGATGATGTTGGCGACGATCTGCATGTCGTTACGGCCGCTACGGCCGCCTAACGCCTAACACCTGCCGCCGTCGCCGCGCGGCAGGGGCGAGCGGGCCAGCCGCTCGCCGTATGCGCCTGCCGGGTATCGAAAATGGACGGGCCGGGAACGACGCCGCACGCGACGCGCTTCCCGGCCCGCAAAATCTGCCGCCTGAGCGGCTTATCTGAATACTTGACCGCCTGCCTCGAGGACGGGCAGGGCAACGGCCATGTTCTCCTCCCACCAAGCGGCGTGGTCGAGGAGATGGTCGAGTACCAGGTTGCCGTCCGCGCCGAGGTTGTAGATCGGCAGCGGCGTCAGCAGGTGGTTGTTGGCGCCATAAATCTCCTCACCGCCCCACCTGGAGGGACCGAAGATCGGGTGATCGACGACTTCTGCTCCCAGAAGGGTCTTCATCACGACCTCAGAGTCGATGCTGGGCGACATCCTGATGCCGGCCTCGATCGTGCCGATCGCGGCATAGCCGATCGGGGTGTAGGGCGACCACTGATCTTCGCCGAACTGCTCCACGTAAGTGGTGTAGAGCTCGTGGCCCTTGGGGCTGAAGGACGCCTCGGAGGCTTCGAACGCGTAGCCGAAGTACATCCGCCCGGCCAGCACCTCGGCGGGCACCCGCTTCAGGATGATCGGCATGGTGAAGCCCTCGGCGCAGTAGACGCCCTTGAAGCCGAGCTGCTCGACGGTCTCGACCATGATGGCGAGCTGCGCCGGCACGAAGCCGAGCTGGCAGATCATGTCCGGCTCTGACGCCATGAGCGGCGTGAGCAGGCCGAGCATGTCCTTGGTGGCGTCAGGCGAATAGCTCTCGTTGTAGACGATCTCCGCCTGGTCCGGATGCGCCGCGACGCCGGCCTCGAAATAGGCCTTGGCAGCGAGGCCGTAGGATGCGTCCGCCGTGATGATGGCGACCCGCTTCACGTCCGGGTTGGCGGTGAGCGCGCGGCTTGCGACCAGCATGTAGGCCGCCGGCGAGCCGGTGATGCCGCCGATCAGGTACGGATGATCCTTGCTCAGATAGCCCGCGCCGTAGGACGTGGTGAGCACGTGGTGGTCGGTGGTCATCTGGGCGATCGCCTGCCGGCTGCCCGGGGTGAAGGTCTGCAGCATGAACTTGATGCCGTCGTCCAGGATGGCGCGCCGGCCGGCCTTCAGCTCCTCGCCCGGGATGTAGCAGACGTTGTCGTACGCCTTGATCTCGATCATGTAGCGCTTGCCGTCGCCGGCGAGCAGCCCGCCCTCGGCGTTGAGCTGATCGGCCCAGATCTGCATGCCACGGGTGATGGGAATACCCCATTGCCCGCAATCGCCGGCCTGCGGCTGGATCGCGCCCACTTGGAGCGTCTCCTGCGCCGATGCCGTTTCGGTTGTGGCTGACATGGCCATGCCCAATGCGGCCGCACCGGCAACTGCCGACAATGCAAGCCTGGGAATGCCCCTAGTGTTCCTCATAGTTCCCATCTCCCTGCGTTCCAGAACCGCTTCGCTTTTAGAGACATTGCCGAGCCCCGTCAATTCAGGACCATTTTTTAGTCGTGGCTGAGGGCTCGGGATGACGGGGATCGCACAGG
>JAPPNV010000183.1 GCA_028818565.1 Rhodospirillales bacterium | reverse complement strand
ACACGGCGGGGGTCGCTGGTTCAAATCCAGCAGCGCCCACCAGCCCGGCCTGCCGCCGCTGCGATGCGGCGGCCTAGCCGCGCCGTCCGGGCGGCAACTCAGCGGGAGCGAGAACGATGGCCGAGGTCGCATGCGTGGTCGATTGCCGGGACGAGCTCGGCGAGAGCCCGGTCTGGTGTCCGGTCGATCAGCGCCTCTACTGGCTCGACATCAAGGGCCAGTCGATCAGCTGGTTTGCGCCGGGGACGGGCGCGTACGAGAAGGTGCCGGTGGACGAGCAGCCCGGCTCGCTGGTGCTGCGCGAGCAGGGCGGCATGGTGGTCGCCTTCTACGGCGGCTTCCGCTTCTTCGATCCCGAGACCGGCGCGGTCGAGACCATCCACGAGGTCGAGACCGACCAGCCCGAGAGCCGCATGAACGACGGCCGCTGCGACCGGCAGGGCCGCTTCTGGGCCGGCAGCATGGACGATGGAATGGTCGGCCGCCCGTTGGGCTCGCTCTATCGGCTCGACCACGACCTCAGCCTGCACAAGACCGAGACCGGCATCGTCGTCTCCAACTCGATCGCCTTCAGCCCCGCAGGCGACGTCATGTACTACGCCGACCTCGACCAGGACGTGATCTGGGCCTACGACCTCGACCCCGACTCCGGCGCAATCTCCAACAAGCGCGTCTTCGTCGGCCCCGGCAGCGCGCCCGGCATCCCCGATGGGTCCACCGTCGATGCCGAGGGCTACGTCTGGAACGCGCGCTGGAACGGCTGGTGCGTCGCCCGCTTCGCGCCGGACGGCACGCTGGATCGCACGATCGAGATGCCTTTCCAGCAGGTGACCTGCCCGATGTTCGGCGGCGCGGACCTCGACGTGCTCTACGTCACCGGCGCCCGGGTGAACCTGAGCGAGGACGTGCTCGCGGGCCAGGAGCAGGCCGGCAGCGTCTTCGCCGTCACCGGTACGGGCTGCACCGGGCTGCCGGAGCCCCGCTTCAAGGGCTAACCCCTCCTCACCACTTTTTCAGTTCCCTCAGTCGGCGGGCGCTCGCATCGCGCGCCCCCGCGCGCGTATCCGCGCGCCGCTCGCTTGCCTACGCGCTACGCGCGCGGCGCAGTCGCGCCGTCCGGGCCTTCGGCCCGTCAGCCCGCGGGGATGACCCGGGCTGAGCGCATGTCGTCGAAGATCTCGATGAAGTTCTGCTCGGTGTCGATGGCTTCGGTGAAGCCGTACTGCAGGCGCTTTGTGTCTTCGAGGATGGTGTCCCAGGTGCGGCCGAAGTTCCAGTCGGCGAAGCTCCAGTCGCCTAGGTCGGAGTAGGCCATCGGCTTGAGCTGGTGGTCGCGGGCGATGTCGTCCCAGACCGGGCCCATGTCTCCCATGAAGTCGCCGAGCTTCATCGGCGTCACCGTGCCCGGCCGGCAGCCGAAATACTCGGTGAAGGCCGGCCACAGGTTGCACCAGCGCATGCCCGAGACGTTGGTCACGTTGAAGGCCTCGCCCGCGCAGGCGGGATTCTGGGCGGCCCAGGCGGCGCAGCGCCCCAGCAGCCTGGCATCGACGAACTTGTTGTAAGCCGTGAAGCCCGCTTCCGGCCCCGGGAAGTTGAGCGGCACGTCCATCGCCTTGCACACGCACGCATAGACAGCGACGAGCGAGGCGGTGTTGAGCGGGATGCCCTCGGCATGGCCGATCACCGCCTCGGGGCGCAGGCACGTGTAATTCCACGACTTTCCCTTCTGCAGGTCGGCGAGGAAGTCCTGCTGGGCATAATAGAAGTTGGGCGGCAGGGTGCGCGGGTCGGTCTCCCTCGACGGCGTCTTGTGCAGGCCAAGGTGGACGCCGTAGTACTTGCCGCCCTGGACCAGGATGACGCGCTCCAGGGTGGGCGAGATCGGCTCGATCACGCCGGCGGAGTTGGCCACGAGCGCGAGGTTGTCGTCCACGTTCTCGGCCTCGAGGCCGCCGGAGAGCCCGGCGAAGAAGATGTGGGTGACGTCGGTGAGGCCGGAGAGCTTCTCTTGGGCTTGCGCGTTATCCAGCAAGTCGACGGAGATGAAGGTGGCCTTGGTCTCGAAATTCGCCGGCCGCCGCGACAGCCCGACGATGTCCCACCCGCCTTCGGCCTCGAGAGCCTGGATGATGTTGCGTCCGATCATACCGAGGCCGCCGACGACGACCGCCTTACCCTTCGCCATTCCTTTATCTCCCTATTGCTTTGCTGCGGGCTGCGCCCGGACGGCGCGCATGATAGGCAGCAGGCCCCTCGGGTCAAACCGGCGGCGGGATCGGTGCTGATAGGGCGATTCGCCCGGGTGGGCTGACCTCAGCGCGTTCCGTTCAGCTCGGCTCGTGAGAGCTTGAAACCGGTGCGGCAGCGAAGGGTTGGATGATCGGCACAGCGATGCGGTGCTGGTCGCGCGACGAATAGGGCGTCATCTCTCGTCTCGAATGCCCTGCAACTATTGTTCACTCGAGACGATTGATTCCGTCGAAGGCGGCAGTCTTGTAACACTCTGCCAGGGTCGGATAGTTGAACACCGTATCGACGAAATAGTCGATCTTGCCGCCGTGCGTCAGCACCGCCTGACCAATATGGATCAGCTCCGTAGCGCCCTCGCCAAGTATTGCGACGCCCAACAGCTCGTGGGTCTCGAGGTGAAAGGTCAGCTTCAGGATACCCTCCGAATCGCCGAGGATCTGGCCGCGGGATATCTCGTTGTAGGCCGCCCTGCCGACTTCGTAGGTAACGCCTGCGTCGGTCAGCTCTTCCTCGCTACGTCCGACGATGGAGATTTCCGGAATCGTGTAGATGCCATAGGGCAGCAGGTTGGGGGTGCTTTCCGCCGGCGCGTCGAAGGCGTGGCACGAGGCGATACGGCCCTGCTCCATCGACGTGGAGGCCAGGCTCGGGAAACCGATCACGTCGCCGACTGCGTAGATGTGCGGAACTTCGGTCTGAAAGACCTCGTTGACGGCGATCAAGCCGCGATCGGCCGCCTTCAGCCCGGCCGCACTCAAGTTGAGCGTCTTCGTGGCGCCGGTTCGGCCGATGCTGTAAAGCGCGGATTCCGCCTGGATCTGCTTGCCGCTGGCCAGATGCACCCGAACCTTCTCACCCTTGTTGCCGTCCAGCCGCTCGAGGCTGCTGACCTCTTCGCCGAGGCGCAGCGTCATGCGGTTCTGCCGCATCTGGTAGACCAGCGTATCGATGATC
>JAPPNV010000355.1 GCA_028818565.1 Rhodospirillales bacterium | reverse complement strand
TACGCATGTCCAGATATCCGAAAATAGAGGTCAATTTAAGTGCCGCCGATATCGATACAGACCCGGAAGTCGCCGGGCGGGGGAGCAGCGGCCATCTAGTCGCCGGCCCCGCCGTTGCCGGCCTGCCGGAGCCGTGCGGTCGCCTCCGCGTCCACCTCGTGCGCGATGCCGTCGGCGGCGAGGCGGAGCCCGACGGCGTAGACCTCCGTCGCGTGCTCCGGGCTGAGCCAGCCGCTGTCCACCGCACGGGCGACTGCCGCGGGATCGCGCCGCTTTGGCTCGCCGTAGCCGCCGCCGGCGGTGGTGACGAAGCGGAACATCTCGCCGGGCGCGCAGCGCTCCTCGTGGAAGGAGGGGAGGGTGACGAGGGTGCCGTCCGCCTCGCGCTTCTGGTTGACCGAGGGTGCGCCGTCGCTGCCGCCGCGCACGCCCTTGGAGGGGTAGGTGTCGCCGTCGCTGCAATAGACCGCGGTCATCTCGCCCGCGACGGGGCCGTAGACGGCGAGCGTGCCCGGCGCGCCGTCCCACTCGCCGTGGCCCAGCGTGTCGATGGCAAGCTCCCGGCACTCGAAGTGGATGGGGAACATGCTCTCGTCCACCTCGGTGGGGGAGAGGATCTGCATGCCGCCGTCCACCGGCCCGCCGAAGGTGACCCAGCCGTCGTAGCCCGGCAGCCCCGGCCCGCCGCCGAAGCCGATGAACATCTGGTTGACGTAGGTCTGGCCGTCGCGGCGCGGGTCCTCGCCCGAGATCACGGCGAGGCCCAGGGCCTGCTGATAGCCGCCCTCGGCCATGCCGTGCGTCGGCCCGATCTGGGCGAAGCAGCAGGAGACCGCGTTCACCAGCCGGTCGGTGACGTTGGTGGTGGCGACCGAGGTGCCCACCGGATAGCGCGGCCGGCCGACGATGCAGTTGTCCCGCAGCAGCACCCGGATGCGCCGCGCGCTGCCCTCGTTATGCGGGATGGTGTGGTCGATGTTGTAGAAGACGCCGGCGCGGCAGGCGGCGATGGAGCAGGTCTCGCTCAGGTTCAGCCCGCCGGGGATGCAGTCGATATTGTCGCGCACATCCACCGTGATCGTCGCCTCGTCGGGATCGACCGTCACCTGTGCCCGGACCGGTATCCCCTCGTCGGCGACGCCCGGCAGCGGGTCGTGCCGGTTCTCGTAGGACCAGGTGCCCGCCGGCAGCGTCCTGATGGCGGCGGCGGCGCGGCGCTCGCCGTAGGCCATCCAGGCCTCGACGAACGCGGCGATGGTCTCCGGCCCGTATTTCTCGACCAGCTCCTTGATCCGGCGCTCGGCGGTGCGGCAGGCGCCCACCTGGGCGAGATAGTCGCCGTACCAGAGATCGGGCACCCGCACCTTGATCTTGGCCATGCGGATGATGTCGCGGATTTCCCTGTAGCCCCGCTCCACGCGCACGCCGGGGAAGTGCAACCCCTCCTCGTAGATGGTCTTGGCGTACGGCAGGTAGGTCGACGGGATCGGCGCGCCGACATCGGCGTGGTGGGCGCGCGAGACGGTCCAGAACAGAGGCTTGCCGTTGAAGAACACCGGCACGCAAAGCGTGAGGTCCGCGTGGTGCGTGACGCCCGTATACGGGCAGTTGTTGAGGAAGGCGTCGCCCTCCTCGATGTCGTCGAAGAGCTCGGTGAGCGGCCGGGTCGTGAGGTCGATCGCCGCCGCGTGCACCGGGATGCACTCCTCGATGCAGACCAGCCGGTGGTCGTAGGTGAGGATGGCGCAGGACATGTCGCGCGCGATCTTGATGACGCCCGACTTGCTCGCGCGCAGCACGCCGTTGCTCATCTCGCGCAGGATGGCGCCGAAGCGGCTGGAGAGCACCGAGAGCAGCATCGGGTCGAAGTCCGGCGCGGGCGCCTCGCCGACGCCATCGCCGCCGACAACGATCGTGTCGTCCGCGTACAGGGCCTGATCGTCCATGGCGGCTATCCCCGACGGCCCGACGCGGGATGCGCCAAGCGCCGGCGAGAGTGCCAAATTCCCGCTGCGGCGTCCATCGGGCCAACCCGGATCCGGGATTCAGCGGGACAAAACGGGATTGCGCCGGCTAGGTGCGGTGCTCGGTCCGGACCGAGCCGTGGTAGACGATGCGGCGGTGATTGAGTTCCGTGCGCTTGTGGTACTCGACCGCGACCGGATCGAAGTCGCAAGCCGGCGTCGGCTCGTGCTCGAAGTAGCCGAACCTGTCCTCGCCTCTGACGAGGGTCGCGCTGTCCCAGTCGGCGAGGGTCTGGCGGGCATCGGGCGGCATGTAGCGAATGGCGATGCCAATGCGCCGGTCGTCGCTGCGGTTGGGGTGAGAGGCATGCGCGAGGCGGTAGGCGAAGAGCGCCGCCTCGCCGGTGGCGACTTCCATGTTGACGGCGTCGTCTTCGTCGATCCCCGCGCTGATCTCCTGACCGCGCGACAGCATGTTGTCGTCCTGCCAGGTCTCGCGGTGCGGCAGCCTGGGTCCGAGGTGGCTGCCGGGCATGAAGCGCATGCACCCGCTCTCCACCGTCGCCGGTGAGAGGGCCACCCACGCGCTCACCAGGTGGTCCGTATCCAGGCCCCAGTAATTGCTGTCCTGATGCCAGGAGACGAACTGGCGCGAGTGCGGCTCCTTGATCCACCATTGGCTGGTCCAGCAGAGGATGTCGGGGCCGATGAGGTCCTCCACCGCGTCCAGCAGCCGGGGATTGCGGACCAGGTCCGTCATCCAGCGCAAGAGCAGGTGGCCCTTGATGCGGAATGCGTCCTTGCGAGGCCCTCCGCGTTCCGCCTCCAACCGCTCCAGCGCGCCGCGCATCGCGGCTGCTTCCTCCGGCTCGAGCAGGCTGAACGGCGGGCAGTAGCCGTCGCGCCTGTACTGCTCGACCGCAGCCTCTGTCAACACTTTGGGCATCGTCGTTTTGTCTCTGCTATCGGTGCACAGCGCAACCCTTGTGAGCACCTGCAGACCCACACCCGTGTTTGACGATGTGCTCCCTGACTTGCGCGAAGTACGGCCCCACGCTGAAGAGGCCCGCCGCCTCGCTGACGGCTTAACGATGCCGTTGCCCTATTCACTCAGGATGGCGCCGAAGCGGCTCGAGAGCACCGAGAGCAGCATCGGGTCGAAGTCCGGCGCTGGCGCCTCGCCGACGCCATCGCCGTAACTGCCCAGGTCGTCTGATTTGTCATTTTGGGCCAGTGGGTTGAGGC
>JAPPNV010000383.1:1771-3221 GCA_028818565.1 Rhodospirillales bacterium | reverse complement strand
AGCGAGGCCAGGCCGAAGATGATCGGCACGTTGGACTGGTGCGAGGACGCCTGCGCCCAGGTGTAGATCGGCATCGTGGTCTCGGTGCCGCGCAGGAAGATCGAGCGCAGCAGCTCGTTGAAGGAGAGGATGAAGCCGAACAGGCCGGCGCCGACGATGCCGGGGCGCATGATCGGAAACTCGATCTGCCAGAAGCGCTGCCAGGCCGAGGCGCCCAGATCCTCCGCCGCCTCCAGCAGGCGATGGTCGAAGCGCGTCGCCAGAACGATCACCAGCAGGAAGGCGAAAGGCAGCGCCCAGACCATGTGGCCCACGAAGACCGACCACATGCCGAGCTTGAAGTGCATGTAAGAGCGGATGAAGAGGAAGAGGGCTGCCCCCATGGTGAGACCCGGCACGAACAGCGGCAGCAGCGTGATCAGCAATACCCCGCCGCGCCGCCTCATCCTCGGGATCGCGCGGCCCACCGGCACCGAGACGAGGACGCAGCAGGCACCGACGGCGAACGCGAGCCACAGGCTGTCGACCATCGGCTCGATCCACGCGGAGGTCGCGAACAGCTCGTCGTACCAGCGGAGCGTCAGCGGGTGCGGGATGCCCGAGAGCGGCCGGTCGCTGAACGACATGACCACCAGCCAGACCAGCGGGATGTAAGTGAGCACGATGAGAAAGAGGCCGATCCACAGGGCCAGCGGCCGCCAGATCGGCGCGTATACCGCATGCTCCCACAGGCGGAGGCGCTGGCTCCGCCCAGGCCTCTGGCCCGCGTGCGCGTCCACTGTGCTCACAGCTTCAGCGCCTCGAACAGGCCGGCGATGCCGCCCCGCCGCCTCGTGAGCAGCGTGAGCGCCGCCAGCAGCAGCACCAGGACCGCGAGCACGAAGGCGGAGAGCGAGGCCGCGGTCGGATAGTTGAGCGTCGACAGCGCGTCCTCGGTGGAGCGGCCGATCATGTTGACCTTGCCGCCTCCCATGAGCTGCGGCACCACCCACTCGCCCATCATCGGCACCATGGTGAAGACCACGCCGGCGATGACCCCCGGCAGGCAAAGGGGAATGGTCACCAGGAACAACGTCTGCAACGGATTGGCGCCGAGATCGCGGCTCGCATCGAGATACTCGTCGTCGATGAGCGTCGCCACCAGGAAGATCGGAAACACCATGGTCGCGAAGTAGGGCGCGGCGAGCCCGAAGAAGACCGAGAACTCGGTGAAGATCAGCCACTCCACGGGCTCGGATGTGATCCCCAGCTCCATCAGCACGGTATTGACGACGCCATTGCTGCCCAGGAGCGCCCGCCAGATGATCGTGCGGGACGAGAGATCGAGGAAGAACGGGATCGTCAGCAGCGTGAGCAGGATCGCCTTGAGCCCCTGCGAGCGGCAGCCCTTGGCGAGCCAGAGCGCGAAGGGGAAGGCCAGCACGAGCTCGATCACCGTCATGCCGATGGC
>JAPPNV010000383.1:0-1671 GCA_028818565.1 Rhodospirillales bacterium | reverse complement strand
TAACGGTCAATTGCTCAGGCGTTGAGGAAGCGCTGCCACTCCTCCTCCATCGACTCCTGGTGGTCGGGGTTGAGGTTCTCCCAGAACGGCTTCTTGTACTTCGAGTCCACCTTCTTCTGGACCGCATCCACCGCCGCCACCTGCTCGGCAGACCAGCCGGCCTCCTCGGCGTGCTTGACGCCCAGATCGAGGTTGGGGCCGCCATAGCCCCGCTCGATGGCCTGGAAGGCCCGGTACTCGCCGTCGAGAAAGTAGTTCAGCGCCTTGTAGATGTTGTCGAGATTGTCGCGCTCCGCAGCCTGGGTCGGGATGTAGGCGCCGATGCCCACTTGAAGTAGCCCTCGACCGTGTAGGCGTAGCGCACCACGTCCGCCCCGGCCTCGGCGTTGACGTTCTTCGTCGCCGGCTCCCAGCAGTTGATGATGTCGACTTCCTTGTTGCCGAGAAGCTGGACCTGCTCCTCGAAACCCGTGTGGAAGGTGCGGAACTGCCCGGCCTGCTTGCGCTCGATCGCCCAGTCGCCGACCGCCTTGGCCTCCTCCGGCGTGAGGTTCGCGTTGTCCACGATCTCCGCCTTGCCGTAGACCTGCATGTAGAAGGCGACCTCCGGCATGGTGAGCAGCCAGTTGCGGTCGATCGAGGCGCGGTTCTTGGTCTCCTCGTTCTCGAACAGCTTCTGCCAGGAGACCTCGTCCAGGCCGTTGGGATTGACGCCGATCGCCTCCGGCCAGTAGCCGAAGCTGTCGGCGTTGTTGACCATGGGAACGCCGTACTGGGTGCCGTCCGGCGTCTGCGTGATGTAGCCGCGCTTGTAGTCGTCGGAGGTGCGCTCCCACAGCACCAGCTCAGGATGGTTCTCGTCGATGACCAGATAGAACCCCTCCGGCCCCAGCTTGTATTGGGTGCCCCCGTCGGTGAACAGGATGTCGTGGGTGTCGCCGATCTCGTTGACCGTGACGTCCCGCATGAAGTTGCCCATGTTCGCGTCGGTGGGCGTGAACTCCATGGTGAGCCCGGTGCTGTTGGTGAAGAGCGACCAGTCCTTGAGCTGCACCGTCGTCGTGCCGTAGCCGCGAATGGTGTCGCTCGCCGCGTGAGCCATTTGCGTCATGCCGACCGAGAGGCCGCCCGCGACCGCCACGGAGACTCCCGCCGCAGTACCGGTCTTGAGCACGTCCCGGCGTGTCAGCGCGCCGGTTTTCCGATCGTCGTCTCGTTGAGTCATTCTTGCTGCCTCCCTCGTCACGCGGGCCCGCATTCGCCCCGCCGGTTCGGGCCGCCACACCGGGCACTGGATGCCGCCTCGCGCATTCGAACCGTCGCGAGGGATGCCGACGGGCGCGTCGCCGCCATGGTAGGCAGGCTCGCGCGCGGAACGTAACACACTCCTTCCCGCGTCGTCGCGATGGTGGAGAGCGTCCCCGGTTGGAACCGGCACGGCCGCCTTGCGGGGGCCCCGGTTTCGCGTTAGGGCAACCGGCGGGAGGCGCCACGATGACGACGAGAATCGCCCGTATCGAGCTGGTGCAGGTCTCCCTGCCCACGCGCCGCGAGCACAAGTGGACCGGGCTCACCGAGCCCATCGGCGGCTACATCCTGGTCCGCATGGAGGGCGAGAACGGGCTGGTCGGCTGGGGCGAGGCGCCGGCGCTGAAGGATTGGGGCGGCGAC
>JAPPNV010000105.1 GCA_028818565.1 Rhodospirillales bacterium | reverse complement strand
AAACGAAAATCCGGCCCTGATGGGGCCTCGACGTCTTACTTTAACCGCTTACGTACCAGCGGCCAGAGCGTGTCGACGATCAGGGCCGCATTCTCGTCCGGCACCGCCCCCGCCGCCGCAGGCTGAGACGACAGCCACTCAAGGAAGGCCCGCTCGGCGATCTCGTCGCCTATGGACTTCCTCAGGGCATTGAGCTTCCTGCGCTGACCCTTGGTGAGAGCGGATTCATCGATCATGGTCATGCGACACCCTTCCCTCGATGGCCGAAGCGTTACCGGCGTCATATAGCAGGCAGAGCGGATTCCCGGGAACCGTGCAGACCTGTTGCGCTGGCCGGAGTTGCTTCGCCCGCGTTCCTGCCGCCCAGCAAGTCCGCCCCGATGTCGGCGGCGATCTGCGCCGCCGCCTCGTGCACCGAGTCCCGGGCGAGATGGGCGTACCTCGCGGTCGTCTCCACCCTGGCGTGGCCCAGCAGGCGCCCGATCATCGGCAGGCTCTCGCCCAGCGCCAGCGCCCGGGACGCCCAGCTGTGCCGCAGGTCATGAAGCCTGACGTCCTCCAGGTCCGCCCGCGCCCTCACCCGCCGCCACTGCTCGCTGAGGTTGGTGATCCGCGTCCCCGGACGGGGACCCGCGATCACCCAGGGCGTGTCCGCCGCGCGCGGCAGGCCGGCGAGAACCTGCACCGCCTCGGGCGACAGCGTTACCGTGCGTGCGCCGGTCTTGGCCTGCGCGAGATGCAGCTCGCGTTCCGCGAGGTCCACGTCGGACCAGCGCAGCGTCGCGATCTCGTTGCGCCGGCACCCGGTCAGCATCAGAAGCCGGAACGCCGCAGTCGCATGCACGGTCAGCCGCCCCTCCGCCTCCATCTCCGCCAGCACCGTTCCGAGGCGCGCGAACTCGCCGTCGCTCAGAAAGCGCTCGCGACGGCGCTCCCGGTACTTCGACACGAAGCGGCAGGGGTTGCCGCCGTCCGTGCCGAGGCCGCAGGCCTCGGCAAACGTGAACATCCGCGACAGCGTGGCGAGCACCATGTTCGCCGTCGCCGGCGTGGCTCTCAGCCCGTGGTGCAGCGCGGTGACGCGCTCGCGGATCACGTCCTCCAGAGACATGGCGCCGAACGCGGGAAGGATGTGCTTCTCCAGGACGAAGCGGCGCTGCGCCGCCGTCGTCGGCTTGCAGCGCAGCGCGACGTGCTCCGCCAGGTACCGCTCCGCGATCTCCGCCACCGCCGGCCCCGGCGGCGGCTTCGGCGCCAGGGGCGCCGCAACCGGGTCCTCGCCGGCCTTCACGCGGGTGATGATCGACGCCGCGCGCCGGCGCGCCCGCTCGGCCGTGATCACCCCGTGGCGGCCCACCGTCACTCGCCTGGACTTCCCCTTCACCCGCGTCTGGGCGATGTACACCTTGCTGCCTGACGGATAGACCCGGACGCCGAAGCCCGGAAGCTCGCTGTCCCAGTAGACCATGTCCTTCCCGGCGGGCAGCGCGTCGACCGTCCGCTTCGAGATGCTCTTGCGATGCAGCTTCGTCATGCCTGCGCTTCTCCGCTCACCCGTTGGGCCCCGCCGTTCGGGCCGCTCGCGGATGGCGCCGCGAGGTGCGCGCCGATGCTGCCGCCGACCCTGGCCGCAGACGCCTTCTCCGTCTCCCGCGCCAGGTGCGCGTAGCGCGCGGTGGTGCTCACCTTCGAGTGGCCGAGAAGCCGGCCGATCATCGTGAGGCTCTGGCCGAGGGCCAGCGCCCGGCTGGCGTAGCTGTGCCTGCAGTCGTGGATGCGCACGTCCTTGAGGTCCGCGCTTGCCCGGATCCGCGCCCAGTGCTTGTCGATGCGCGTCAGGCGCGAGCCCCGCTTCGTGCCCGCGATCACCCAGGGATTGCGGCCTGTACGGGGAATGGACTCCAGCACGTCCGCCACCGTGGGGGTCAGCGGCACCGAGCGCGGCCCGTTCTTGCCGTCGCGGATGCGCAGCTCCCCCGCCGTCCTGTCGACGTCGTCCCACCTGAGGCACAGCACCTCGTTCACCCGGCACCCCGTCAGCATCAGAAGACGCACCGCATACGCCGCGTGAACCGAGGCGCCGCCCCGTGCCTCTTCGGCATCCAGCGCCCGGCCGAGGCGCCTGACCTCCGCAGGCGTCAGGAACCGCTCCCGCGCCTCCTCCCTGTACCGGCGAACCACACGGCAGGGATTGCCGCCCGCAGGCCGTATCTCCCAGGCCTCCGCCAGCGACAGCATCTTGCTCAGGATGTCGACGGTCCTGTTGGCCGCCACCGGCCGGTCGCGAAGGGAGTGGTGGAGCTGAGCAACGTGGGTGCGTTCCACCCCGCGCACCTGCATCGATCCCAGGGCGGGCAGGATGTGGTTGTTCAGGACCCGCCGGTAGTGCACGGCGCTCGACGGCTTGCAGTTGACCTTCACGTGGGCCTCCATGAACCTCGCGGCGAGATCGGCCACGGTGGGCTCCGGCGGCGCCGGCGGCGGAAGGGGGTCCTCGCCCTGCTTGATGCGGTCTATGGCGACCGCAGCTTTCCTGCGGGCCTCGTTGGGAGTGATGTCCCCGTGCCTGCCGATGGTGGCGCGCCGGGAGCCGTTCGGCCCCCTGCACTGGACCACGTAGGTCTTCCTGCCCGAGGCGTAGACGCGGATGCCGAAGCCGGGCAGCATCGTGTCCCAGTAGAGGGCGTCGCTGTCGCCCGGACTGAGCGCGTCGACGCTTCGTTTGGAGATGGAGCGATGGTGTATGCTGGTCATGGCGTTCTCGCCGAGTTGCGAATCGCTCGCAATTCTGATACATCCAATGAAGTAAGCGGATCGCAAGCGAGTGAGTTCCAACCGGCGCGTATTGGAGCGTACGGAAGTGGGTGAGTCAAGACACGTGTGCGGCCGGGGAGTTGGCAAAGTGTGTATCGAATCGCCTACTTATCGTACTTCCGCGTACCCGTGCGTACGTTTGACATAGGGCGTGGACCGGGACATGATCTTCCCGGCCCTCTCCTCCCCACGTGGGGAGGAGAGGGAGAACAGGCGGCCCCGCCTGCGGTCCCCGACCGCCCTCCCGGGCCGAAGGCCCGGACGGCGCGACCGCGCCGCGCGCGTGAGCGCGGAGCCAAGCGAGCGGAGCGAGCGTCCGTTGCCAGGGGTTCCCAACCATTCCGTCACGTTCCATAAGTTACTGAACTAAAGTTGTTTACGCAGTGCGCTTGGCCCTTGCGTTCCCAGCCGTTCTCTCCCATTATTGAAACAAGTGTGGGACG
>JAPPNV010000054.1 GCA_028818565.1 Rhodospirillales bacterium | reverse complement strand
CGCCGTGATAGCCCCAGATGCGGGAGATGACCTTGGTCTTCTCCGGCTGGCCCTTAAGCTTCCAGTAGTAGCGGGCCATCTTGATGTTGCTGTCGGTCGCCTCGCCGCCGCCCGACGTGAAGAAGAAGTGGTTGATGTTCGGGTAGGTGATCCGCGCCAGCTTTTCGGCAAGCTCGATGGCGCGTGGGTTGGTGCTGCCGGCGTAGCCTGACGCGTAGGCCATCTCGGCAAGCTGCTTGCTCCCGGCCTCGACCAACTCGCGGCAGCCGTTGCCGGCGGTGTTGTTCCAGAGGCCCGAAAGACCGTCGATGTAGCGATCCCCGTTCGCATCGACGAGAAAGGCCCCTTCCCCACCGACCCAGACCTTGCCGGTGGCATGGGTGGCACGGCTGTGGAGCGGATGGAGCAAATGAGCGTTATCTCGATCGAGCAGCGCAGATTCGGCGTCGTTTGACATGTGAGCCGTTCCTCCCTGTTGCGACCGCGCGTGCGCTCGCCCGGCCGATCCTCGGCCCAAGTGTGGCCGGCAGAGCGGGTTCGATCAAGTGACGCGGGGGCGGCGATTCCGGGGCGGCGTTCCGTCGAGTGGAGAAATCCGGTTGGCATGTTCTCCCGAATAGGCGAAAAGGTGTGCATCAGGTGGGCCGATACGTAGCCCGGCGGGCACCGCGACACGTTTGGCCGATGGATGAAACCGTAAGCGACGGCACACTCGAACTCTCGCTGGTCAACGACCTGCAGGAGATTGGTGCCGCGGCCGCGAAGATCGACGCATTTTGCGAGGCGCGAAGCGTGTCGCCACAAATCGCCTATGCGGTCAATCTCTCGATCGACGAAATCCTCACCAACACCATCAGCTACGGTTACGACGACGAGGCAGAGCACCGAATCGACCTCACCCTGCGCCTGGAAGGCGACACATTGGTCGTGGTGATTGTCGACGATGGCAGAGCCTTCGATTCTTCGATGGAGCGCGATCCCAACCTAGACGCTACCCTTGAAGAGCGCGCGCTCGGCGGCCTCGGCCTCTTTCTCGTGCAGCAGATGATGGACGACGTGGACTACCGGCGCCGGGACGCGTTCAACGTCATCACGCTGACGAAGAGCACCACCGAGCAAGACGAGGAATAGCCGAATCGATCAGGCCACACGCTCGGGCGCTCCGGCTTACCGGGAGCGCACCGACGAGCCTTATCGCTCCGGCTAAGCGCGTGCGGTGCGCTCGCGCGCAGTGGCGGCAGCGTCGAGCGCGAGCGTATCGGTGAGCACCACACCGTAGTCGCGCAGTGCGGCCTCGGCACTGATGTGACCGTCGACGACATCCGCCGCCACCTGCTGAGCCGGTCGCAGCAGCGGATCGCCGTAGCCGCCGCCGCAACACGAGGTGACGATCACGCGGTCGCCGGCGGCGGCCTTCATGTGCGCAAGCTTGGAGGGCAAGGCCTGCTCCGAACCGTCGGCCCGGACGAGGGTGATGCTGTTGGGTCGGCCTTCGGCGCCGCCGTCATGCCCCCAGGGCGGGAAGCGCTGGCCCTCTCCCTCGATCGAGAAACCCGCATCGTCGAGCAACTCGGTCTCTCGGATCGGCCCAATCCCGCCGCGCCAGCGCCCCGCCGCGCAGCCCTCGTCGCGCAGCTCGTAGCGGTGGATGCGCAGCGGGAAGTGAGACTCCACGTCTTCGATGGGGTTATTCCTCGTGTTGGTGAAGAGGATGTCCACCGCGTCCATGCCATCCTTGCCGGCGCGCCCGCCGTAGGCGCCTTCGTAAATCTCCATGTGGACCCAGTGGCTTTCCCCGCGTAGCCCGCTGTAGGCGACGACGTTGAGGTTGCCGACGCCGGCCGAGATCTGGCTGGGCACGGCCTGGGCGAGTGCCTTCATGATCGTGTCGGCGCATTGAATCCCGGGGCAGGCGCGCGAGATCGTGGGCGCCGGGAAGATGGGGTTCACCAGGGTCCCCCTGGGCGCGACGATATGGATCGGCCGGGTTAGCCCGGCGTTGAGCGGCACGCGGCCGTGCACCGCAGAGTCCAGCAGGATGGAGCGGAGCGTCATCCAGACCGCGCAATCGACCGTCCCGTGAAGCGGCATGTTGATCGGCCGGTCGTCCACCTGCCTCGATGTACCGGTGAAGTCGACGGTGATGTCGCTGCCTGCGACGGTGACGGTGACCGCGATGGGGAGCTCGCGGCGCGCCGGGTCGTCGTCGTCCAGGAAGCCGTCGATCGCGCCTTGCGCCTGGTAGCGCCCGTCCGGCAGCGCCTCGATGGCTTGCCGCATCATGCGCTCGGAATAGTCCATGAGCGCGGCGCAGGCCGCCTGCACCGTCTCGAGCCCGTGCCGCTCGATCAGGGCGAGAAAGGCCTCGGCACCGATCCGGGCGGCAGCGATCTGAGCCTCCATGTCGCCCAGCACCAGGTGGGAGGCTCGAATATTGTCCGCCAGCACCGCCCAGAGCGTCGTGTTCCGGACCCCCTTGTCGTAGATCTTGAGGCCCTTGAGCTGAATGCCCTCGGCGTAGGCGTCCACCGCATCGACGATGCCGGCGCTGCCCGGCGTGTGGGCGCCGATATCGACGTGATGGGCGGCGGTCCCGGTGAAGCCCACCAGCGTGCCCTCGTGGAACACGGGTACGCAGAACGCCACGTCGGGCACGTGGCTGGCGCCACCATAGGCGTCGTTGTGGATGTAGACATCGCCCGGCTCGATGACCTCGCCGCGCCGCTCCAGCGCCGCCCGAATGCCGCGCACGTAGCCCGGCAAAGGGCCCGACTGGAGCGGCGTGCTTTGCGGCGTCTCGGCGATCTGGTTACCGGCCGCGTCCAACACGGCGGCGCCGAAATCCTCGGATTCCCGGATCAGGCTCGAGTGCGACATACGCATGAGCTTGAAACCCATCTCGACGGCGATGGTCTCCAGCGCGCCGTAGATCACATTCGCGGTGATCGGATCGATGGTGACGGCAGCCCGATTCACCCTGCACCCCTCCCGGTGTGAGCTCGACCCTCCCTGACCACGTGCATCATAACCGCTGACCCCCTTGAGCCTAACTGCTAGCCTCCCATGAGGACTCTCGGCGGGAGAACGAGCGCATGAGCCTCGGCGATCAGATCACGCTCAGCCTGGTGCAGATGAACAGCGGGCCGGACCGCGACGCGAACATTGCGCGGGCCGCCGCCCATATCGACCGAGCGGTCGAGACCGAGCGGCCCGACCTGGTGGTGATCCCGGAATTCTTCAATCACCCCTACGTCTTCAACGA
>JAPPNV010000079.1 GCA_028818565.1 Rhodospirillales bacterium | reverse complement strand
AGAGCAGAACGAACCCGCCGATGAGCTGGAGATGGGTCAGCGGGTCGAGCATGTGTCTCTGTGGCTTGCGGCGGCGGGCGCGCCGCACCGCTCCATGACAAAACGACCATGCGGTTGGGCGGGGTCGGAAACGAGCGTGACCGGGATGCCGAGCCAACGCGCCAACGCGTCCTCGCCGGGCTGCGCGAGCATGTCCAGCAGGGCCGGCGCAGCGCGGAGGGTCAGCGCCCGCGCCCCTGACGCCGCCTCGCGCCGGGCGGCATTCGCTGCCTCGTGCGCGATGGCTTCCAGCCGCAGCCTGCGGCCGCCGAAGCCGCTGCCCGCGGGCTCCGTGAGCGCCTGACGCAGGCTCGGGCCGAGACGCTGGCGGTTGACCTCCACCACCCCGCCGGCGGTGACGCCGAGCACGCGGTGGGGGGTGCGGTCGGCCGCGAGCGCGCCCTTCAGCGCCCCAATCTGCGCCTCCCGCCGGCGGGCGCCGCTGCGTCCGGCGAAGTCGATCGCGATGAGCCCGCTCAGGTTGCGCAGAACGATCTCGCGGCCTGCCGCTTCGGCGGTCTCTGCGGCAGCGGCAGCGGCGGCGTGGCTCGTGTCGACGTCGATGGCGGTGAGCGCGCGGGTCTCCTCGATCGTGAGCCGGGTACCGCCGGGGAGCACGACCTCGGGCTTCAGCGCCGCCTGGAGCCGGCCAGCGCAATCGTGGCGCTCGAAGAGCGGCGCGGTCTCCGATGGGGACGGGCCGGCAACGGCAAGCGACGGCACGAGGTCGGGTGCCTCTTGCGTCGCCAACTCACGCGCGCGCCCAAGCACCGCGCGGTCGTCGATGGCGATGTGTGCAGCCTCTGCCGGTGCCACGTCGCGCAGCAGGCGCCCGAGCAAGCCGCCCGCGTGCCACAGGCGTCTCGGCGTTCGGTCGCGCCGCGCCGCCGCCTCGATCTCCTGCCAGCGCGCGGCCAACGCGGCGGCTTCAGCCGGCACTGCCTCCGGGTCGGCAGCAGCAGCGCCCCTGATCGTCAACGCCCCGTCAGGGCTCTCGATGCCGCTGAGCGCACGCTTGATCTGCGGATCGCGGATGCGGCGCGAGAAGCTGAGCCCGCGCCCGCCGGGGCGGAACACGGCGTAGCGGCCAGCCAGTGCCGGCTTCCGCGTGACCCGCGCGCGCTTGCCCTCGTAGGCGTCGCAGACCACCTGCACGATCGGCGGCGCGCCATCGGCGTCGAGGCTCCGTGCACCTTGCAGGAACGCCTCCTCGCCGTCGCCGATATCGACGATGCAGGCGTCGATGCCCGACATCCGGCCGAGCGGGCGCGCCACGTGCAGATCGCCGATGCGGCTCGGGCTCGCGCTCCACTCGACGAAAAACGCAGTCGGCCGCCCGCCCGCGACCACCGCCGCCTGCATGCCATAGGGGGTCGCGGTGATGAGTAACTCGTCGCCCATCGCCTCGATCACATGGGGCCGGGAGGCCGGGGCGGCAAGGCGAGGCCGATCAGAAGCCGGTAGGTCTCGTGCAGCGGCAGCCCCACCACGTTGGAATAGGAGCCGCCAACGAAGCGGACAAAGGCCGCCGCCCGCCCCTGAATCGCGTAGCCGCCGGCCTTCCCCCGCCATTCGCCGCTGGCGAGATAGGCCGCCATCTCGTCTTCCGAAAGCCGCTTGAAGGCCACGGCGGTGCGTACCAGCCGGCTCACCGCCCTTCCCGCCGGATCGATCACCGTGACCCCGCCGTAGACCCGGTGGCGACGGCCCGAGAGCAACGAGAGGCAGCGCCGCGCGCGCTCCTCCGTTTCCGCCTTGTCCAGGATGCGCCGGCCGCACGCCACCACCGTATCGGCGCCGAGGACGAAGGCCCCCGGATGGCGGGCTGCGACCGCCTCCGCCTTTGCCTGCGCGAGCCGGGCCGCGTGCGCCTCCGGCCGCTCGCCGGGGAGCACGGCCTCGTCGAGCGCCGCAGGCTCGACCGCATCCGGGGCATAGCCGATCTGCTCCAGCAGCGCGCGCCGGCGGGGCGACGCCGAGGCAAGCACCAGAGGCAGGCGCGGCGGAGGGCTGGCCACTGTCAGACCACCGGCGGACGAGGCGCGCCGAAGCGCTCCATGAGCTTCGCCATGAGCCCGTCCCGCACCTCGCGGTAGGCGAACAGCCGGGTCTCGCGGTTGCCCTCGACGATGCTGGGATCGAGGGTGTGCCAGAACTCGATCTCGCAATGGGCGGTGCGGGTGAGCTCGATCGCCCTGTGCTGGGCCTCCGGCGAGAGCGAGACCACCATGTCGAAGGAGTCGCTTTCGAGATCGTCGAAAGTCTTGGGCTGGTGGCCGCCAATGTCGATCCCGATCTCCGCCATGACGAGAACCGCGAAGGGATCACGCCCGCCGCCGCTGCGCACGCCCGCCGAATCGACGAAGACCCGGGTGCCGAAGAGGCTTTTCATCAGCCCTTCCGCCATGGGCGAGCGCACGGAGTTCCAGGTGCAGGCGAAGAGGATGCTGCCGGGAAGGACGCCCATGGCCGGGACTAAAGCCGGACATGAAGCGCGTGGACGAGGGTGAACAGCGCCCGCGCCGTCGTCTCGTCGATATCGATGGTGCCGGCCAGCTCCCGCCGGATGATCTCGGCGCCGTCGTTGTGGCAAGAGCGCCGGCCCATGTCGATCGCCTCGATTTGCGACCGCGGCGCGGTTCGGATCGCCTCGTGATACGTGTCGCAGATGGTGGCGTAGTCGCGCAGCGTCTGGCGCAGCGCCGCGAGCAGCAGCACGGCCTGGACCTGCGGCACGCCCATGTCGTCCTCGACGTCGAGCAGCAGCCGCCCCTCCTCGCGGCCGATGCGCAGCCGATAGGAGCCACCCGACCCCTCCACCGGCGCGAAGCTGTTCTCCTCCAGCAGGTCGTGAATGGCGATGCGGCGCTCGTGCTCGTAATCCGGGCCCCGGCGAAAGCCGGCGCTGGGGTCCAGCGCGACCTCCACCAGCCGGTCCGTGCCGGCCGGGTCCTTACCCATGCGCTCACTCCGAGCCGCCGCCGAGCCTGAGCGCCACCGAGAGGGCGTGGGCGTGAAGCCCCTCGGCTTCGGCGAGCGTCACGGCCGCCGGGCCGATTTGCGCGAGGCTCGCGGCGTCGCAGCCGACGAAGGTCGTGCGCTTGAGGAAATCCAGAGGCGAGAGGCCCGAGGAGAATCGGGCGCTCCGGGCGGTCGGCAGCACATGGTTGGGGCCGGCCACGTAGTCGCCGATGGCCTCAGGCGTGTGCCTGCCGAGGAAGATGGCACCGGCGCTGGTTACGGCATCGGCCAGCCGGGCGGGCTCCGCCACCGCAAGCTCCAGATGCTCGGGCGCGAGGCGGTTGATGAGCGGCGGCGCCTCGTCGAGCGAGCCGACGACGATGACCGCGCCGTGGTCCCGCCAGCTCGCGGCGGCGATGTTGGCGCGCGGCAGCCGCGCCAGGTGCGCCGCCACCGCCTCGGTCACCCTGTCCGCGAATGCCCCGTCGTCGGTGATGAGGATCGCCTGGGCATCGCCGTCGTGCTCGGCCTGGGAGAGCAGGTCCGCAGCGATCCATTCCGGCTTGTTGGCATTGTCCGCGACCACCAGGATCTCGGAAGGGCCCGCGATCATGTCGATGCCGACGGTGCCGAAGACCAGGCGCTTGGCGGCAGCGACGTAGGCATTGCCGGGGCCCACGATCTTGTCCACCGGCGCGATGGTCTCGGTGCCGTACGCGAGCGCGGCCACGGCCTGCGCGCCGCCGACCCGGTAGATCTCGGTGACGCCGGCGATCTCGGCGGCAGCCATCACCGCCGCATCGAGCGCGCCGTCCGGCGTCGGCACCACCATGGCGATGCGCTGCACCCCTGCAACCCGCGCGGGAATCGCGTTCATCAGCACGGTGCTGGGATAGGCGGCGGTGCCGCCCGGCACGTAGAGCCCGACCGCATCCAGCGGTCGCCAGCGGGCGCCCAATCTCACCCCGGCCTCGTCGCGGTAGTCGAGGTCGCCCGGCATCAGGCGGGCGTGGAAGGCCTCGATCCGCGCCGCCGCCTGCCCGAGCGCGTCGCGCACGGCGGCCGATGCGGCGGCGGCTTGCGCGGCGGCCTCGTCTGCCGACAGCCGGATCGTATCGGGCGTGAGTGCGAGGCGGTCGAAGCGCGCAGTATAGTCGAGCAGCGCCACGTCGCCGCCTTCGCGCACCGCATCCACGATCGCTGCCGCCTCGCGGTCGACGTCCTCGGCCACCCCCCGCCGCGCCGCGAGCAGGGTGTCGAAGGCGGCGGCGAAGCCCGCGCCCGCGCTATCCAAATTATGCGCCATTCACCGCCTCGCCGAAGCGCTCGATCCAGGCCTGGAGCTCGCCGGCCCGGGTCTTGAGCGCGGTGCGGTTGACCACGAGCCGGGAGGAGATATCGGCGATATGCTCCACCTCGACCAGTCCGTTGGCCCTGAGCGTTGCGCCGCTGCCCACCAGATCGACGATCCGGCGGCAGAGCCCCAGTCCCGGCGCAAGCTCCATCGCGCCGTTAAGCTTGATGCACTCGGCCTGCACGCCCCGGGCCGCGAAATGCCGGCGGGTCACCTGCGGATACTTGGTGGCGACCCGCACATGGCTCCAGCGCGAAGGATCGTCCCCGGTCGCGAGTTCCGCCGGTTCCGCCACCACCATGCGGCACAGCCCGATACGCAAGTCGAGCGGCGCGTAGATCTCGCGGTACTCGAATTCCATCAGCACGTCGTTGCCGACCACGCCGAGCTGGGCCGCGCCGAAGGCGACGAAGGTGGCGACATCGAAGCTGCGCACCTGGATCAGGTCGAGGCCCGGATCGGAGGTGGCAAAGCGAAGCTGGCGTGCGTGCTCGTCCGCGAACGCGGCTTCCGGCTCGATCCCGGCGCGCGACAGCACGGGCGAAAGCTCGCGGGCGATCCTGCCCTTGGGCAGCGCGAGCAGCAGGCCGGCGCTCATGCCCGATCCTCCTCCCCCTGCACCGGGGCCAGTCGCGGCTCCTCCAGGTCCTGAAACAGGCAGGCGAGGTTGCCGGTCTCGATCCATATCTCGGCGCCATCCTGGAACAGGAGCCGCACCACTGTCGTGGACCTGCCGGGCTCGGCGACCATGCCGGCGAGCTTGAGCAGCCGCGCGGACTCGGTGCGATCGATCCCCCTCAGTTTGACCGCAGAGACGGCATCGAAATGAATCGCGGCCCGTGCCTGGCCCGTGGGTCCGCCCGCGGCCTCGCGGCAGCGGCGCACCACGATCGCTGCGAAGCGGCTGTCGACCGGCTCGAAGGCCATCTCGCCCACCGCGAAGACGGCGTCCTCAAGGCATGCCGAGATCACGGCGAGATCGCCGGCATCCTCCGCCCGCAGCTTGAGACGCGTGCACGCCGTCAATGATGGACCCGGTCGATCTCGGCGCCGCAGGCCGCGAGCTTGTCCTCGATCCGCTCGTAGCCGCGGTCGAGGTGATAGACCCGGTGCACCACGGTCTCGCCCTCGGCGGCAAGCCCCGCGAGGACCAGAGACGATGAGGCCCGGAGGTCCGTGGCCATCACCTGCGCGCCGGTCAGAGACTCAACGCCCCGCACCAGCGCGGTGGGGCCGCGCACGGCAATGTCCGCGCCCATGCGGCGCAGCTCCTGCACGTGCATGAAGCGGTTCTCGAAGATCGTCTCGGTGATCATCGCGGCGCCGTCGGCGACCGTCATCAGCGCCATCGCCTGCGCCTGCAGGTCGGTGGGGAAGCCCGGATAGGGCCGTGTCGTCACGTCCATTGCGGTGGGCCGGCCGTTGCCGCGCACCCTGAGCCCGCGCGGCGTCTCGGTGATGTCGACCCCGGTGGCCTCCAGATAATCGAGCAAAGAGCGCAGCAGGGCGGACGGCGCGCCGGCGAGCTCGACATCGCCGCCGACGATCGCAGCCGCCAGCGCATAGGTGCCGGCCTCGATCCGGTCGCCCACCACGTGATGCTCGGCGCCGGAGAGTGCCTCCTTGCCGCGGATCAGAAGCTCGTCGGTGCCGATTCCCGTGATGTCGGCGCCCATCGCGTTCAGGCAAAGGGCGAGATCGGCGATCTCCGGCTCGCGTGCGGCGTTGCGGATGACCGTCTCGCCGTCCGCAAGCGTCGCCGCCATCATCAGGTTTTCCGTGGCTCCCACCGAGGCGAAGGGGAGCCTGATCTCGGCCCCGCGCAGGCGCCCGCGCGCATGCGCGCGGATGTCGCCGTCCTCGAGCACGACCTGGGCGCCGAGCCGGGTAAGCCCGTCGATGTGCAGGTCCACGGGCCGCGTGCCGATGGCGCAGCCGCCGGGGAGAGAGACGGTCGCCCGCCCCGTGCGGGCCAGCAGCGGCCCCAGCACCAGTACGGAAGCGCGCATCCGGCTGACCAGCTCGTAGGGCGCCGTGGTGCTGGTGATTTGTCGGGCTCGGAGCGAGAGCACCCGCCCCGCGTTGCCGCCCCGCCGGGCGTGGCCCTCCAAGCCGATCTCGACGCCATGCTGGGCGAGCAGGTGCGCCAGTGTCGTGATGTCGGTGAGGTGCGGGATATTGGCGAGCGTAAGCGTCTCGTCGGTCAAGAGACACGCCGCCATCAACGGCAGGGCGGCGTTCTTGGCGCCAAAGATCTCGATCTCACCCTCGAGCGGGCGGCCGCCCCTGATGCGAATACTGTCCATGAACCGCCCCTGGCGCCGGGGGCACGGCGCCGCCGTGCGGCCGCTCGTGCCCGGCGCGGCCGCCCCGTCCGCTTTCGCGGGCGCACCATAGGCGAGCGGCGCCCGAGGGACAAGCCGCGGCTCAGGCCGGCCGGTGCTCCGCCATGGCATCGAGCAGCCACGTGGCGAGGTAGACCGAGAACGAGTTGCGCACGGTGATCTCGTAAGAAGGCGCGTCGTCGGTCTGGTGCAGAATCACGTTTGCCTTGGCCAGCGACGTCTGCACGCAGGCGCCCGGCGCGAAGGCACGGGGGTGCAGGTCCAGCCTGCAACCCTTCATCAGCACCTCGCGCGCCAGGGGGCCGGAGAGCGCGATCGTGGCGTACATGGCGCTCACGTCGGTGAGCGCGTGGTGGCGGCCGTCGAGCCGGGCGCGAAGCGTGTCTTCGAGCTGAGCGCCTGCCTCCGCCGAGCCGGTCACCAGCCACTCGTCGGGGCCGAGCCAAAGGAGAGCCGTGCCGTTGACGGTGGTGGCTGCGGTGTTCGGCGTGCGCGGCAACGACCCGCCGAGCACGGCGCCGGCAGCGGTGAGCGCCTCCACATCCTTCTGATCGAGCCTGAGGTTGAGGCGCGTGCGCGCTGGCCCCTCGGCGATCGTGACACCGTCGGCGCGCATCTCGGCGAGCGCCTTGCCAAGGCCCGCGAGCGGGCTGCGCGGTGCCGCCGCCTCAGCCATCCCGTTTCGCTCCTTCCGGATCGTAGAACACCGGCTCGGTGACCTTGCAGGGGAGGAAGCCGCTCTCGGGCGCGGCATAGATGGTCTCGCCCTTGCGCGCGCGGCCGCTCCTCACCAGCGCGAGCGCGATGGAGCGGCCCAGCGTCGGGCTCTCGTAGCTCGAGGTGACGTGGCCGATCATCGGGATCGGCGGCTGACCGCGCGTTTCCACCAGCTGCGTTCCCTCGGGCAACACCTTTTTCGGGTCGTCGGTGAGAATGCCGACGAGCTGCTTGCGGTCCTCACGCCGCGAGTCCTCACGGCTCCAGGCCCGCTTGCCGAGGAAATCCGACTTCTTCTTGGAGACGATCCAGTCCATGCCGAGGTCGTGGGGCGTGGTGGTGCCGTCGGTCTCCTGGCCCACGATGATGAAGCCGCGCTCGGCCCGGAGCACGTGCATCGCCTCGGTGCCGTAAGGCGTGATGCCGTGCGCGGCGCCCGCCTCCATCAGCGCTTCCCACAGGCGGCGCCCGTGCTGCCAGGGCACGTTGATCTCGAAGCTGAGCTCGCCGGTGAAGCTGATGCGGAAGACGCGCGCGTCCACGCCCGCAACGATTCCCTCCTTCACGCTCATGAAGGGGAAAGAATCAGTGTCGAGCGCCATTTCGGGCGCCACGGCCGCGAGCACGTCGCGGGCGCGGGGGCCGGCGAGCGCCACCGTCGCCCACTGCTCGGTGACCGAGGTGCAGTAGACCCTGAGCTCCGGCCATTCCGTCTGCAGCCACTCCTCGAGCCACTCCAGCACGTGGGCCGCGTTGCCCGTGGTGGTGGTCATCAGATAGTGGTTCTCGCCGAGGCGCGCGGTGGTGCCGTCATCGAAGACCATGCCGTCGTCGCCGCACATCAGCCCGTAGCGCACGCGGCCCACCTTCAGGGTCGAGAAGGCGTTGGTGTAGACCATGTCGAGCAGGGTCGTGGCGTCCGGCCCCTTGATGTCGATCTTGCCGAGGGTGGAGGCGTCGAGGATGCCCGCCGCCTCGCGCACCGCGCGGCACTCGCGCGCCACCGCCGCGTGCTTGTCCTCTCCCGGCCTAGGATACCACCAAGGCCGGAGCCATTGGCCGACGGGCTCGAACACCGCGCCCTCGGCCTCGTGCCATTCGTGCATCGCGGTGCGCCGCACCGGGTCCATCAGCGGGCCGGTATCGCGGCCTGCGAGCGCGCCGAAGGTGACGGGGGTGTAGGGCGGCCGGTAGGTGGTAAAGCCCACCTCGGGCACGGTCTTGCCCAATGCGTCGGCGAGGATGGCGAGCCCGTTGACGTTCGCCGTCTTGCCCTGGTCGGTGCCCATGCCGACGGTGGTGTAGCGCTTGACGTGCTCGACCGACCGAAAACCCTCGCGCGCCGCGAGCCGGATATCCGCCGCGGTCACGTCGTCCTGATGGTCGACCATGTGCTTGGCCTTGCCGTGGCCGAGCGGTTTTTGGCCGGGCGCGAGCCAGAAAGGCGTGATGGCGCCGGGCTCGGGCGCTTCGACCGGGGGTGTCGGCGGCGGCGTGCCGTCGCCGAAGCCCGCCGCCTCCGCTGCGCGCGCGCCGGCAGCGGCGCCTTCCGCAAGGCAGGAGGCCAGACCGAAGCTGCCGTTGGCAGCACCCACGGCCTCCAGGGCCTGCGTCGCTTTGCCGGGGAGGAAGATACCGCGCGCCTCCTCGAAGGCGAGCTTGCCGGCCGACTGGCTGAAGAGATGCACCGCCGGGTTCCAGCCGCCGGAGACAAGGACGCTGTCGCAGAAGATGCGGTACTGCTCGCCGCTCAGCCCGCCGCCCTCACCGAGTTTCGCGACCGTGACGGAGCGGACCCTCTTCGTCCCGTGGGTGGCGGCGATGACCGAGCCGGTGTGGAGCGCGACGCCGGCCTCCTCGAGCTTGGGCGCCAGCGGCGCAGCGGGCTCGTGCCGGCAATCGACCACGGCGCCGACCGTGCCGCCGGCCTCGACAATGTCGTGGGCAGCCTCGTAAGCCGCGTCGTTGTTGGTGAAGAGCACGGCGCGCTCGCCCGGCAACGCGGCGTAGTGGTTGAGGTAGCGCTGCGCCGCCGAGGCCAGCATGATCCCGGGGCGGTCGTTGTCGGCGAAGACCAGCGGCCGCTCGTGGGCGCCGGTGGCGAGCACCACCCTGCCTGCCTTGATGTTCCAGAGGCGCTGGCGGCTCATGCCTGCCGGTGTGCCCGGCCCCAGGTGGTCGGTGCGGCGCTCGAACGCGCTCAGCGAATTGTGGTCGTAGTAGCCGAAGAGCGTGGTGCGGCTGAGGACTCGGACCTCCTCCATCGCGGCGAGCCGCCCTGCCGCCGCTTGGGCCCAGGCTGCGCCGTCCACGCCGTCGACCTTGTGGCGCTGGCCCAGCAGCGCGCCGCCGAGGGTCGCTTCCTCATCCACGAGCAAGACCCTGGCGCCGGCCTCGCCGGCGGCGAGCGCTGCGGCGATCCCGGCCGGTCCGCCGCCCACCACCAGCACGTCGCAGTGGACGTGCCTCTTGTCGTAGGAGTCCGGGTCGGGCGCCTCGGGCGCACGGCCGAGCCCCGCCATGCGCCGGATGGTGGGCTCGTAGACGAACTTCCAGAACGACGCAGGCCAGAGGAAGGTCTTGTAGTAGAAGCCGGCGGGGAAGAGCGGCGCGAGCCGCCCGGTCCAGGCCGCGAAGTCGCAGTTGGCGCTCGGCCAGGCGTTGACGCCGGCGGCGGTGAGCCCGTCGTAGAGCTCGACCTGCGTCGCACGCAGGTTCGGCTCGGTGCGTGCGCCCTCGCCAAGCTGGACCAGCGCCGACGGCTCCTCCGCGCCTGCGGTGAGGATGCCGCGCGGCCGGTGATACTTGAAGCTCCGGCTCGTCAGGTGCGTGCCGTTTGCGATCAGCGCGGACGCCAGCGTATCGCCGGCGAAGCCCTCGTAGCGCCGCCCGTTGAAGGTGAAGCGGAGGCGCTGCGCCCGGTCGATCCGCCCGCCCTCCTTGAGACGAAAGCGCACTATCCGCCCCCGGCCTCGTCGCCCGGCGCATCGGGCCTGGCCGTGCCCATGGGATAGATCGTGAGCACGTCGTTGCTGACGGTGTCGCGCAGCGCGTTGAACCAGCGCCGGCAGCCTTCCCGGTGCATCCAGCGCTCGGCGTGGACGCCCTTGGGATTGCTCCGCATGAAGAGGTAGTCGGCCCAGCCCGCATCGTCGGTCGTCGCGGGATCGGGGCGCGCGATGTGCGCCTCGCCGCCGTAGCGGAACTCGGTCTCGGGCCGGGCGCCGCACCAGGGGCAGTCGATCCAGAGCATCCTGACCTTCCTAGTGCGCCACGGCCGCCGCCGCGTGCTCGTCGATCAGCGCGCCGGAGGTGAAGCGATCGAGGGCGAAAGGCGCGTTGAGCGGGTGCGGCTCGTCGGTCGCCATGGTGTGCGCCAGCACCCAGCCCGAGCCCGGCGTCGCCTTGAAGCCGCCGGTGCCCCAACCGCCGTTGATGTAGAGACCCTCCACCGGGGTCTTGCCGATAACGGGCGAGGCATCGGGGCAGACATCCACGATGCCGGCCCAGGAGCGCATCATGCGAACCCGGCTGAAGATCGGGATCAGCTCGACGATCGCCCCCATCTGGTCCTCGATGGTGTGCAGGCCGCCCCGCTGGCTGTAGGAGTTGGGCGGGTCGAGGCCTGCGCCGATCACGAGCTCGCCCTTGTCGGACTGGCTGACGTAGACGTGCACGCCGTTGGACATGATGACGCAGTTGAGCACCGGCTTGAGCGGCTCGGAGACCAGCGCCTGCAGCGGGTGGCTCTCGATCGGCAGCCGAAAGCCCGCCATCGCGGCCAGCACGGAGCTATGCCCCGCGACCACGATACCCACCTTCTTCGCGGCGATGGCGCCTTGGGTGGTTTGCACCCCGGTCACCCGGCCGGCCTCGACGTCGATGCCGGTGACCTCGCAGTTCTGGATGATGTCGACGCCGCGTGCGTCCGCCGCCCGCGCGTAGCCCCAGGCGACGGCGTCGTGGCGCGCGTTGCCGCCCCGCCGCTGCAGGGTGCCGCCCATGATCGGGTAGCGCGTCTTCGCCGTGGTGTTGAGGATCGGGCAGAACGCCTTGACCTCCTCGGTCGAGAGCAGCTCGGCGTCGACCGCGTTGAGCCGGTTGGCGTTGACCCGCCGGGTCGCCTCCTGCAGGTCGTGGACGTTGTGGATCAGGTTAAGCACGCCGCGCTGGCTGAACATCAGGTTGTAGTTCAGCTCCTGCGCCAGCCCTTCCCACAGCTTGAGCGAATGCTCGTAGAGGGCCGCGCTCTCGTCCCACAGATAGTTGGAACGGATTACCGTGGTGTTGCGTCCGGTGTTGCCGCCGCCGAGCCAGCCCTTCTCCAGCACCGCCACGTTGGTGATGCCGTGGAGCGCAGCGAGGTAGTAGGCGGTGGCGAGCCCATGGCCGCCAGCGCCGATGATGATCACGTCGTAGGCGGGTTTGGGCGCAGGGCTGCGCCACTGTTCCGGCCAGCGTTCGTGATGGCTCAGCGCATTGCGCGCCAGGCTGAAGATCGAGAACTTTTTCATCTGCGGAAGCCCGAATACAGGAACCTCACGGCCGTGTCACTCGCTTGCAACGCTTCCCAGCTGCCGACTAGACGAGGGCGCCTTGACGGGCTGCGGCCGGGGGGCTACTTGTGCGCCTCCCGCGCCCCCGACAGCCGCACGGATCTCGCACAATGGTCGATGTCGCGATCAAGTCGACGGACGGGCATCCGCTCGTCTTCCTGCCCGAGCACGACGGCTACGCCGACGATTACCTGCGCACCATCCTCCGAGGGGTGAAGACCTTCGCGATGGTGGGTGCCAGCACTCAGTGGCGCCGACCCAGCTTCTACGCCATGAAGTACCTGACCAAGAAGGGTTATCGGGTGATCCCCATCAACCCCGGCCGGGCCGGCGAGACGATCCTGGGCGAGACCGTCTATGGTAGCCTCGCCGAGTGTCCCCATAAGCTCGACATGGTGGATATCTTCCGCACCTCGGAGGAGGCGCTGGATATCACCAGGGACGTGATCGCGAACAAGGACGAGAAGGGCATCGAGGTGCTGTGGATGCAGCTCACGGTGCGCAACGATCAAGCCGCGCAGCTCGCCGAAGAGGCCGGGCTCACGGTCGTCATGAACCGCTGCCCCAAGATCGAGTTCGCCCGGCTCTCGGGCGAGCTGAGCATGAGCGGCATCAACTCGCGGATCGTATCCGCAAAGCGGGTAAGGCCGCTCAACGCATGAACGAGATGCAACCTCTCAAGACGGAGGCCGCCAAGGCCGCGCCGCAACGCGAGTACGGGATCGAGACGCTGGCGGTCCACGCCGGCGCGCGGCCCGACCCGGTCACCGGCGCACGGACGACGCCGATCTACCAGACCGCGGCCTACGCTTTCGACGACGCCGACCATGCAGCCGAGCTCTTCAACCTGCAGACCTTCGGCTACATCTATTCGCGCATCACCAATCCCACCGTCGCCGTGCTCGAGGAGCGGGTGGCGGCGCTGGAGAACGGGCGCGGCGCCGTGGCGGCTGCCACCGGCCACGCGGCGCAGTTTCTGGTAGGCGCGACGCTGATGGAGAGCGGCGACGAGTTCATCTCGTCGAACAATCTCTACGGTGGCTCGGTCACCCAGTTCGGCGTGAGCTTCAAGAAGCTCGGCTGGACCTGCCATTTCGTCGACATGACCGAGCCCGAGAACGTCGAGAAGGCGATGACCGACAAGGTCAAGTTCATCTTCTGCGAGGGGCTCGCCAACCCCGGCGGCATCGTGCTCGATCTCGAGGCGCTCGCCGAGGTCGCGAAGCGCCACGGCGTGCCGCTCATCGTCGACAACACGATGGCCTCGCCCTATCTCTGCCGGCCGTTCGATCACGGCGCCGACCTCGTGGTCCACTCGACCACGAAGTTCATCGGCGGCCACGGCAACACCATGGGCGGCATGGTCGTCGAATCCGGCCGCTTCGACTGGTGGCAGAACGACAAGTTCCCGAGCATGACCAAGCCGGACCCGGCCTATCACGGCCTCACCTTCGCCGAGACCTTCGGCGATTTCGGCTTCACCATGAAGATGCGCGCCGTGGCGCTTCGGGACTATGGCCCGAGCATGGCCGCGCAGGCGGCCTGGAACCTGTTGGCGGGGGTGGAGACGCTGCCGCTCCGCATGGAGCGCCATTGCTCGAACGCGCTCGCGGTCGCCCGCTACCTGGAGCGCCACCCCAAGGTCTCCTGGGTCTCCTACGCCGGGCTCAAATCGAACCGCTTTTACGACCTTGCCCAGAAGTACCTGCCGCGCGGCGCCGGCGCGGTCTTCACCTTCGGCGTCAAGGGCGGCTACGAGGCCGGCCTCAAGGTGGTCGACACGGTCAACATGTTCTCGCACCTCGCCAATATCGGCGACACGCGGAGCCTGATCATTCACCCGGCGTCAACCACCCACCGCCAGCTCACCGACGAGCAGAAGACCAACGCGGGCGCGGGGCCGGACGTGGTGCGACTCTCGGTCGGCATCGAGAGCCTCGACGACATCATCGCCGACCTCGACCAGGCCCTCGACCAGGCCTGACGCACTGAACTGAGAGAAGACTTCTAAGGTTCCGGGGGCGCCTCGCCCTCGGGTTGCGTCGGCGTGCCCGCGGCACGGTCGCGGGCGGCGAGCAGGCCGCGGCAGAGCGCGCCGTTGAATTCCATGGCGATGCGGACGCTGGCGAGCGTGCGCAGATGCTCGTCGAAGCCCGCCTCGGTGAGCGGTGCGCCCTCCGCCGTGACGAAGGCGCGGTCGTCCGGCCCGGCCGGGCCGCCGGCGTGGGCTCTCATCTCCAGGTAGCGGCGCTTCAGGCCGGCGCCCTCGGCCCCGGCGACGGGAGTGCGTTCCAATTCCGCCGCGGTCATGGCCACGAGTGAGGCCTTGTCGAATCCCTGCGCCAGCAGGGCGCGCAACAACAACTCTTGCCGCCCCTGAAACGCCTTGCGCCGAAAGGTCGTGCGCAAATTCGCCAGGGAGTCGTCGTCGCCCGCCTCGCCGAAGGCGGCGCCGAAGGCGAGCCCCTCGGCGACCCCCCGATTGACCTCGTCCGCGCACATGTGCTCCCGCAGGCGCGGGACCACGCGCGTCACCCACGGCAGCGCGGCGACGGCGTCGCGCATGTCCTCGGCCATCATGTAGGCGAAGTTCGCGGCGCACCAGAAGGTCGGCAGGCGAAAGTCGATGGAGACGGTACCGTCCGCGCCGATCGCCACCTCCTCCACGAACCCCAGATCGGTCACCGGCTCGTCGAGCTCGGGATCGGTGACGGACGCCAGGCAAGCCCGCACCTCGGCCTCGCGCCCGTCCTCGGCCGCGCCGTCACGCGCACTCATGGGCCGCGTCCGCCGCGCCAGTCTAGCTCCAGAGCTTCGCCTTGGCCGCGTCGATGTCGATGTCGTAGAGCCGGGCCGCATTGAGCCCGAGGATCTTTCGCTTCACCTCGGGCGTGAGGTCGACGCCGCGCTCCTGCTTGATGTCCTCGGGCAGCTCGAAGGCCCAGAACTTCTCCACCAGCCACTTGGGAGTCCAGATCGCGTAGTCGCTTGCGAAAGTGAGCTTGTCTTCGCCGACCCAGAAGAGGAGCTCGGCGATCACCTCGGCGAAGTAGCGCGGACGCGCGTGCATGAACGGCATCACCACGGCGAGCCCGCCCCAGACGTTCTCCTCCTGCACGGCGATCCAGCAGAAGTCGTCGAGGCGCGGCAGGCCGACATGCTCGACGATGAACTTGAGGTTGGGGAAGTCGGTCGCGGCGTAGTCGACGTCGTGGCAGTCGAAGGCGTCCTTGGCCAGCGGCGTGATCGTCGGCCCCTTGTGGACGTGCATGTTGGTGATGCCGAGCTTCTCGCAAAGCTCGAAGCAGCGGTAGGCCTCGGTGTCGTTGAGCCGCCAGCCGCGCGAGGCGCCGCGCCATTCCGCCGTGTAGAGCTTCACGCCCCTGATGCCGTAGGCCTCCTTCAGGGCGTGAATATGCTCCAGCGCGGCCGTGCCCTCGCGCGGATCGAAGGAGCCATTGAGGATGAAGCGGTCCGGGTGCGCTTGCGTGATGACGGCGTTCTGCTCGGTGGTGTTGAAGCCCTCGATGTAGAACTCCTTGAGGTAGGTCGGCTGGATGATCGCCATGTCCACCGGCCCGTCGACGAAGAGGTCGCGGACCATCGTCTCCGCGTCGTACTTCTCGAACTTCTCCTTGGGCCAGACCTCCTGCTCGGGGCTGAGCGCGCTGTGGTAGGCGTAGAAGCAGTCGATGAACTGCTTGCCGTGAATGTTGCGCTGGTTGGCCGGCGCGGCATCCCAGAAGTGGGTGTGCCCGTCGACGACGAACAGCTCCTCCCCGTCGCTGGTCCTGTACATCGTTTCCCCCTTCAACTGCGACCGAGGGCGAGGGTAGCCGGCCACGCGCCAAACACAAGCCGGGACGGGCGGGGCAGGCCCCGTCCAACCCGCGAATTGGGGAGCGCAGCGGCCATGCGCCGCTCGGCGAATTCCGGCGGACGTCTCGGCTCCAACGTCTTGATATGCGGCCCCGCGATGCGCCACCCTGCGGCATCGGGTGTTGAACCCGGCCCTCACCGTTGCGGCAAACTCGTGGTGCGATGACCGAAGTCTGGACCGTCCCCGAGCCCAAAGAGGTGCACGAGGTGCGTGCGGCCGACGGCTACCCCATTGCCGTGCGGCGGTACGGAAATCCGGATGGCCTCAGGCTCGTCATCAGCCACGGCAACGGCTTCGCGATCGATGCCTACTGGCCGTTCTGGTCTCGTTTCGTTCAGGATTTCGACGTCTTCGTGCACGACATCCGCAGTCATGGCCGGAACCCGGTCGGCGACGTGGATGTACACAGCATCCCGATGATCGCGGAGGATTTTGCCTGCGTCGCGCGCAACATCGACCGGCGCTTCGGCCCGAAATCCAAGGTCGGGGTGTTCCATTCGCTTTCGGCGTTGACGGCGCTGCACGCACCCTTCATCCACGACTATTCCGCCCTGGTGCTGTTCGACCCGCCGATACTGTTGCCCGGCAAGGCCGCGGGCGACCTGGAGAGAGTCGGGACCCGAATGGCGAGGGCGACGCGCATGAAGCAGGAGCGCTTCGAGACACCCGCAGCGTATGCGGCGTTTCTCTCCACCAGGAAGGGGTTCGCCGGCCTGGACGCGGGCGGGCTCGACCTCCTCGCGCGCAACACGCTCCGGCGCGGCGGCAACGGTGCCGGCTACAGGCTGAGTTGTCCGCGCGAACACGAGGCCCGGATGTGGGACTCTCTCTACCCTTTCGCGCGGATGGTGGACTACGACAGAATTAACTGTCCGATCAAGGTGATCGGCTCCGATCCGACGATGCCCAATTCGTTCCTTCCGAGCACCGCGGTGCCGGATCTGCTGCGTCTGGACTACGACTTCGTTCCCGAATCGACGCACCTGCTGCAATTGGAGAACCCGGAGGCGTGCGCCGCCTTCACCCTCGACTATCTTGCCGGGCGCGGCCTGGGCGGGTTGTAGCGGACACTCTCTCCCGTACGCCGCTGGTCGCGATATGGCACGCGGACCACGCCGCTGCTAAGCTGATGGCAGCGCGGAACGAGAGGGGGGATCAGGGAATGGCTGAGCGGATGGTCGACCTGACGTTGACGCTGACCGACAACATGCCGGCGCACAAGCTCTTCCAGCGCCCGGTCATCGTGCCCCACTACACCCACGAGCAGACCCGCGAGCAGTTCTTCTTAGGCGTCGAGGACGACCGGCTCTCCTTCGCCACCACCTACATGGGCATGATCGACCACATCGGCACCCACGTGGACGCCTTCTATCACGTCAATCCCGAGGGCGCGCCGGTGGACCAGATGCCGCTCGACATGTTCATGGGCAAGGCGGTCTGCTGGGACCTGACTCACATCCCCGACCTCGGCGACATCGACGTGGCCGATTTCGAGGAGGCGGAGGAGAAGGGCGGCGTCAAGGTGGACGGCCACATCGTGCTGCTCAACACGGGCCTCCACAACCGCCACTACCCCGACGTGAAATCGGTGTGGAGCAACCCGGGCATCACCGAAGCCGCGACCCACTGGCTGGCCGACCGGGGCTCCAAGCTGCATGGCGTCGAAGGCCCGTCCACCGACAAGCCGTCGGATAACCTCTTCCCCAACCACCGGGTCTGCCGCGACCGCGGCATCGCCCACTACGAGTGGCTGATCAACCTCGAAGAGCTGATCGGCAAGGGCGAGTTCATGTTCTACGGGCCGCCGATCAAGATCGGCAACGGCAGCGGCGCGCCGGTCCGCGCCTGGGCGATCCTCGACGACTAGGCCCACAACGCCGGCGATCGCGGTCGGGTGAGGCGCCGGTGACCCGCATCGACGACCGCTCGGTCGACGAGCGCATCCCGATCACCCTGCTCACGGGCTTCCTCGGCGCCGGCAAGACCACGCTGGTCAACCGGCTGCTCAGCGCGCCCGATGCCGGCAGGATCGCGGTCATCGTCAACGAGTTCGGCGAGATCGGGATCGACGGCGACCTCATCGCCCGCGCCAACGAGGACATGCTGGAGCTCACCAACGGCTGCATCTGCTGCGCGGCCCAGGGCGACCTGATGGACGGACTCAACCGGCTCTTCCTGCGCAAGATCGGCCTCGCCGAGCCCCGGGTGGACTTCGACAAGATCGTGATCGAGACCACGGGCATCGCCGACCCCTCGCCGCTCGCCCGGCTCTTCTACACCGACATGAAGCTCGACCTCACCTTCCGCCTCGACGCGGTGCTGACGGTGGTGGACCTGAAGCACGTGACCGGCCAGATCGCGCGCTCGCCGGAGGCGCAGAAGCAGATCGCCATCGCCGACAAGCTGATCTTCAACAAGCGCGACTTGGTGGACGATGACGAGTTCACCGATGCCGTGGCGGCGGTCGAGCGGCTCAACCCCTTCTCGGTCAAGGAGGTGACGACGCACGGCGCGCTGCCGGTGGACCGGCTGCTCGACCTCGACCTGTTCGAGCCCAAGCGGCGGGACGATATGGTGGGGGCCTGGATCGGCGCCGACCGGCCGGACGCCGCCGATCTCGCCCAGGACGATCATGTTCACACGCCGGGAGTCGGCGCGGTCTGCCTGCAAACCCGCGAGCCCCTGGAGTGGAACGCGCTGCTCCGCTTCTTTCTCGAACTCTCCGAGGAGAAGGGCGAGGACCTCTTCCGCGTGAAGGGCATGGTGCACTTCCTGAACGTCGAGAAGCCCGTGATCATCCAGGGCGTGCAGGCCACCTTCAGCCCGCCGACCTATGCCGAGGCCTGGCCGCGCGGCGAGGTGGCGACCCGGATCGTGGTGATCGGCCGCGACCTCGACAGGGCCTCGATGGAGGCGCGATTCGCGGCCTGCGTGGCGAAGCGCGAGACCACGCTCGACCGCGGCCTCGGCGCCATCTGAGCGGCAACCTGAGCAGGAGTCATCCATGAGCTTTGCGTACATGACGGCGAGCGAACTCAAGGGCCTGCTGGCGGCGCGCGACATCTCGCCGTTCGAGCTGGTCAAGGACGCGCTCAGCCGTCAGGAGGCGTTGGAGCCCAAGATCAACGCCTTCGTCACCCGCACGCCCGAAATCGCGCTGGAGGCCGCGCGCGAGGCGGAGCGTGCGATCGCTGCGGGCGAAGGCGGCGCGATCGCGGGTCTGCCTGTCTCGGTCAAGGACCTGGTGGCGATGGCGGGCGTGCCCTGGACCTTCGGCTCCCGCCCCTTCGCGGACAACGTGGTGGATTTCGACGCGCCGGCGGTGGAGCGGGTCAGGGCGGCCGGCGGCTGCATCGTCGGCAAGTCCACCACCAGCGAGTTCGGTTGCAAGGCGGTCTGCGACAGCCCGCTCACCGGAATAACCCGCAACCCGTGGAACCTGGCGAAGACGTCCGGCGGCTCCAGCGGCGGCGGTGCCGCGAGCGTCGCCGCCGGTCTCACGCCCTTTGCGGTTTGCACCGATGGCGGCGGTTCGGTGCGCATTCCGTCTGCGCTCTGCGGCCTCTTCGGCATCAAGGGGCAGTTCGCGCGCGTGCCGGTGCATCCCGTCTCCGCCGCGCCGACGCTTTCCCACGTGGGCGCGATCGCGCGAACGGTGCGGGACGCAGCCCTGCTGCTCGGGGTCATGGCCGGCCACGACCGCCGCGATGCGTTTGGCGTCGCCGAGCCCGTGCCGGACTTCCTCGCCGCCTGCGATGCGGGCGCGAAAGGCATGCGCATCGCCTGGAGCCCCACCCTGGGCTACGCCGAGCCCGAGCCCGAGGTCACCGCGCTCTGCGAGGCCGCCGCCCGGCGCTTCGAGGCGCTGGGGTGCACGGTCGAGCCGGTCGAAGACGCGCTCGGCGAAGACCCGGTCGAGATCTGGATGGCGGAGTTCTACGGCGGTATCGGCACCAAGCTGAAGGGCGTGATGACGGAGAAGCCGGAGGAGCTGGACCCCGCCGTGGTCACGACGCTCAGCGGCGGGCTCGACCGCTCCATGGTGGACTATTTCGGCCAGCTCTTCGCCCGCTACGAGTTCCGCGAGAAGATGCGCCAGCTCTTCGAGCGCTACGACCTTCTGCTCTCGCCCACACTGCCGTGCGCCGCCTTCGACGTGGGCCACGACACGCCGCCGGGGCAGGGCGCGCGCAACATCGTCTCCTGGGTCTACTACACCTATCCCTTCAACCTGACCGGCCAGCCGGCGGCATCGATCCCGGCGGGCTTCACCGGGGCCGGGCTTCCGGTCGGCCTGCAGATGGTCGCGGGCATCAACCGTGAGGTGGACATCCTGCGCGCCGCTGCCGCCTTCGAGGAGGCGGCTCCCTGGGCCGACCGCCGGCCGCCTGTAACTTAGCCCCCACCGCTGGCCCGCCGCACCGCGCACAACGAGGGAGGCGGCGATGCCGCTCGATGACAAGGTTCGCCAGGCGCTCGACACCATCTTCTCCGGCGATTCCGGGCTCTACCGAAATCGCGGCTGGAACCAGCGCTCGGGCTTCGGCGCGAGGCCCGCGCTCCTCAACATCGACCTCGCCAATGCCTGGACCCGGCCGGGCTATCGCTTCTCCTGCGACGACATGGACGAGCGGATCATCCCCGGCGTGCAGCGCCTGCTCGCGGCGGCGCGCGCCAAGCGGGTGCCGATCGTCTACACCACCACCGCGTTCTGCAGTCGCTTCGACATGGGCGCCTTCCCGCTCAAGAAGCCCTTCGAGGACCTCATGCTGGGCACGCCCGCGACCGCGATCGACGACCGCGTGCCGCTGGAGGAAGGCGTCGACACGCTGATCGTCAAAAAGCGGCCGAGCGCCTTCGCCGGCACCCACCTCGGCGGCATCCTGCGCGCCGGCGGCATCGACACGCTGATCTGCACCGGCGTCACCATGGCGAGCTGCGTCAGGCACACGGTGGAGGATGCGCTCGGCGAGGGCTTCCGCACCGTCATCGTCCGCGAATGCGTGGGCGACCGCGTGCCTGCGGCGATCGAGTGGAACCTGTTCGAGCTCGACATGAAGTATTGCGACGTCGAGCCGCTCGACCGGGTTCTGGCCTACCTGGACGACCTGGAGCCCTTCGAGGAGCGCTAAGCCGGCCCGCGGGTCAGCGGGACGAACGCCACTGGCAGCACCGTCTTCGCCTCACATGAGCCGTCGGCGCGCCTCTCGAGGCGCTGCAGCTGCTGGGTCGCGCCGGCGGGGCCGACGGGGATGACCAGACGGCCGCCGGGCCTGAGCTGATCCACCAGCGCTGCCGGCACTGAGGGTGCCGCCGCAGTCACGATGATGCCGTCGAACGGCGCCTCCTCCGGCCAGCCCGCGTGGCCGTCACCTGCACGGACGGTGGCCTGCGTATAACCCAACGCTTTGAGGCGCGCCGCCGCCGCTGTCGCCAGCGGCGCGACGACCTCGACCGAGTAAACAGTGGCACCCAGCTCGCTGAGAATGGCGGTCTGGTAGCCGCAGCCGGTGCCGACCTCCAGGATGCGTGCGCCCGGCTCGACATCGAGAAGCTCCGTCATCAGGGCGACGACGAAGGGCTGGGAGATGGTCTGGCCGTGGCCGATGGGGAGCGGCCTGTTCTCGTAGGCGAACGGCTTCTCCGCCTCGGGCACGAAGGCCGCGCGCGGCACTGTGTGCATGGTGTCCATGACGGCATCGCCGAAGACCGGCCGCCCGGTCTTGTCGCCGGTCTCCTGCGCGTCGCGCGCGATCGCCTCCAGCATGGTGTCGGCGGTCGCGCTTGCTCCGAGCAAATTGCGCAGCATCGTCCGTGTGCGCCCCGTCCCCGCTAGCGGAGGTGAGGAATCACCTTGGTCGCGTATTCGCCGACCAGCCGTTCCTGCTCTTCCGTCATCAGGTAGAGCGTGAACTGCGTGACCCCGGCGGCTTCGAGCGCCTTGATCTTTTCCACATGGGCCTCGGCCGGACCGATCAGGCAGAAGGACTCGGTGATGGCATCGGTGACGTAGTGCACGTTGTCGGAGCCCGCGATGGCGTGCTGGTGGTAGTCGTAGCCTTCGTCGGCGCCGCGCCCCTGCCTGGCGGCGATGAACGCGGTCAGGCTCTCCGGCACCAGGTCGGTGGCAGCACCGTGACGCTCCACGATGTCGGCGACATGGTTGCCGACCACGGCGGGGAACCAGCTCGTCTGGGCGATGGCGGTCTCGCGGTCGCCGATCCAGGCCGGCGCGCAGGAGAGCACGCGGTATCCGGCCGCATCGAGGCCGGCCGCCTTGCGCGCCGCGAGCGCCTGGCCGGCCATCCACTGGCAGAGACCCGGATCGGCCAGCTGGATCACCAGCCCGTCCCCATGGGCGCCGGCGGCGGCAAGCGCGCGGGGGCCGTAGGCCGCGATCCAGATCGGCAGCTCGTAGGGGTCGGCCCAGTCGAGCTGTACCGGCCCGGCGGCGCCGTCGTACGCGCAGGCCTCGCCTCGCAGCATGGTGCGGAGCGCGTCGCAGAAGCCGGTGAGCTGGGCGAGCGTCGCGGGCCGGTGGCCCATCACGCGCACGGAGCTGTCGCCGCGGCCCACCGCCACGTCGAGCCGGCCGTCACCGATCTGGACCAGCCGCGCGAAGATGCTTGCGGCCACCGACCAGTCGCGCACCCGGGGGTTGGTCACCAGCGGGCCCACCCGGATCCGGCGCGTGTGGTCCAGGCAGACCGCCATCTGGGTGTAGATGTCGGACCACAGAATGTGGGAATCCGCGAACCACATGTAGTCGAAGCCGGCGGCCTCGGCCTGGTGGGCGAGCGCCATGGTGCGGCGCACGTCGAGATCGCCCTTGACGCAGATCCCGAGTTCCATGACGCCTCCAGGCGTAGCCACGGCCTCTCCGGCCGGACCGGCAGGATGGCACAGTCGCGGCCGGCTCGCCACGCGGCTAAAGCGTTTCTGTTCCATACGGAAACGCTTTAGGTCGTGGTCGCTCACGGCAGCCGGCCTTTGGCCGGCGCCTGCGCGGGCGCGCCGCATTCGCGGCGAGCCGCGGTCGCGGCCTGTCGCACGTCCGTCTTGGACGGACGCGCTCTGGCAGGCGTGCCTGCCAAACGCCCGCCCGCCGTGCTAAACCCCCGTGCCAGGGGCGCCCGGCGGCGCGAACCGGTCCCAGCGAGCGACGGCGAGCATGAGCAAGCGGCAGATGGTCCTGGTGGGCTTCCTCCAGGCGCAGAACTGCTCCAACTACCCGGCGTCCTGGCGGCATCCGGACTCGGCCACGGACTTCCTCACCGCCGACTACTACCAGCGGATCGCGCGCATCCTGGAGGCCGGCAAGTTCCACCTCGCCTTCTTCGACGACCGCCTCGCCCTGCCGGACATCTACGGCGGCGACCATGCCGAGGCGGTGCGCAACGGGGTGCGGGTGGTCAAGATGGACCCGATCCCGATCCTCACGCTGATGGGGGCCGCGACCACGCGGCTGGGTCTGGGTGCCACCTGCTCGACCACCTATTACCAGCCGTTCCACGTGGCGCGCATGTTCTCCACCCTCGACCACATGAGCGGCGGCCGGGCGGCCTGGAACGTGGTGACCTCGCTCAACGATTCCGAGGCCGCGAACTACGGCGCCGACAGGGTGGTCGAGCATGACGAGCGCTACGACCGCGCCGACGAGTTCATGGAGGTGGTGCTCGGCCACTGGGCCTCGTGGGCTCCTGACACCATTGTCCTCGACAAGGAGCATGGCCTCTTCGCCGACCCGGCGGGCGTGAGCCGCCTCGACCACGAGGGCCGCTTCCTGCGCTCGCGCGGGCCCTTCACCGTGCCGCGCACGCCTCAGGACCGGCCCATCGTGATCCAGGCCGGCCAGAGCGGGCGGGGGCGCCAGTTCGCGGCGCGCTGGGCCGACGTGATCTTCGCGATCTATCCCACCCTGGAGTTCGGCCAGAAGGCCTACGCGGCGACGCGGGACGCCGCCATCGCCGCGGGCCGCGAGCCGGGCTCGTATCGGGTGGCACCGGCGGCCTACGTCACGGTGGCAGAGAGCCAGGGGGAGGCGGAGGAGAAGGCCGCCTTCATCGCCGGCCTCGCGCGGCCCATCGACACGCTGGCGCTGCTCTCCGAAGCGCTCAACTACGACTTCGCGACGAAGCCCGCAGGCGAGCCCTTCACCGACGAGGAGATGGCCTCCATCAGCGGCCTGCAGGCCATCCGCGACCGGGTGGTGACGCTGAGCGGCAATCCGCACCCGACGGTCGAGGATTTCGTGACCTACAGCCGGCGCGGCACGGTCAACGAAATGCCGCACTTCGTGGGTACGCCCGCCGCCGTCGCCGATGAGATGGCGGAATGGTTCGAGGGTGAGGCCTGCGACGGCTTCGTGCTCGCCGCGACCCACATGCCCGGCGCCTACGAGGATTTCGCGCGCCTCGTGGTGCCCGAGCTGCAGCGGCGCGGGCTCTACCATGAGGACTATGCCGGGCCCACGCTGCGCGAGAATTTGGGCCTGGGAAACGCGTTATGATCGGCCGATGAACGTCAAGGACGGGGCTGCGCACCTGCGCGCGCTCGACAAGGACCGGGAAGTCTATCTCGACGGCGAGCTGATCACGCGTGTCGCCGACCATCCGGCCTTCGCCTCTGCCTGCCGCTCGGCGGCCGCCCTCTACGACTTCCAGGCATCGCCGGAAAACGTCGAGCGCATGACCTTCGAGACCGGGACCGGCCGCCGCGCAAACCGCGCCTGGCAGATGCCGCGCAGCTACACCGAGCTGGTCGCAAGGCGCGAGGCGCTGACCGCCTGGGCCGAGCTCCACGCGGGCTTCCTCGGCCGCTCGCCCGATCATCTCGCCTCCTCCATCGCGGGTCAGGCGATCGGGATCGAGGTCTTCGAGCGCCACGGTAAGCGCCACGCCCGGGCGCTCCGCGATTACTACGCCTACGCGCGGGACAACGACCTCTACCTCACCTACGTCATCATCAACCCGCAGGGCGACCGCTCCAAGGCGTGGGGCGAGCAGGAAAGCGAAGAGATGACCATGCGGGTCGTCGACGAAGACTCAGGCGGCGTCACCGTGCGGGGCGCCAAGATGCTCGGCACCGGCTCGGTCATGGCCGAGGAGATTCTGGTCGCGAACCTGCAGCCGCTCAAGCCGGGCGAGGAGCGCTTCGCCATCTCGTTTGCCCTCCCTCTCGATGCGCCCGGCCTCAAGGTGCTCTCGCGCAAGAGCTACGAGGCGAGCGCCGTCAGCGCCTGGGACAACCCGCTCTCCCACCGCTTCGACGAGAACGATTCCGTCGTGTACTTCGACGACGTGAAGGTGCCGTGGGAGCGGATCTTCGTCTGCGGCGACACCGACATGTGCCGGGCGCAGTTCCACGACACGCCGGGGCACGTCTTCCAGAACTACCAGTCGCAGATCCGCCTTGTGGTGAAGCTCAAGTTCCTGCTCGCGGTTGCGCGCCGCGTCGCCGAGACCATCGGCACCGCCAGGATGCCGCCGGTGATGGGGCAACTCGGAGAGATGGCGTCCGAGGTCGCGGCCGTGGAAGGGCTGCTCTACGGCATGGAGAGCGCGGGCGGCATGATCGGCGATCACTACGTGCCCAATGCGAGCATGATGTACGCGGCCCAGGTCCAGACCCAGGCCCTCTACCCGCGCCTGATCGACGGGATCCGCTCTCTCGCCGGCGGCACGCTGATCATGCTGCCGTCCTCGGCGGCGGACCTGGACAACCCCGACATCGCGCCCCTGATCGAGCGCACCCAGGTTTCCTCGCGACCGGGCGAGGGCGCCGCCGAGCGAATGGCGCTGATGAAGCTTGCCTGGGACGCGGTGGGCTCCGAGTTCGCCGGCCGCCACACCCAGTACGAGATGTTCTACGCGGGCGCCAAGTTCGTCACCACCGCGCACTGTTTCAGGCGCTACGACTGGGCCGGCGCCGACCGCATCCTGGAGGGACTGATGGCGGGCAACGAAGGCCCCGGCGAGCCGTGAGGGTCGGCGTCGTCAATCTGGGCGCCATCGTCTCCGGCGACTGGCGCAAGCCCTTCGTCGAAGGCGATGCCCTCGTCGCGGCGGATGGCATACTGGAAGCCGTCGGCCACGTGCCGCCCGCCGCCCTCGATGCCTGCGAGGTCGTGATCGACGCCGGCGGGGCCACGGCAATCCCCGGGCTGATCGATTCCCAGGTCCACGTCACCTTCGGCGACTTCACGCCGCGCCAGAACACCGTGGGCTACCTCACCAGCTACGTCCACGGCGGCACCACCACGGCGATCTCCGCCTCCGAGGTGCACGTGCCGGGCCGGCCGAAGGACCCCGCCGGGGTCAAGGCGCTGTCGGTCGCGGCCTTCAAGTGCTTCGAGCATTACCGGCCGGGGGGCATGCGCGTGCACGGCGGCTCCATCATCCTGGAGCCCGGCCTCGCGCGAGCGGACTTCGACGACGTGCACCGCGACGGGGTCTGGCTCGCCAAGGCCGGCTTCGGCGCGGTGGAGACCGCGCGGGACTACGTGGCGCTGGTGCGGGACGCGCGCGAGGCCGGTCTGCTCACGACGCTGCACACCGGCGGCGCCTCGATCCCCGGCTCCTTCCCGATCACCGGCGCGGACCTGATCGCCATCGACCCCACGGTCTCCTTCCACATCAACGGCGGGCCGGTCGCCATCGAGGACCGCTACTTCGAGCAGGTGGCAGCGGAGACCGGGATCGCCATGCAGGTCTGCACCGCCGGCAATCTGCGGACCACGCTGCTCTGCGCCGAGATGGCGCGCAAGCACGACGCCTTCGACCGCTTCCTGATCGCGACCGACACGCCGACCGGCAGCGGCGTCATGCCGCTCGGCATGATCTACACCATGATTCACATCGCATCGCTCGCGGGCTTCGACCCGACCTGGATGATCGCCGCCTCGACCGGCAACGTGGCGGAGATCTACGGGCTTAACTGCGGCTTCCTCAGGCCGGGGCGGGATGCGGACGTGGTCATCATCGACGCCCCGCTCGGCGCCACCAAGCCGGATGCGCTCTCCACCATGAGCAACGGCGACCCGGTCGCCATCGGTGCCGTGATTACCGACGGCATCCCCCGCTTCGTCGGCCGCAGCCGCAACACCCCGCCGACCACGCGGAAGGTCGCCGTCGCCCGCTGCGAGGTGCCGGCCTTCGACCTGTCATAGGCCGAATTCTCCTCAGTCGATTTCGTCTTCGGGGACGATCCAGGGTTCCTGAAGCGCTGCATCGCGCCACTCGACGAAGGCAGGCAAGGTGAGCACGGCCCGGCTGTAGGCGGCGCAGGTTCCGTCGAGATCGACCCCGTAGGTATCGAACCGGGTCACCACCGGCGCGTACATGGCGTCGGCCGCGCAGAAGGCGCCGAACAGGAACGCGCCGCCGGCGCCGTAGCGGCTGCGGCAGTCGCGCCAGATCTCGCAGATGCGGGCGATGTCGTCGTCGACCCCCGGCCCGCGGCCCCTCCCCTTGAGGTCGAGGCGGCGCAGGTTCATGGGCATGTGGTTGCGGAGGGCGGTGAAGCCCGCGTGCATCTCGTTGGCAACCGCGCGGGCCGCGGCGCGCGCATCGCGATCCTCGGGCCAAAGCCCGGCCTCGGGGAACAGCTCGTTGACGTACTCGATGATCGCCAGGGTCTCCCAGACGGTGCGCTCGCCGTGCAGCAGCACGGGAACGCGCCCTGACGGCGAGACGGCGGCGATGGCTTCCTTCCAGTTCTCGTCGAACAGCAGAAGCAGCCGCTCGTCGAAGGGGATTCCGGCGTGACGCAGCGCCAGCCAGGGCCGCAGCGACCAGGACGAGTAGTTCTTGTTGCCGATGATCAGGGTGAGGCCGCTCATGGCGCCACGCACCTACGCTCCGGGTTTTCTGGGGCCGCGCACTATAGCGCCGCGGTTCGCGCCGGCAATGCCAGGCGGTGGTGACCGGCGGTTTAGCGCGTGGCGTCGATGGTGTGAACGTGGCCGCCGGCGGCGTAAGAGAGGATGGCGAAATCGGCGGTGAGCAGCGGGGCGCCACATTGGCGGGCGGTCGCGATGATGAGGCGGTCGGCGGGATCAGCACGAAACGCCCCGGGCAGCTGCGCGCTGTCGGTAGCGATCGCGGGCTCGATGGGCAGCAGCCTGATGCCCGGCAGGGCGAGCACCGCCCTGGTCCATGCGCCGACCTCCTGCGCGAGCCGGAGGCGCCCCCGTTCCGCCAACAAGGCGATTTCCCACGGCGTGATGGCCGAGATGCCTATGTCGTCCGACTGCCCCGCCCCGGCGATGGCGTCGCGCGCCTCGGGCCCCAGCCGCCGCTCGTCCTCAATGGCCCAGAGCAGAACGTGGGTGTCGAGGACGATCACCGCGCGGCGTTCCAGTCGGCTGGATCGAGTGCCGGCAGGAAGGGATCGTCATAGGCCAGCACGGACCCCTTCATGGCGCCGATGATGGATCGATCTTCGCCCTCGGGCCGCACCGGCGAGAGCACCGCGACCGGCCGGCCGCGGTTGGTGATGGTCACCAGCTCGCCGTCTTCGCCCATCTCATTGATAATACGGAGACATTTCGCCTGAAATTCGGACGCCGCAATGGTCCTGCCCATGACACGTGCTCACTGTTTCTACGTACATTATCTATATATATATTGGAGGCGTGCGTCAACTCTGTGAATTCCCTTATAAGGAAAACATGAAAAGTCGAATCTCTCGTTCGATATTTCATGTTTTTCGTGATACCGTGCCTCCATGCTTCACCTGCCTCGCCCACGGGAGCTGGAGGCCGTTCGAGCCAAGCTCGGCCGCTCGCCCATTACGGCACTCCTCGGTCCCCGACAGTGTGGCAAGACGACGTTGGCCCGATCATTGAAGGCGGAGCACTTCTTCGACCTCGAAGATCCGAGGAGCCTGGCCCGACTGGACGAGCCGCAAACCGCCCTGGAAGGCTTGAATGGTACCGTCGTGATCGACGAAGTGCAGCGCAAACCGGATCTCTTTCCACTACTTCGCGTCCTTGCGGATCGCCAACCGGCCACACGATACCTGCTGCTCGGTAGCGCCTCGCCGGATCTCGTGAAGGAGGTCTCCGAGAGTCTCGCCGGACGGGTCGCGTACCACGACCTTGGTCCCCTGGCGGTCGACGAGACCGGCGTCAGCGAATGGCGCAAGCTGTGGCTTCGGGGAGGGTTTCCGCGAAGCTATCTGTCCGATGGCGACACGGCCTCCGCTTTCTGGCGGGAAGATTTTATCCGCAGCCACCTGGAACGCGACATCCCCGCCCTTGGGATCTCCATTCCGGCGGAGACCCTGCGTCGATTCTGGGTGATGGTGAGCCACTACCATGGTCAAACGCTCAACCTTTCCGAGCTTGGTCGATCGTTCGGCGTCTCCGATCACACGGTTCGCCGTTACCTCGAAATCCTGAGCGGTACGTTCATGATCCGCCTGCTGCCCCCGTGGCACGCGAACGTCGGCAAGCGGCTCGTGAAGGCGCCCAAGCTGTACATCAGGGACAGCGGTCTGCTTCACGCACTGCACACCATCGCGACAACCGTGCAGTTGGAGTCCCATCCGAAGCTCGGCGCATCATGGGAGGGCTTCGCCATGGAGCAGGCGGTCCGCCTGATGGATGTGGCCCACCCATACTTCTGGCGTACACACACCGGCGCCGAGCTGGATCTGGTGTGGCAAGCACACGGTGCGCTTTGGGGAATGGAGTTCAAGTACCAGGATGCGCCCCGGATGACGAAGGGCATCCGCGCTGTGCTGCGTGACCTGCCCCTGCAGCACCTGTGGATCGTTTATCCCGGCCCTGATCGGTACCGGCTCGACGAGTCGGTGAGCGTGCTGCCCGTGGCCGAGATTCCCGATATCGCGACCGGCCCGGTCAACTGATCGAGCGATCCTCTCCCTCGGGCCGCACCGGCGAGAGCACCGCGACCGGCCGGCCGCGGTTGGTGATGGTCACCAGCTCGCCGTCTTCGCCCATCTCATTGATAATACGGAAATATTTCGCCTGAAATTCGGACGCCGCGATGTTCTTGCTCATGAGTTCGGCCCAACAATATACACGTACATATAATATATACGTATTATTTACAGACGTCAATCCGGTGAGGCCAGCCTGCTGCGGAAGGTCTAGTCGCCGGTATCGTCCTCGTCGGCGCCGCTCATCAGCTGGGAGAAGCGCACCGGCAGAATTTCCTCGGTCTCGAACCGCCCGTCCCCGTCCTTGGTGACCAGCAGCAGTCGCTGGTCGTCCTCCAGGCCGGCCGGGATCACCATGCGCCCGCCGGGCTTGAGCTGCTGCAGGAGCGCCGGCGGAATCAGGTCGGGCGCGGCGGTCGCAATGACACGGTCGTAGGGCGCGTGGTCGGGCCAGCCCAGGCTGCCGTCGCCGATGCGGAACTGGACGTTGCCGTAGCCCTGCTCACCCAGCCGGCGGCGTCCGCTCTGCGCCAGCTCCTCGATCAGCTCGACCGTGTAGACCTCGGCCGCAAGCTCCGCCAAGAGCGCCGCCTGATAGCCGAGCCCGGTGCCGATTTCGAGCACCCGGTGCTCGGCGCCGATTTCCAGCAGGTCGGTCATCAGTGCCACGATGAAGGGCTGCGAGATGGTCTTGCCGCAGCCGATGGGAAGCGGTGAGTCGAGGTAGGCGTAGAGCGTCATCTCGACCGGCACGAAGGCGTGACGCGGCACCCGGCCGATCGCCTCCATGACATCGCCCGCGATGGCGGCGCGGCCGGTCTTGCCGCTGACATGGTCGGCGTGGAGCACCACCTGCTCGACCATGGTCCGGCGCAGGATAGCGAATTGGTCTTCGTTGGTATTCGCCGCCGTCATGGCCCGTCACTATGCCTCGGCGTGCGCGTGCCGGCGGGCACCGCACCCGCCCATTACTGCTATAAGTAACGCATCTGCACGACAGCCGCGAGCCCAGTTGGCCCCCATGCCAGTGCGAAGCCTCTGCGGAGACGACCCTTTCGGCAGGAGAGCGCCTGGAGCGCGCGCATGACCGGCTCCCTCGCGCTGCCGCTCTGGATTCTCGCAGTGGTCGGCGCGCTCGCACTCTGGGCCGCGCTGGACCGCATCCTGATGCCGAGCGCGCGCTGGTTCCTGCGCCGCCGCCTCAACCGCATGATCGACGAGGTGAATACGCGGCTCGAGCTGCAGATCCCGGCGTTCCAGCAGACCAAGCGCCGGGTGCTCATCGACCAGCTCAGCTTCGACCCGCAGGTGATGGAGGCGATCGACGCCGAGGCCGAGGCCACCGGCATCCCGCGCGAGGTGCTGAGCCGGCAGGTGGAGCGCTATGCCCGCGAGATCGTGCCCTCCTTCAACGCCTACGCCTACTTCCGCATCGGCTACCACGTCGCGCGGCGAGCGGTGGAAAGCCTCTATCGCGTGCGCCTCGGCTATTCCGACGACGAGGCGCTGGCCCGCATCGAGCCGGGCGCCAGCGTCGTCTTCGTGATGAACCACCGCAGCAACATGGACTACGTGATCGTCGCCTACATGGCGGCGCATCGCTCGGCGCTGAGCTACGCCGTGGGCGAGTGGGCGCGGGTCTGGCCGCTCCGGATGCTGGTGCGCTCGCTCGGCGCCTACTTCGTGCGCCGCGGCTCGGGCAGCCGCCTCTACCGCCAGGTGCTGGCCCGCTACGTGCAGGCGGCGACGGCCGGCGGCGTGGTCCAGGCGGTCTATCCCGAGGGCGGCCTCAGCCGCGACGGCCGCCTGCGCAAGCCCAAGCTCGGCCTCATCAACTACATGGTCTCGTCCTTCGATCCGGAGGGTACGCGCGACCTGGTCTTCGTCCCCGTCGGGATCAACTACGACCGCGTGCTGGAGGACCGCATGCTGGTGCGGGCGCCCGGCCCGGGCGAGCCCCGGCGCAGCCGGGCGCGGGTGCTCGCGACCGCGTTCCGGTTTGTCGCCCACAACGTGAGCCTGATGATCCGGCGGCGCTGGTACCGCTTCGGTTACGCCTGCGTGAACTTCGCCGCACCGATCTCCATGCGGGACTACGCCAGGGCGAACGGGCTCGATTTCCGCACGCTGGAGGAAGATGCCCGCCACGAGGCCGTCGAAAAGCTCGGCGGCGAGCTATTGGAGGCGATCGCGGCGGCGATCCCGGTGCTCCCGGTGTCCCTGGTCTCGACGGTGTTCGTGCGTGCGGACGGGGCGCTCGATCTGCTGGAAATCAAGGGGCGCACCCAGGCGCTCATCGACCGGCTGGAGCGCGATGGCGCCTACGTGCACATCCCGCGCACGGACCGCGACTATGCCGTCACCGTGGGCCTGCGCATGCTGACGCTGCGCCACTTCGTGACCGAGGCGGACGGGCTCTATCGCGCGAACGAAGGCGAGCGCGACATGCTGCGCTACTACGCCAACGCCATCGAGCACTTCCTGCCCGACGCGCCGGACGACTGACCGGGCGAGGGGGGCCGCGCCGACGACGGGCTCGCCGGCGCGATGGACTACTCCACGCCCTCGACGAAGTAGACGCTGCTGTTGGAGGCCCTGAAGCGCATCGGCAGCACCGCCTGGTATTCGGGGCAGTTGTACCACTCCTTCGCCTTTTCCATGCTTTCGAAGCGGATGATCACGATTCTGGGCGGCTTCGACATGCCGTCCATGTGGGCGACGTTGGTGGTGGCGGCGACCAGCTCCCCGCCGTAGGCCGCGACCGAGGGGCCCGCCTTCTCGGCGTACTCGTCCATGAGAGCCTGGTCGGTCACTTGCGATTCGGAAATCAGATAGGCAGCAGGCATGGCTGTTCTCCTCAGGCTGTGTCGTTGCGGAAAGGGTCAGAGCTTGCGGGCCTGGCGGTGGCCTTCGTAGACCGCCTCGTAAGCCGTGCGGGGCGCGGTGGCATCGCCGATGGTCTCGACCGAGACGCCGCGCGCCGCGACCGCATTGTGCAGCGCGTTCTCCGAGCGCCGGCCGGTCGCCATGACGATCCAGTCGGCCTCGATCACGCGCTCCGCCTCGCCGTGGTGGACGTTGTAGAGCGTCACCTTGTCGCCTTCGATGCGGCGCACGAAGTGATCGACGCAGACCGTCACCCCGGTCTGGTAGAGCTTGGGCAGGATCCAGTCGAGATAGACGTCGAGGATGGTCTCCATGCCCACCATGGGCCAGCGGGTGACCAGCGTCACGTCATCGGCGCCGCCTTCCTTGCAGGCGACGGCGGTGAGCGGCGCCACCACGTCGCAGAGGTCGTCCAGCACCATTACCTTGCCGCGCGGCCGGGCCTGGCCCAGCGCTACCGCATCCCAACCCACGCAGTTGCCGGTCTCCCAGCCGGGCAGCCCCTCGCTGGTCCAGCCCTGGAAGCCGTCGACCGCGACTGAAGACCCCGTGGCCACCACCACGTGGTCGGGCTTCACCGTCTCCAGCGCCTGGTCCAGGTCCTCCTCCGTCACCGGCGCGCCGGTGACGATGCGGGTTCCGTTCTTCTCGGCCTGCGCCGCGAGCCAGCGGCCGATCTCGCCGAACTCGGCCCGGGTCGGCAGCAGCGCTTGCACGCGCACATGGCCGCCGGTCTCGCCCTCGGCCTCGTAGAGCGTCACGTTGTGGCCGCGTGCCGAGGCGATGCGCGCGTATTCCAGCCCGGCCGGGCCGCCGCCGATGACCAGCACCGACTTGGGCTCCGCCACCTTGACCAGCGTGCCCTCGCCCCACTTCTCCTCGCGGCCCACGGTGGGGTTGTAGATGCACTGCACGCGGCCGCCCCGGCTCACGCTCTTCCAGCAGAAGTTGGCGGCGACGCATGCGCGAATGTCGTCGGTGCGGCCCTCCTCGGCCTTCTTGGCCCAGTGGGGGTCGGTGAAGAGCTGGCGCGCGAGGCAGATGGCGTCCCCGTCGCCGGCTTCCAGCAGCCGTTCGGCGACATCCGGCGTCGTGATGCGGCCCACGAGCAGCACCGGCTTGGACGAGATCTCGCGGATCTTGCGGGCGTAGCCGCGCTCCCAGCCCGCCTCGAACTCCATCGGCGTGTGGATGAAGGCGTGATGCACGCCGGCCGAGACATTGACGTAGTCGATATCGGCCCGCTTCTCGATCTCGGCGACGATGTCCCGCACCTCGTCGATCTCGAGATCGCCCGGCCAGAACGAGGTCGAGTTGACGCGGTAGCCGACGAACCTGTCGTCGCCGGCGGCGGCGCGCATCCGCTTCAATGCCTCGAGGGGGAAGCGCAGGCGGTTGTCCAGCGAGCCGCCCCAGCGGTCAGTGCGCTTGTTGTAGAGCGGCGAAATGAACTGCCAAGGCAGGTAGCCGTGGCTCATGTGGAGCTCGACCCCGTCGAGCCCCGCCGCGAACGCGCGGACGGCGGCGCTGCCGAAGGCCTCCAGCAGTTCCTCGATCTCGTCCTCGTCGAGCTCCTTGGGCGTGGATGCGCCGGGGAACTCGCCGAGCGGCACCTGGCTCGGCGAGACGGAGTACCAGGTCTCATCGGGGTCGTAGGTGGCCTCCTGCTTGAAGGTGGGGAAGCCGCGTACGCCCGAGTGCCAGAGCTGGATCGCGAGCTTGCAGCCTTCGGCGTGGACCGCGTCCGCAATTTTCGAGAGCGGTTCGATCTGCCGGTCGTCGAAGAGCTGCGGCATGAGCAGCGGCGCCATGAGCGAGC
>JAPPNV010000119.1 GCA_028818565.1 Rhodospirillales bacterium | reverse complement strand
TGCGCCACGACTTCGTGCGCACCCTGCACCAGCCGCTCGAGGACGTGGACCCGGCCGCAGCCGACCGCATCCAGGCGGAGCAGGCGGCCGACGGCCGGGCGCTGCTTGAGCAGGAAGGGGTGACGGTCGCTGCCGTGGAGGTCGAGCACGAGGCGGACCTCTTCTACCGCGGCCAGAGCCACGTCTTCCGCGTGTCGGTGGGCGACGAGGGCTTCGACGCGGCAGCCGTCCGCGACGCCTTCGCGGCGCTTTACCGCGAGCGCTTCGACATCGTTCTGCCCGAGATGCAGCCGATCCTGGTCAACCTGCGGACCACCGTGCGCGGCATCCGCCCGCCGCTCGACCTGTCACTCGCGGCCGACGAGACCGGAGCGACGCTGGATGCTGCGCTGGTCGAGATCCGCCCGGTCTACTTCGACGGCGCCTGGATCGAGACACCGGTCTATCAGCGCGAACGGCTGCCGGCGGACGCCACGATCGCGGGTCCGGCCGTCATCCAGCAGCTCGACACCACGATCCTGGTGGAGCCGGGTTCCGAGGCCCGCGCCGACGCGCTCGGCAATCTGGTGCTCACCGTCCCCCAGGCCGCGGCGGAGGATCAAGCAGACGCCGCCAGTGCCCTCGACCCGGTCACGCTGGCGGTGATCGAGAGCGGCCTGCAGCAGGTCTCGAGCGAGATGGACCTGGTGCACCAGCGCACCTCGTTCTCGCCGGTGATCTCGGAGGGCTTCGACCGCTCCAACGGCATCTACGATCCCGAGACCGGCCAGATCATCGCGCAGGGGGAGCTCGGCTTGCCGATCTTCCTCGGCGTCATGCAATCCACCACCCAGGCCGTGATCGAGGCGCGCGACGATCTGGAGCCCGGCGACATCGTGATGGTCAACGACCCCTACTTCGGCGGCACCCACCTGATGGATGTGAAGATGGTGCGGCCTTATTTCTACAGGGGCCGGCTCTGGGCCTATCTCTCCAACACCGGCCACTGGCCCGACACCGGCGGCATGGTGCCGGGCGGCTTCCCCTCAGGCGCGACCGAGATTCAGCAGGAGGGTCTCAGGCTGCCGCCGGTCAAGCTCCACCGGCGCGGCGTGCTCGATGATGACATCATGCAGATCGTGCTCGCCAATATCCGCGTGCCGGAAGAGCGCATCGGCGATATCCGTGCCCAGATCGGCGCGCTCTCGGTGGGCGAGCGGCGCTTGACCCAACTCCTCGACAAGCACGGGGAGGAGACCGTGAACGCCGCCATCGAGGTGCTCAAGGAGCGCTCGGAACGCCGGATGCGCGCCCACATCGCGTCCGTCCCCGACGGCGAGTACGTCTTCTCCAGCTACATGGATTCCGACGGCGTCGACGATGCGCCCCTGGAAGTCTGTGCCAGGGTCACCGTGAACGGCAGCGACCTCAGCGTGGACTTCTCGGACTCCAGCCCGCTCTGCCGCGGGCCGGTCAACTCGGTCTGGGCGACGACGCTTGCCTCCGTCTACTGCGCGATCAAGCACATCTTCCCGGACGTGCCGATCAACGCCGGCTGCTTCCGCCCGATCTCCGTGGCGCCGCCCCGCGGCACCTTCCTCTATGCCGAGTATCCGCGGCCGGTCTCCGGCTGCGCGGCGGAGACGGCGCAGCGGATCATGGAGGCGGTGTTCGGCGCCATGGGTCAGGCCATGCCGGAGCGCATGTTCGCTGCGCCCGCAGGCACCAGCGGCAATTTCAGCCTCGGCGGCGAGGACCCGGCCGAGGGGCGCCGCTACGTCATGTACATCTTCTCGGGCGGCGGCTACGGCGGCTGGTGGGAGAACGACGGCCTCACCAACGGCTGCTCCTCCGTCGGCATCTCCAAGACCCAACCGGCGGAAATTCTGGAGCAGCACTACCCCATCCTGTTCGAGGAGTACGCGTTGCGCGAGGGCTCGGGCGGCGCCGGGCGGCACCGGGGCGGGTTCGGCGTGAGCTACCGCGTGCGCCTGCTCAGGGGCGAGGCGAAGGCGTCGTTCATGATGGACCACGGCCGGACCGGCCCGCATGGCTTGGCCGGCGGGCTGCCGGGCGCCTGCAACCGCATCGAGGTCCGCCGCGGCAACGTGGTCGAGGAGCCGCCGCATCTCTCCAAGGGCGAGGGCTACGACTTGAAGCCGGGGGATACGGTGCAGGTGCAGACCCCGGGCGGCGGCGGCCTCGGCGATCCGCGCACTCGTTTACGCGCACGCGTCGCCACCGACCTCGGCCGCGGCTATCTGACCGAGGCCGAGGCCGCGCGGGATTACGGCTACGACCCTGGCGCGGACGAGGCGGCGGAATAAGCCCGAAATCGGGTTGCCTGCATCAGACTGGTGCACTGCACAACGTTGACTCGCGCGGCCTTCCTCTCCACACTCCGGCCGCTTGCTGAGGGCCGGCCGCAGGAGCCGGACGGGGAGGGAGACGGCATGCGCTTTTCCGACAATGGGTATTACATCGAGCGCTACGTGAAGTGCGACAACTGCGGCGTGCTCATCTACGACGAGGGCATCTCCGCCGCGGTGAAGGGCAAGGATCAGCTCTTCTGCTCCGATTGGTGCGTCCAGTGGTTCACGGCGCGGGCCGACGGTGTCGAGCAGCCGCGCATTCCGCTGCCAAAGCAGGGCATCCACGAGACCGGCTGAGCGCGCGGCACCGCGCGACGCATCCGATCAACCCACCGGCCGACGGGGTAGAGCACCATGAGCGACCTGGTCGGGATCGATGTGGGCGGAACCTTCACGGACTTCGTCCGTTACGACCCCGAGACCCAGGCCGTCGACGTCTGGAAGACCCTCTCCACCCCGGCCGACCCGATCGACGGCATCATCGACGGGCTGGACCACTCCGGCGACGTGGGCGGCATCGGCAACATCCGCTTCGGCACAACCATCGCGACCAATGCCATCCTTGAGCGCAAGGGTGCGACGGTCGCCTACCTGACCACCACGGGTTTTCGCGACGTGCCCTTCATCCAGCGGGGCAAGCGCAAGAGCCATTACGACATCACCTGGGTCAAGGCCAAGCCGTTGGTGAAGCGGCGCCACTGCTACGAGGTCGACGAGCGGATTCTGGCGCGGGGCGAGGTCTACCACCCGCTGGATACCGAGCGCGTCCGCGCCATCGCGCGCGAGATCAAGGCCCTCGGCCGCGTCGAGGCGGTCGCCATCAACTTCCTCTTCTCCTTCGTGACGCCTGACCACGAGCGCACGGCGCAAGAAATCTTCGCCGAAGAATGCCCGGACATCCCGGTCAGCATCTCCTACGAGGTGCTGCCCAAGTGGAAGGAGTTCGAACGCTC
>JAPPNV010000286.1 GCA_028818565.1 Rhodospirillales bacterium | reverse complement strand
GGGCCTCAACCGTATTCCCCGATACGCTTTTCGGCCCGCTCCTGGCGGATCGAACGCCTGGGCGCGACGCAGGCCGCGACCCTGGTGAGAAATGCGGGCTGGCCCAATAACGCCACATTGCAGAGAGGTTGCGGCACTCCACGATCGTGCTGGGTCGCAATGACACTCGCTCCGTCTCGCCGTCCCCCAATCGATCGCGATTCGATGTTCAGCGATGGCCAGCCGGTCGCGAGGGGCGTTCGGGTTCCCGTCATTCTAGTGCTGCCCCTCGCGCTGCCGCAACGCGACGGCCGTGCGTAGCGGGGAGTTGGCAGACAGAAACTTGTCGCCTCGTCCGGCGCCGGCGTAAGCTCCTCGCGGCAATCAACGACATGCCCACCTGTCGTGGCCGGGCCATTTCCGGAAAGGCGAGACGATGTCGACCACCCTCGATTCGCAACGGCGCATGGTCAATCTCGATACCGCGGAGTTCGTGCCATACGGGCTGCAAGGGGCTGAGCAGTCCGACCTGACCTGGTGCAATATCAGCTATGACGAGGCAGAGGGCGGCGGCTGTTTCCTGGTCCGTTTCAAGCCCGGCGGAACCTCGATCCCTCACGAGCATGTGGGCTACGAGGAGTTTCTGGTTCTCGACGGCGAGATCGAGGACTGCGATGGCGCCGTCTACAGGAAGAACGACCTGGTGTCCCTCAAGCCCGGCTCCAGGCATTTCTCGGTGTCGCACACCGGCTGCACGGTCGCTGTGTTCATTCGCGGCGGCTTCCGCACGCTCGAGAAGGACGAGCCAGTCGACGCCTGAGCTCCAACCGTGGAAACGAAGGCCCAGATGAGCACGTCGCTTGCGTCCTGCCGCACGGTCGTGAACGTCGAGACCGCGACCTTCGGAGCGGAACCGCCTCATCGCATGGTGCGCGCGGACCGCACCGATCGTCCGGCGCGCGGCGGCGTCAGCTACTGCAACATCAGCTACGACGCGGAGGCGGGCGAAGGCTGCTACCTGGTTCGCTTTGCGCCCGGAGCCGGCTCGACGCCCCACGAGCACGTTGGATACGAGGAGTTCCTGGTCCTCGACGGGACGCTGACCGACAGCGATGGCGCGGTTTACCGCCGCAACGACTTCGTCTCACTGAAGCCCGGCTCGAAACATGTCTCGGTCTCGGAAGACGGCGCCACCCTCGCGGTGTTCATACGCGGTGGATTTCGCACACTCGGCGAGAACGAGGAGGTTCACCGCTAACGGTCGGCAGGGCGCTGGTCGCGTCGTGAGGGCCGCTGCCCGTCAGAAATAGAACAGCTGCTCCTGCGTGACGCCCTCGTCTCCGAAATTGATCATGCCGGCGCCCACGATGTCGCCGACCTGCCATTTGCACCATGCGGTGCCGCCCTCGACCACGACATCGGTGATGACCATTTTGTCGCCGACCTTCCGCAGCTCGGCGATGTAGCCCGGCAGGTCACTCTTTCCATAGACGGCGCCGTCCTTGTCCAGAAGCCTGTAGTCGTCGGTCACGTTCGCGGCGATTTCCTCGGCGTTCAAGCCGCTGAAACCGCCGGCATACCCACCCAACTTGTCCGCTGCTGACATGTCTCTCTTCTCCGGTGCGTGTTGTGGTCATTCGAGGTAACCGGTCGGGCTGTTGTCGCGCATCGAGCGTCGCCTCACAAGTGAAGATGATTCGGCTCGCAGACCGGCGCAGGATCAGGTGTGCGCGCCGTTCAGGAACGTCTCGATATCGGGGGTTCGATAGCCGTCGCGGGTCCAGAGAACCGGAAAGTAGTTCTCGTCGATGGTGTTGTCGCCGAGCCGCTTGTAGCGGCTGTAGATCGAGCCCACGCCCTGGCCCAGGCGGTCCGGGACGTAGCGCGTGTCGCTTCGCATGGCGTGCAGCACGAGAGAGCGGCGGGGGACCGTCGCCGTGTTGTCGCCGGAGCCGTGCCAGGTCCAGCCGTGATGGAAGGAGCCGCCGCCCCTGGGAACTTCCACGTGGACGATTTCCGGCTCGACACCCTCCCTGGCGGCGGCCTGCTCCATGTACTTGCGGTATTCCCTGGGGCCGTGGAACTCGCCTTCGGGCTGCGAGTGGTGCCAGCGGTGCGACCCGCGGACGAATTCCAGCGTCCCTGCATCGGCCCTGGTGTCGTCGAGCGCCATCCAGCAGCTCAGCAGCTCCGTCGGCTGGAACCACCGCAGGTAGGCGTTGTCCTGGTGGAGAGCGAGCGGCCGTGTGCCGGGCGGCTTCCACAGCACGTTGTCGACCATCAGACGCGCGCCGGGCCAGCCGCCGAGCGTGGCGATCGCCTTGGCCAGATCGGCCCTCATGACCACCGAGGCGATCGTCCGATCCGCCTTCCATGCGTTGCAGATTTGCCGGGTCAGGGTCGGATCGCTCTCGCCCTCCTGCCAGTTGACTTCGTCCGGCAGGATTCCGGTTTCGAATTCGCCGCGAAAGAGTTTCTCGTAGCGTTCGCTCACCGCCTCGGCCGTCTCGTCGTCGATCAAATTCTCGACGATCAGAAAGCCGTCTTCGTTGAACCGGTCTATCTGTGCGGGCGTGAGCTCGAAAGACATCCGCGCTTCTCCTGCACCCCGTCAGGGCAAGCAATCCGGATACATGTTCACATCCCAGTCGGAGACTTGCCAGTCGAACCTGTTCCATTCGTCGCGCTTGTACCGATCGTGGACCCTGTCCGGGTCCCCGGGGAGAGCGCCGCGCGGACCATGACCTTGGTGGGAAAGGCGGGTTAGGATCGGCGCCGGACGCGGGGAGGGGTCACCATGAAACTCGAAGGCAAGGCGGCGCTCGTCACCGGCTCGTCGCGCGGCATCGGCGCCTGCATCGCGCGGCGCTACGGGCGGGAGGGTGCCGCCGTCGCCGTGGTCGGCAACACCCGGCGCGAGCGCGCCGAGGCGGTGGTCGCCGAGATCGAGGCCGCCGGCGGCAAGGCCCAGGCATTCATGGCCGACGTCGGCGTGGTCTCCGACTGCGAGCGCCTGGCGGGGGAGGTGATCGAGACCTTCGGCACGGTGGACATCCTGGTGAACAACGCCGGCGTCTTCACGCCCATGCCGATCGAAGAGGTCACGGAGGAGAACTGGGACGCCCAGCAGGCGCTCAACCTCAAGGGCGCGTTCTTCATGACCAAGGCGGTCGTGCCCACCATGAAGGCCAGGGGCGCCGGCAAGATCATCAATATCTCCTCCATCGCCGGCTGCGGCGGCTTTCCGCATTCGGCCGCCTATTGCGCCTCGAAGGGCGGCCTCACCAACATGACCAAGGCGCTCTGCCTGGAGCTCGCGGCCGACGGCATCAACGTGAACGCGCTCTCGCC
>JAPPNV010000233.1 GCA_028818565.1 Rhodospirillales bacterium | reverse complement strand
TAGAGGGGTTTCGCTCTTTATCGCTCACGGCAGCCGGCCTACGGCCGGCGCCTGCGCGGGCGCGGCCTGTCGCGCATCCGTCAAAGACGGAAGCGCTCTACTTCGAGCGCCCGTTGGCCGGTGCGAGTTCGACCCCGAGCCGCCCGGCGAGGTCCTGCACGAACTGCCAGGCCACCCGGCCCGAACGGGCGCCGCGGGTCATGCTCCACTCGATGGCCTCGGCGTGCAGGGTCTCGCGCTCGACGGCGAGGCCGAAATGGTCGGCATAGCCCTCGACCATGGCGAAGAAGGTCGCCTGGTCGCAGGGATGGAAGCCGAGCCAGAGGCCGAAACGGTCCGAGAGCGAGACCGATTCCTCCACCGCTTCTCCGGGATGGATCGCGGTCGAGCGTTCGTTGTCGATCATGTCGCGCGGCATCAGGTGGCGGCGGTTCGACGTGGCGTAGAACAGCACGTTGTCGGGCCGCCCGCTGATGCCGCCTTCCAGCGCTGCCTTGAGCGACTTGTAGGTCGTGTCCTCGGACTCGAAGGAGAGGTCGTCGCAGAAGAGCAGGCACTGGTGGTTGCAGCCGCGCAGGCGCCCGAGGAGAACCGGCAGGGAGGAAATCTCCTCCCGGTGAATCTCGATCAGCTTTAGGCCGCCGGCCGCGTCGGCCGCGACCACGCCGTGCACCGCCTTGATGAGCGAGCTCTTGCCCATGCCCCGCGCGCCCCACAAGAGGGCGTTGTTGGCGGGCAAGCCGCCGGCAAAACGCCGGGTGTTGTCGAGCAGGATGTCGCGCACCCGGTCGATGCCCTTGAGCAGCGAGAGCTCCAGCCGGTTGATCCGGGGCACGGCCTCCAGGCGCACGCCATCGGCATGCCAGACGAAGCCGTCCGCCGCATCGAGGCCGGCGTCCTCCACCCCGGCCGGCGAGAGACGCTCCAGCGCTTCGGCGACCCGCTTCAGCAGGGGGGCCAACTCGGAGTCGGACATGGGAGCACCGGCTGGTTGAAAGGCGCGCGGACCCTAGCCCGGAAGACTCGCTACTGTCACGGCCTGCGTCGCGACGGCTATGCCTCGGGCCCGACGAAGGTGCGGGTGATCTCGACGGCCTCGGCGAGTCCGACGCGCTCCACCTCGACGCCGGGCGGGAAGGCGCCCTTGAGCCGGCTCGGCAGCGCGGGGTCGAGCAGGACGAAGACGCCGCGATCGTCCGCCCGCCGCACCAGCCGGCCGTAGGCCTGCCGCAGCCGCCCGCGCGTGAGCCGGTCGTCGTAGCGCCCGCCCCCAAGAACCCGGCGGCGGGCCTTGTGCAGGATGTCGGGCCTGGGCCACGGCACCCGGTCGAAGACGATCAGCCGCAGGCTCCGCCCCGGCACGTCGATGCCGTCCCGCATCGCATCGGTGCCGAGCAGGCAGGCGTCGGTCTCGCTGCGGAAGATGTCGACCAGCGTCGTCGGGTCGAGCGGGTCCACGTGCTGGGCCCAAAGCTGCAGGCCCGCCTCGTCCAGCGCGCCGGCGATGCGCTCGTGAACCCCGCGCAGCCGCGCGATCGCGGTGAAGAGGCCCAGCGCACCGCCACCCGCGGCCGTAAAGAGCGCGCGGTAGGCCGCCGCCACCCGGTCGGGCGCGGCCCGCCTGACGTCGGTCACCACCAGCACGCGGGTTTGTGCGCCGTAGTCGAAGGGGGATGGGAGGGCTGCGCGGATCACCGGCGCCTTCAGGTGTCGACCGCCCGTGGTCGCCTCGGCGGCAGCCCAATCGTGTTCCGGATCGCCGCTGCCGTCCCGCAACGTCGCCGAAGTGATGAGCGCGCCGTGGGAGCGCCCCATGACGAACGCAGCGAAGGGGATCGTCGGGTCCACGTGGTGGCGGTGCATGCCGACATCGATGTCGCGCCCGTCGATGCGGGAGATCGCGAACCAATCAACAAAGCCTGCAGGGTCGTCGGCGTCTTCGACGTCCTGCGAAAGCTCCTCGTCGGCGACCGGCGCGGCCGTCATGTCTGTGAGCATGGCTCGCCAGGAATCGAGCTGCTCGCCCACCCGGCGCTCGATGCCTCGTACCACGGCCTCGATGCGCTGGCGCTCGGCGGTCTCCAGAGTCTCGGCCTCTGCATCGAGATGCGCCGCGAGCGCCGCCGCGAGCCGCCCCAGAGGCCGGGCGATCCCGGCCAGCGCCGTCTCCAGGACCGCCGCAGCCTCAGCCATGCCGGGAATCAGCGGGTGCACCGGCGCTTCGATGCCGTAGCCGCTGCGGGGCTCCGGCGCGCGGGCCATGACCTGGCTCCGCGCCAGCGCGAGGAACCGCTCGCACGCCCCCTGCGCCGAGCCGCCCGCGAGCCGCTGGTGCCAGTCGGTGCCAGGCAGGGCGTGCGCCGCCTTCAGCGCTTCGTCGAGGGCCTCGCGCGCGGCCTCGCGGTCCGCGATCAGGTCCTCGATCCGGCTTCTGAGTCCCCGCGCGCGGCCGGCATCGCTGCGACCCCGAGATTCCGGCCCCAGCAACCAGCGCCTGAGCTCGCGTGTCTCGCTGCCGGAGAGATGGGCGGAGAAGGCGCTGTCCGCCGCGTCGAAAAGGTGGTGCCCCTCGTCGAGCACGTAGCGGGTCGGCACGCTCCGCTCGTCGCCGGTGCCGAAGACCGCGCGTGCTGCCTGCACCATGAGCAACGCATGATTGGCGATCACCATGTCGGCCCGCCGCGCCTTGCGCTGGCTCTTCTCGATGAAGCAGCGGCGGTAATGGGTGCAGGCGCTGTGGATGCACTCGCCGCGCCGGTCCGCGAGGCCGAGGGTGCGGCCGTAGCCGAGCAGGTCGGCGAGCCAGGCCGGCAGATCGCCGCCGGTGATGTCGCCGTCGCGCGTCGCGGCCGCCCAGCGGGCCATGAGGCCCAAAGCGATGCGGTCCCCCGTCACCAGCGCGCTGCGGCCGAGCGCCTCCTCCATGTTGAGCAGGCAGAGGTAGTTCTCACGGCCCTTGCGCAGTACCACCTTCTCCGCCTTGACCTTGGGCTCCGGGTACAGCCGGTCGAGTTCCTGGTCGATCTGGCGCTGGAGGTTGCGTGTGAAGGTGGAGAGCCAGACCGTGCCCTCGTTGCGCTCGGCCCAAAGGCTGGCTGGCGCGATGTAGCCGAGGGTCTTGCCGACTCCGGTGCCAGCTTCCGCCAGCACCACGTGGGGTTCTTCTTCCACCTCGATGGGGTCGAAGGCGGCGCAGGCGGCCGAGGCGAAGTCCGCCTGCTCCGGCCTGGGCTCCGCACCCTCGCCCAGCAGGAGGGCGAGGCGCTTTCGTACGGCTGCCGTCGCGACTGGGTCGTGGCCCGGTGCCGGCGGCGGCGCGCTCTCCTGCCACT
>JAPPNV010000308.1 GCA_028818565.1 Rhodospirillales bacterium | reverse complement strand
TGAGCCCGCCGGCCTTGTTCAGGTCCTCCATGTAGTGCTGGCCCGAGGGCTTGAGGTCGACCAGCACCGGGGTCTCCCGGCTGAGCCGGTCGAGGCGGCCCAGGTCGAGGTCGAAGCCGCAGCGCCCGGCGACGGCGGCGAGATGGATCACCGCGTTGGTCGAGCCGCCGACCGCGAGTAGCACCGTGAGCGCGTTGGTGATGGCGGCAGGGGTGAGAATTCGATCCGGCGTGAGCCCTTCGGCTGCGAGCGCCACGGCACGCGCCCCGCTCTCGCGCGCGATCCGCTGCCGGTCGGCGAGCACGGCGGGGATCGCGGCGCTCCCCGGTAGCATCATGCCGAGCGCTTCCGCCGCGCAGGCCATGGTGCTGGCGGTGCCCATCACCATGCAGGTGCCGGCCGAGGGCATGAGCCGGCCGCCGACCTCGGCGATCTCGTCCTCGTCGACACGGCCGCCCCGGTGGGCGCCCCAGTAGCGCCGGCAATCGGTGCAGGCGCCGAGCCGCTCGCCCTTGTGGCTCCCCGTCAGCATCGGCCCCGTGACAAGCTGGATCGCGGGCACGCCCGCGCTCGCCGCAGCCATGAGCTGGGCCGGCACGGTCTTGTCGCAGCCGCCGATCAGCACCACCGCGTCGATGGGATGGGCGCGGATCATCTCCTCCGTGTCCATCGCCATGAGGTTGCGGAAGAGCATGGTCGTCGGGTGCATGAACGGCTCGCCGAGCGAGATCGTAGGGAAGGTCAGCGGCAGCCCGCCCGCGGCCGTCACCCCGCGTTCAACCGCCTCGATCAGGGCAGGCACCGTGCCGTGGCAGCTGACGAGGCCACTGGTGACGTTTGCGATGCCGATGACCGGGCGGTCCAGCTCCTCCTCGGTGTAGCCCATCGACTTGGCGAAGGCCTTGCGCAGAAAGAGCGAGAAGCCGGGGTCGCCGTAGTCGGTGAGCTTGCGCCGGAGCCCGGTGGGCTTGTCGCTCATGCTCGTCTCCGCGGGTGGGTGGGGAACGCGCCAGCCGTCACTCGGGCACGAGCCCGCAGCTCACGCCGCCGTCGATGGTGAGCGCGACGCCGGTAACCCAGCGCGCTTCGTCCGAGGCGAGGTAGACGAAGCCGCCTGCGATATCCGCCGGATCTCCCACGCCGAGCGGATGCAGCCCCGCGAGCCGCTCCTTGAACCCCTCGGGGTCGTCGAGCTGGGAGAGGTGGTAGTCCACCATCGGGGTCTGCACCCAGCCGGGGCAGACGCAGTTGACCCTGATCTGGTCCTTGGCGCCGTCGAGCGCGAGGCACTTGGTCAGCATGACCACCGCGCCCTTGGAGGTGGCGTAGGCCACCTGCCCCGGCGTGCCGATGAGGCCGGAAATGGAAGCGGTGTTGAGGATCGCGCCGCCGCCGCGCTCGCGCATGTGGCTCCAGACCGCCTTGGCACCCCGGTAGATGCTGGTGACGTTGACGTCCATCTGGCGGTCCCAGTCGGCGCGCTCGACCTCCTCCACGCTGCCGATCACGGCCTGTCCGGCATTGTTGACCAGGATATCGACGTGACCGAGGGCCTCGACGGCGGCTGCCACCATCCCCGTCACGTCCTCGTCCTGCATGACGTCGGCCTCGATGGCGACGGCGCTGCCGCCGGCCTTCTCGATCGCGCGCACGGTGGCGACGTTGTCGTCAGCGCTGAGACCCGCGCAGGCGACCGCCGCGCCCTCCCTGGCGAAGCGCACCGCCGTGGCCCGGCCGATGCCGGAGCCTGCGCCGGTGACGACCGCCGTCTTGCCCTCGAGCCTCATGGTTCTCTGCCCGCCATCATGGCCGGCGCAGGATAGCCCGGCGCCCGGAGACCTGCGAGGGTTGACTCCGCGCCCCGCCAGCCGATAGGCCGGGCCGTGAACGGGACGGATTGGAGGCGATGAGGCTGGAGAGCAAGACGGCCATCGTCACCGGCGGCGGGCGCGGCATCGGCCGTGAGATCGGCCGCCGCTTCGCCGCCGAGGGGGCGCACGTGCTGCTCGCCGATATCGACGGCGCGCGCGCAGAGGCCGCGGCGGAGGAGATCAGCGCCGGCGGCGGACGGGCCACGCCCTGCACCGCCGACCTCGGCCTGCCCGAGGGCGTGGGGCAGATGTTCGAGACTGCCCGGGACTGCTTCGGCGACCGGCTCGACATCCTCATCAACAATGCCGGCATCGCCCATCACGGCGCCTTCCTGGAGCTTTCGTTCGAGGACTGGGAGCGCGTGCTGCGCAACAACCTGACCAGCGCCTTCCTCTGCGCGCAGGGTGCTGCGCGGGTCATGGCGGCGCATGGCGGCGGGCGCATCGTCAACATCGGCTCAATCTCGGGCCAGCGCGGCAGCTACGGGCGCACCGCCTACGGCGTCACCAAGGCGGGCATCCACCAGATGACGCGGATCATGGCGGTGGAGTTGGGCCCGCGCGGCATCGCCGTCAACGCCATCGCGCCCGGTCCCATCGATACCGGCATCACCAGCATGGGGCCGGATCAGGAGCGCCGCTACCTGGAGCGCATCCCGCTGGAGCGCTTCGGCCACGCCCGCGACATTGCCGGCACGGCGCTCTTCCTCGCGAGCGACGAGGCAGCGTACCTTACCGGCAGCGTCGTCAACGTGGATGGCGGCTTCGATGCCGCCGGCCTCATCTTCAGCTACACGGAACTCACAACGGTGAAGAGCGATGTCCGAGACCCCACCAGGAGCGACTGAGCCCATGCAGATCAACGGATGCGAGGCCTTCGTCACCGGCGCCGCCGGCGGTATCGGCACACCCTTGGTGGAGGCGCTGGCCGCGCGCGGTACCAAGCGCATTCACGCGGCCGACCTGGCCGGACCGCTCGCGACGGCGGCGTTCCCAAAGGGCGCGGGTGTGGAGCCGCTCGCGCTCGACGTGACCGACGAAGCGGCAGTGCAGCGTGCCGCGGAGCAGTGCGCTGGCGTCACGCTGGTGATCAACAACGCCGCCATCGTCGCCTGGGAAGGCGTGATGAGCGCGCCTACGCTCGCGACCGCACGCACCGTGTTCGAGATCAACTACTGGGGCTATCTCCACGTGGCCCGCGCCTTCGCACCGGTGCTGGCGCAGAACGGCGGCGGCGCGATGGCCAACGTGCTCTCCGAGGTAGCGCGGGTGAACGCGCCCTTCTGCGGCTCTTATTCCGCGAGCAAGGCCGCGGTCTGGTCCGCCACCCAGTGCATGCGGGCCGAGCTTGCCGCCCAGGGCACGCACGTGCTCGCGGTCTTCCCCAGCTCGACCGATACCCCCATGGTCGCGGGCTTCGGCGGCGAGAAGCAGCCGCCCGAGGCGGTCGCCCAGGGCATCTGCGACGCGCTGGA
>JAPPNV010000028.1 GCA_028818565.1 Rhodospirillales bacterium | reverse complement strand
ACGAGAGCAAGCTCGCGGGCCTCGCCACGCTGGAGGGCGTCACCTGCCGGGCGCTTGACGTCCGCGAAGAGAGCGCTGTGGCGGCTGCGGCGGAGGAGATCGGCGCCCTCGACGTGCTCTTCAACTGCGCGGGCCGCGTGCCCCATGGCACGCTGCTCGACTGCGAGCCGGCCGACTGGGAGGAGACGCTTAGCCTCAACGTCACCGCGATGTACCGGATGACCCGCGCCTTCCTGCCGGCCATGCTGGCAGCCGGTGGCGGCTCGATCATCAACATGGCGTCGGTGGTCTCCTCGGTGAAGGCTGCGCCAGACCGCTGCGCTTACGGCGCCAGCAAGGCCGCCGTCATCGGCCTCACCAAGTCGGTCGCGCTGGACTACGCAGCGCAAGGCATCCGCTGCAATGCCGTCTGTCCCGGCGCGGTGGATACCCCCTCCCTCGACGAGCGGCTCAACGCCCGACCCGACCCGGAGGCCGCGCGCAAGGCCTTCGTCGCGCGCCACCCGGTGGGGCGGATGGGATCGCCGTCGGAGGTCGCGGCGCTCTGCGTCTATCTCGGCTCGGGTGAATCCGCCTTCACCACCGGCCAGGCGCTGGTGATCGACGGCGCCTGGGGGCTGTAAGAGTTTTTTCGCTCACGGCTGCCGGCCTGCGGCCGGCGCCTCCGCGAGGGCGCCGCATAGGCGGCGGGCCGCGGTCGCGGCCTTTCGCGAGTCCGTCAAGGACGGACTCGCTCCAATCCCGCTCAACCCCCTGCCGGGCCCCGGTTTCCGGTAAGCGCGGTCATCATGTTGTAGATCAGCCGCATGCCGATGTTGTCGTCGAGGGAGAGGATCGATTCCGGGTGGAACTGCACGGCGGCGATGGGCCGCTCCCGGTGCTCCAGCGCCATCACGACGCCGTCATCGGTTTCGGCGGTAACCCTGAGCAGATCGTTGGGGAGCGACACGCGCGCGGCGTAGAGCGAGTGGTAGCGTCCGACGCGGAAGCGCTCGGGCAGGCCCTGGAAGAGCACGCTGTTCCCCGCCGTGACGTCCGACGGCTTGCCGTGGACCGGCTCGTCGAGCTGGCCGAGCTGCCCGCCGAAATACTCGGCCACGGCCTGGAGGCCCAGGCAGACGCCGAAGAGCGGCACGCCTTTCGCCAGCACCAACTCGATGGTCTCGGCGGTGCCGAAGTCTTCGGGCCGGCCGGGGCCGGGCGAGAGCACGACCAGATCGGGCGTGTCCTCCTGCAGCATCCGGCGCGCGGGTTCGGGACGGAGCGTCTCGACCTCGGCGCCGGTCTGGCGCAGATAGTTGGCCAGCGTGTGGACGAAGGAATCCTCGTGGTCGACCAGAAGCACGCGCCTGGCAGGCCCCAGCTGGGACGAGGATGTGCGCGCTGGCGCGGGTGCGGCCTCCGCCCGCACCGCGGCGAAGAGCGCGGAGGCCTTGAGCCGGCACTCCTCGTCCTCGGCCTCCGGGTCGCTGTCGTAGAGCAGCGTGGCGCCGGCCCTGATCTCGGCGATGCCGTCCTTCATGCGGACGGTGCGGAGCGTGAGCCCGGTGTTCATCGCACCGTCGAAGCCGATGCGCCCGATGGCGCCGCCGTACCAGCGGCGTGCGGAGCGCTCGTTCGCCTCGATGAAGCGGATCGCCCAGTGCTTGGGCGCGCCGGTCACCGTCACCGCCCAGGTGTGGCTGAGAAAAGCGTCGAGCGCATCGAACTCGGGCCGCAGAATGCCCTCGACGTGATCGACCGTGTGGATCAGGCGCGAGTAGAGCTCCACCTGGCGCCGCCCGATCACCCGCACCGAGCCCGGCTCGCAGATGCGCGACTTGTCGTTGCGGTCGACGTCGGTGCACATGGTGAGCTCGGCCTCGTCCTTGGCCGAGTTGAGCAGTTTCGCGATCTGGGCGGCGTCGCCGAGAGCATCCTTGCCGCGCGCGATGGTGCCCGAGATCGGGCAGGTCTCGACCCGGCGGCCCTCGACCCGCACGTACATCTCGGGCGAGGCGGCGACCAGGAACTCGCCGGCACCCAGGTTCATCAGCGCGCAGTAGGGCGCCGGATTGAGAGTGCGCAGCCGGTCGAACACCTCGGAAGGCGCGTCGGCGCAGGCCTCGCTGAACTGCTGGCTCAGCACCACCTCGAAGAGATCGCCGCGGCGAAACGCATCCTTGGCACGGTCCACGGCCGCCGGGTATTGGCCCGGCCCATGGTCGTTGGCGGGCGGCTCGTTGCCGGGCGGCGCGGACGCGTAGGCGTCCTCCCTCGGGTCGCGCGGCATGTCGCGCGTGTCCCCGCTGGGTGTGACGAAATCGTAGCGATGCCGCACCGCCCGGTCCGACACGTGATCGACGACCAGGATCTCGTCGGGCACGAAGAGCACCAGATCGCGCTGGTCGGCAGGACGCTCGAGCTTGAGCTCCACCGGCTCGAACTGGTGGGCGAGGTCGTAGCCAAAGGCGCCGTAGAGGCCGAAATGCTGGTCCTCGTCGTTGCCGAAGAGCTCGATGACCGCGCGCAGCAGGCTGAAGATCGAGGGCTGCCGGCTGCGCTGCTCCTCGGGCACAATTTCCACGGGCGGGTGGATCTGCCCGCACACGCGATCGCCGTCCGATTCCAGCGAGGCGACGGCGGCGAGCGGCTCGATCGCGGCGCGGATCGGCTCCAGCAGCACCCGGCCCCTGGGCTCCAGCGCCGTGACCTCGAAATCGCGCCCGCGACAGGTAATGGCGAGCGGCGGGGCGGCAAAGCCCAGGTCCCAGCGCGTGTAGCGACCGGGGAACTCGAAGCAGGAGGACATGAAGACGCCGGGATAGCGGTCCAGCCGCTCGACCAGGCCCGCGGCCGCGGGCCCGACAGCGGTCTCGTGGTCACTGCGGTGGATGGTGATGCCGCCGCGTGTGCGGTAGCGGCGGTCGAGGCCGGCGGGCTCGCTCATGGCGCCCTTATCCCACCTGCCGAGAGGGCCAACAAGCCCGGGAGGCATGGCCAAAGCCGCATAACCGACCGGGCGTTCCGCGTCACAAAATGGCCTTGATGGCAGGCCACGCTCGTAAGGCGGCATTGCAAAATAGCCAGGCACATAGCGATGGAAGAAAGCGACGCGGTGACCGACGAGCAGTTGGCACTCGTGCTTCCATCTGTGCCGGAGCGGCGGCGGTCCATCGTCTCCTACGCACTGGCCATGAGCGACAGCCTGATCGGCGGCTTCGATGCCGCCGACTTCCGGGAGGACGTCGTTGAGCGGAGATTCCTCTGGTTTCACCACTTCCTGGTGAACCACCCGGACGGCGTGAAGCATATTTTGCAGGACAACGCCGCGAACTACGTCAAGGCGAAGATCGTTCGGCCGTTGCTGACGCCGGCGCTGGGCAACGGCCTCGTCACCATCGAGGGCGACGAATGGCGCTGGCACCGCCGCATCATGACGCCCGCCTTCAACGCCAAGAGCGTCGCAGGCTACGCCGGCATCGTGACCGAAGCGACCGACGCCATGCTGCGCGCATGGGACGAGGACGGGTCCGGCAGCCCTCTCGACCTCGAAGCCGCCATGAAGGAACTGACGCTCGATATCATCGCGCGCGCCATGTTCTCGTCGGACAGCGGGCTGATAAAGGACACCCTTCACCGGAGCTCGACCCGCTATCAGGCGGAAATGAACCTCAGCCCCCTCGCCCTGATTCCGGGGATCAACCGCGTGTGGGCCCACCTAAAGGAGCGGCGGGCGGCGCGGATTCTGAAGGACCTGAACGCCCTGATGGCGCAGCTCATCGAATCCCGAAAAAGCCGGTCCAGCGAGCCATCGAGCGACGACCTGCTCGATCGGCTGCTGCACGCAGGCGACCCGGAAACCGGACGCGGGTTGTCGGCGAGCGACGTGCGCGACGAGATGGTCACCATCTTCGTCGCCGGGCACGAAACCACGGCGCTGGCACTCTGCTGGACATGGTTCCTGCTGTCGCAGCATGCGGAGGCCGAGCAACGGATGTGGGCGGAAATCGACGATGCGTTGAAAGGCGCGGCGCCCACCTACGACGACATTCGCCGCCTACCCTACACGCGCATGGTCTTCGACGAGGCGCTCAGGCTCTTCCCCCCGGTGCATTCGCTGGCATGGCGGCAGGCGCTGGAGCGGGACGAGGTCTGCGGGCGCGTGGTTCCGGCCGGCGCGATTGTCGGCATCATCCCCTGGGTCATCCATCGCCATCGCGCGCTGTGGGAAGCGCCGGAACGCTTCGACCCGAAGCGCTTCGCACCGGAGCGGGGAAACGAACATCCGCGCTGCGCGTACATCCCCTTCAGCGTCGGGCCGCGCTTCTGCATTGGCGCGTCGCTGGCGCTGACCGTCGGCGTCATGGTGCTTGCTCATATCGCGCAGCACTACCGCCTGCGCCTCGCCCAGGATCAGTCCGTCGAGCCGCGCGGGCTGCTCACGCTGCACCCGCGCAACGGGCTTATCGTGCGCCGCATTCGGCGCCGGCCTCAGAGCCGGCGCAGCTCCACGACGGACTCGTAGAGAGCGCTGCCGTTGGCCTTGCCGGCGCGGACGCTGGACTCGACGATGCTGTTGCCGACCCGAGTCTCCCGGGGAATGTGAATGTCCACGACCTGGAAGCCGCGCGATGTCGCGATGGCGGCGAGGAAGCGGTCGGTCGGGATCGGCACCCCCTGCAGGATCGAGTTGCCGATCACCACCAATGCCGTCGCCCCTGGCCGCAGGCACCGCGCCGCGCCGTCGAGGAAGCGGGCGCAGTCGTTGAAGTAGCGCGCCGCGTAGTTCGCCCAGCCGTTGCCGCCATAGACGCCCTTCTCGGGATTCCGCTGCCTGACGGCGTCGATCGCTTCCCTGATCTCGCCTGTGTCGATGGACGGGTCGAGGTCGACGTGCGCCTCGTCGCGGGCGTTCTGCCAGTAGGTGCCGAAGTTGATCGCCTCCAACCGCTTCAGGTCGCTCGGGGAGGCGCAGAATCCCAGCCAGTAGAGATGCGGGCGGGTGTTGCGGTTGTAGTGGTAGTTGTTGAGGTAGGGTGGAGAGGTGACGAGCAGGTCTACGCTCCCCTCGTTGAGCGCGCTGTGGCCCTCGAAGAAGGATTTTTCGAGCACTCGCCCGTCGTCTCGTGCAGAGTTCGCGCGCGCGTCGCGATACCAAGCCGCATCGTCAACCATTTGGTAAAGCTTGGCCGTGATGGCGCCGGCCACGTCGTCGTCCTCGACCTCAGGCCGCCCGACGGAGACCTTGCGACCGAGACTCGGCTCGTAGGAGTAGTTGGAGTAGCCCACCATGGTCGCCGCGAAGGCGAGGCGAAACAAAGCGGCGCTGGGCGCCTCGAGCGTCTCCATGAAATCGAACGCCAGCAGGACCTTGCGCTCGACCGCCGGGCTGTAAAACGGCGCCCGCGTGCGGAAGGAGGCGGGCGCCGATGCCTTGGGCGCGCGACCCGTGCGCTCGCTTTCCTCCATGAACGCGAGGAAATCCGTAGCGGCGGCTCTGAGCTGCGCGGCCTCCAATCGATGCGCTCCCAGCTTCGCGCGCGCGGCGAAGGCGGCGTAGGGATTGATCTCGAAGCCGACGGCAGCGTGGCCGGCAATATCGGCCTCGACCAGGGTCGTGCCGACGCCTGCGAAGGGGTCCAGCACGACACCCGGCTCCGGCAGGTGACGGGCCAGCGCGTCCTGGACGAACTGCCTTGAAAACCCCGCGATCCAGGGAATCCACCGGTGCACCGGCGCTTCCCGATTGGCCATGAAGGCCGGGTCGCGGAAGGCCCCCCGGTCGGAAACTCGGCCGGCGGGTGCGGTCACCGGCCGCTACAGCTCACCGCCCCGCCGGCGGTCAGGGGGTCAGAATGGTCGAGCCCGTGGTCTTGCGGCCCTCCAGGTCGCGGTGAGCCTGGGCCGCGTCCGAGAGCGGGTAGGTCTGGTGGATCTCGATCTTGACCGCACCCGAGCGCACGACGTCGAAGAGGGCGCCAGCCGATTCCTCGAGCTCCGGCCGGGTCGCGTTGTAGCCGAAGAGGGTGGGCCGCGTGATGTAGGCGGACTTGGGCGCGAGCCGGGCCAGGTTGAAGTCCGTGATCGGACCGGACGCGTTGCCGAAGCTCGCGAGCGTCCCCAGACGGGCCAGACTATTAAGTGAGCCCTCCAGTGTGTCGGCACCGATGGAATCGTAGACCACCGGCACGCCCCGGCCGTCGGTGATCTCCATGACGCGCGCGGCGAAATCTTCGGTCCGATAGTTGACCGGGTGGTCGCAGCCATGGGCGCTGGCGAGCGCCGCCTTTTCCTCCGAGCCCACGGTGCCGATCACGGTCACGCCCAGGTGCTTGAGCCACTGGCACTGGATCAGCCCGACCCCGCCGGCGGCGGCGTGCACCAGCACGGTCTCGCCGGCCTTCACGGGGTGGGTGCGGCGGATCAGGTATTCGACGGTCATGCCTTGCAGCATCATCGCCGCGCCCTGTTCGGAGCTGATGTCGGCGGGGAGCTCCACCAGCGATCCCGCCGGCATCACGCGGGCCTCGGAATAGCCGCCGGGCGGCGGCGGGCTGGCGTAGGCGACCCGCATGCCGGCGGAGACTTCCGTGACGCCGTCGCCCACGGCCTCGACCACGCCGGCGCCTTCCATGCCGATGGTCCAGGGCAGCGAGGGCACCGGGTAGAGGCCGGTGCGGTGATAGACGTCGATGTAGTTGAGGCCGATCGCCTCGTGACGCACCAGCGCCTCGCCGGGGCCGGGATCGGGCAGCGCCACGTCCTCGTAATGCAGCACCTCGGGCCCGCCAGCCTCGTGCATCCGCACAGCCTTGACCATGTGTCTCCCTTTCCTGTCGGGGTCGGCTGCCGGGCCGCGCTCGGCCTAGACCGGAAGCTGCGGCGGCAGCGCGCCTTCCAATGCGAGAAGCTGGCGCTTGGTATCACAGCCCGCGCCGCCGGAGAACCCGCCGAGCGCGCCGCCTGCGCCGACGACCCGGTGGCAGGGGATGATGAGAGGAATCGGATTGGACCCACAAGCGCCGCCGACGGCGCGGGGCGCACTGTCGAGCGCACGGGCGAGGTCGCCGTAGCTCCGCGTCTCGCCATACGGGATGGCGCGCATCGCCGCCCACACCTTGAGGCGGAAGGATGTGCCGGAAGGCGCGAGCGGCAGCGTGAAGTCCCGCAGGTCGCCGGCGAAATACTCGGTGAGCTGACGCGCGGCCTCGGCCAGGAGGCCGGCGTTCGGGCCGGGGCCCCCGCCGGCGCCGAAATCGACGGCTGTGACCGCATCATCCTCGGCCGTGATGGTGAGCGGGCCGACCGGGCTCTCGATGGTGCAGCGGGCGGCGATCATGCGCCTCAGCCTTCGGCCGGCGCGCGGGCGTGGTCGAGGGCGGCCCTGAGCGCATCAGACTCCGTCACCGGCAGCGAGCAGACCGGACCCACGCAGACGTAGGCCGTGGCCTGCCCATCCTGCTGGCCCTTGCCGAAGGCGGGATGGCCCAGAGGCAGCGCGCCGCTCGGCTCCAGCACGGTCAGCACCCGGTTGGGCAGGCTGATCGCGAACACGGTATCGAGGAGGGCTTGGGTCCCCTCCTCCGCGCGGTTGCCGCACACCACCACCTGCACCGCGCGGCGCAACACCTCGCTGTTGTTGGCAAGCGTGGAGAGCGGAGAGAAGTTGCGCTCAAGCTCGCCGGAGAACGCCTTGACCAGCGCCTCGGCGCGGTCGCGATAGGCCGCCTCGCCGGTGAGATGGTGGAGGCGCGCAAGCACGCCCACCATGGTGCCGTTGCCGGCGGGCGTCGCGGCGTCGTGGGCGGTCTTGGTGCGGCTGATGCTCGCCTCGCCGTCGTCGGGCGCGTAGAAGTAGCCGCCTTCGTCCGCGTCCCAGTAGTGGGCGTCGAGCACCGCGACCCAGCCGCGCGCCTTCTCCACGTAAGAAGCCTCGCCCGTCGCCTCCGCCAGCATCAGCGCCGCCCGCGCCATCTCGGCATAGTCGTCGAGGAACTCGACGTCCTTCGAGCGGCCGTGGCGGGCGGCGTGGCGCAGACGCTCGCCTGCCGCCATGGGCCCTGAGACATAGTCGAAGGCCTCGACCGCCGCGTCGAGCCACGCGGGCGCGCCGAAGACCATGGCCGAGTTGGCGAGGGCAGCGATCATCAGGCCGTTCCAGTCGGCCAGCACCTTGTCGTCCCAGCCGGGGCGCTCGCGGCCTGCGCGGCGCTCCAGCAGGATGGCGCGCATCTTGGCGAGGCGGGCTTCGTCCGGCGTCTCGTCGGTGCCGGGCGGCAGGAGGCGGTTGAGGATCGTCTTCCCCTCCCAGTTGCCGCCGGGCGTCACATCGTAGACGGCCTTGAAGTAGGCCGAGTCCGCGCCAAGGAGTTCGTCGGTCTCGGCCTCGTGCCAGACGTAGAACTTGCCCTCTTCGCCCTCGGAATCGGCGTCCAGTGCGCTCGCGAACGCACCCTCGCCGGTGCGCATCTCCCGCAGCACCCAGGCCACGGTCTCGGTCGCGCGAGCGGCAAAGAGCGGCTCCCCGGTCTCCTGCCAGACATGGCAGAGCAGATCGAGCAGCTGGGCGTTGTCGTAGAGCATCTTCTCGAAATGGGGGGCGAGCCAGCGCTCGTCGGTGGAGTAGCGGGCGAAGCCGCCGCCAAGGTGGTCGTAGATGCCGCCCTGGCACATGCGCTCCATGGAGAGCACGACGGCAGTCTTCATCAGCTGCGAGCCGGTGCGCAGATAGCTGCGCCAGAGCAGCTCCAGCATGGAACATTGCGGGAACTTCGGAGCGCCGCCGATGCCGCCATGGCGGCCATCGACCTCGCGCAGCAGGCCTCGCGCCATGTTCTCTGTGTGTTCTTCGGTCACAGCCTCGCCGGGCTTGCTGCGGGCGAGACCCTGCAGGGCTTCCACCAGCGCTGTTCTGTTTTTGTCCACCTTTTCGCGGTCGTTGCGGTAGGTCTGCTCGATCAGGCTCAGCACGTCCTTGAAGCCGGGGCGGCCGAAGCGGGGCTCGAGCGGGAAGTAGGTGCCGCCCCAGAAGGGCTCGGCATCGGGCGTGAGGAACATGGTGAGCGGCCAGCCCCCCTGCTGGCCCATGAGCGCGAGCGCGCGCTGGTAGATGGTGTCGAGGTCGGGGCGCTCCTCGCGGTCCACCTTGATGTTGACGAAGAGCCGGTTCATCAGGTGCGCCGTCTCTTCGTCCTCGAAGCTCTCGTGGGCCATGACGTGGCACCAGTGGCAGGCGGAATAGCCGACCGAGAGCAGGATCGGCTTGTCGGTTTCCTTCGCCTCGGCCAGCGCTTCGGGCCCCCAGGGGCGCCAATGCACCGGGTTGTCTTGGTGCTGCAGGAGGTAGGGGCTGGTCTCCGCGCCCAAGAGATTCTCGCTCATGGCCCTTCCCGTCTGGTTCGGGCCGCGCGCAGCTGGGGGCGACCTCGGGTTTGAGCATAGGGTGCCGGGGTCGCCGCCGCCAGCGTTGGGCGCGGTCGCAGCCGACCGCAGAGAGAACCTGTTCATGGGTAGATCGCCGGGGTATGGTCGCGCCCGCAGTGCTGCCGCGGCGCCGCGAGCGAGGTTCACCATGAAGGTCAAGATCGAGATCGACTGTACGCCCGAGGAGGCCCGCGCCTTCTGCGGGATGCCGGACCTGACGGCGGCCCACGACGCCATGACCGAAGGCCTGGAGGCGCGCATGGCGGAGGCGATTGGCCAGATCGACCCCGAGGCGCTGCTGAAATCGTGGCTTCCCGGCGGGCTCAAGGGCTTCGAGGCCATGCAGAAGGCCTTCTGGGAAGGGTTCGGTCAGGCCGGAGGCGGCGCACCCAAGGGGAGCGGCGGAGGCAGCGCGGGATGAGCCACGCGGACCCGCCGCTCTACTACCGGCGTCACGTCTTCTGCTGCGTCAACACCCGCGCGCCGGACCATCCGCGCGGCTGCTGCAGCGCGAAGGACTCGGTCAAGCTCCGCGCCCACATGAAGGCCAGAGCCAAGCAGCGCGGGCTCTCCGACGTGCGCATCAACGCGAGCCAGTGCCTGGATCGCTGCGAGTTCGGGCCGACCATGGTGATCTACCCCGAAGGCGTCTGGTATGCGGTCAAGACTGTGGCGGACGTGGACGAGATTATCGAGACCCACCTCGTGGGCGGCGGCCGGGTCGAGCGGCTGATGCTGATGCCCGACGAGCCCTTCCCCGACGAGGCCGACAGCGCCGAGGAATCTAACCAGGCGGCGGTGGCGGCCGTCTCCTGACCCCGCGGGCCCGCCGCAGGCTCTCGGGCGGCAGTCTTTCCGCAAACCATGACGGGCGATACCATCTTCGCGCTGTCTTCCGGCGGCGGACGCGCCGGGATCGCCGTGGTCCGAACTTCGGGTCCCGCGGCGGCGGAGGCGTTGACGCGGATCGCTGGTGAGCCAATGCCGGATCCGCGCCGTGCGACGCTCCGGCGGTTCCGCGAGCCGGAAACGGGCCAGCCGATCGACCGGGGACTGGCGCTCTGGTTCCCCGCGTCCGCCAGCGCCACCGGCGAGGACATGGCGGAGTTCCACGTGCATGGCGGCCTCGCGGTCATCGCCGCGCTTTGCAAGGCGCTCGCGGCGATCCCCGGCCTGCGCCCGGCGGAGCCCGGCGAGTTCACGAGGCGCGCCTTCGAGGCCGGCCGCCTCGACCTCACGCAAGCTGAGGGGATCGCAGACTTGGTTGCGGCCGAGACCGAGGCCCAGCGCCGCCAGGCACTCCGCCAGACGGAGGGCGAGCTTCGCCATCTCTACGACGGCTGGCACGACCGGCTCATGACGCTCCGGGCCAATGTGGAGGCCGCCATCGATTTCTCGGACCAGGAGCTGGGCGAGGACCCGATGGCAACGGCTGCGCCCGGTCTCGCGGCGCTGGAAGCCGAGATTGCGGCCCACCTCGATGATGAGAGGCGGGGCGAGCGCCTGCGCGAAGGCTTCTGCATCGCCATCGTGGGCGCGCCCAACGCAGGAAAATCTCGCCTTCTCAATCGCTTAGTGGGGAGGGATGCGGTCATCGTCTCGACCCGCGCCGGCACCACCCGTGACGTCGTCGAAGTCCGGCTCGACCTCGGGGGCTGGCCGCTCACCCTCGCCGATACCGCGGGCCTGCGGGAAAGCCAGGACGAGATCGAGAGCGAAGGCGTGCGGCGCGCTCTGGCCCGCGCGGCGAGCGCCGACCTCTCGCTGGTGGTCTTCGACGGCGCGCTTTGGCCGCAGTCCGATGCGCAGAGCCTCGGGCTGCTGGGCGGCGACGCGCTGCCCGTGCTGAATAAAACCGACCTCCTTTCGGGCCCTGCCCCTGCCGAAATTGCCGGCCGCGCGACGCTCGCAGTCTCCTGCCTGACCGGCGCCGGCATCGAAACGCTGCTGGAGGCGCTGGCTGAGGAGATCGCACGCCGTTATCCGCCGGGTGGCGCGCCCGCGCTCACCCGCACCCGGCACCGGCAGGCGGCCATCGAGTGCCGCGGCGCGCTCGCCCGCGCCATCGCAGGCCCGGCGGACGAGCGGCTGGCGGAAGAGCTCAGGCTGGCGGCGCATGCGCTCGGCCGTATTACCGGGCGGGTCGACGTGGAGGCCGTGCTCGACCTCGTGTTTCGCGACTTCTGCATCGGCAAATAGAAACGCTTGGCGCTTTACGGACGCACGCGTGTGCCCTATAGGGGGCGCCGTTCCCAACGAGCCGAGCCGCGGACTGGGCGGCCGGGAGGGCGGCCATGAGCCGCGAGCGCTTCGATGTGATCGTGATCGGGGGCGGCCACGCCGGATGCGAGGCCGCGGCGGCGGCCTCGCGCGCCAGCGCCGCGACGCTGCTCATCACCCAGAAGCGCGACACGATCGGCGCGATGTCTTGCAACCCGGCGATCGGCGGTCTCGCCAAGGGCACGCTTGTGCGCGAGGTGGATGCGCTCGACGGGCTCGTGGGCCGCGTCGCCGACGAGGCGGGGATTCAGTTCCGCGTGCTCAACCGCAGCAAGGGGCCGGCGGTGCGCGGGCCCCGGGCGCAGCAGGACCGCGCGCTCTACCGCGCGGCGATGCAGGCGGCGCTCGCGGCGCAGCCGAACCTCACGATCCGCGAGGGCACGGTCGAGGACCTGGCGCTGGATGCCTCCGCACAGGCACGGCCCCGCGTGCGCGGCGTGATGCTTGGGGACGGCGCGCTCATCCCAGCGCCGCAGGTGGTGCTCACCACGGGCACCTTCCTGCGCGGGCTCATCCATATTGGGGAGCGGCAGATCCCGGCGGGACGTGTGGGCGATGCGCCGGCGACGGGGCTGGCGCTCACCCTGGAGCGGTTGGGCTTCCGCCTCGGCCGGCTGAAGACCGGCACTCCGCCCCGGCTCGACGGGCACACCATCGACTGGGCCGAACTGGAAGCGCAGGAGGGCGACGAGCCGCCCGAGCCATTCTCCTTCCTCACCAACGCGATCACGCGGGCGCAGGTGCCCTGCCACATCACCGCCACGCGGCCTGAGGGCCACGAGCTCATCCGCCGCAACCTCGCGCGCTCGCCCATGTACTCGGGCGCGATCGAGAGCCGCGGGCCCCGCTACTGCCCCTCAATCGAGGACAAGGTGGTGCGCTTCGCCGAGCGTGCCTCGCACCAGATTTTCCTGGAGCCGGAGGGGCTCGACGACCGCACGGTCTACCCCAACGGGATCTCGACGGCGCTGCCCGAAGACGTGCAGCGGGCGCTGGTAGCGACAATTCCTGGGCTGGAGCGCGCGGCGATCCTGCGGCCGGGCTACGCCATCGAATACGACCACGTGGACCCGCGCGAGCTGAGCCCGGCGCTGGAGACCGACCGAATCGCAGGCCTCTATCTCGCCGGCCAGATCAACGGCACCACCGGTTACGAGGAGGCCGCGGCCCAGGGCGTCGTCGCCGGCATTAACGCCGCGCGGGCAGCGGGCGGCAGCGGGCCGTTCACGCTGGACCGCGCCGAGGGCTACATCGGCGTCCTGATCGACGACCTTGTGACGCAAGGGGTGAGCGAGCCCTACCGCATGTTCTCGTCGCGGGCCGAGTATCGACTCCGGCTCCGGCCGGACAACGCCGACCGCCGACTCACGGCGCGCGGCATTGAGGCAGGCTGCGTCGGCGACGAGCGGGCGCGGCGTTTCGCCGCCAAGAACGCGGCACTCAGCCGGGCGGCGGACTTGCTCGACTCGCTCAACGCCACGCCTGATGTGCTGCGCCGCCACGGGATCCCGGCGAACAGGGACGGGCGCAAGCGCACAGCGCGCGAGCTGATCGGTTATCCCGACGTGGCCCTGGAGCAACTCGCGACACTCTGGCCGGGGCTGGCCGCGCTGGAGCCCGAGATCGTCCAAGCCCTGGAGAACGACGCGCACTACCGGAGTTATGTGGAGCGGCAGGAGGCGGACATCGCGGCCTTCCGCCGTGACGAAGCGCTCAGGCTACCGGGGGACCTTCGCTTCGACACGGTGGGCGGTCTTTCCAACGAGATGCGCCAGCGTCTTGCCGCCGCGCGGCCTGCGACCCTCGGCGCGGCAGGGCGGGTGCCGGGGGTGACGCCTGCGGCGCTGACTGCGCTGCTCGCCCACGTACGCAAGACGGACCCCCGCAAGAGCGCGGCGGAGGCCGGGCGCGGGTAGACCGGATGGAGCCGGGCGAGGCCTTCCGGCGCGATGTTTCACGTGAAACACGCGAGCGGCTCGAGATATACGAAACCCTCCTCCGGCAACGCCAGCAACGTGTCAACCTGGTCTCGGCGGCGTCCCTGCCCGCACTCTGGACCCGCCACTTTCTGGATTCGGCGCAGCTCGCCCCCCTGCTCGCCGATGATCCGTTGGGCCACACGGTGGACATTGGCAGCGGTGCCGGCTTCCCCGGCATGGTGCTGGCGATCCTCGACGGCAGCCGCCGGGTCTCCCTGGTCGAGGCCAATGGCAAGCGCTGCGCCTTCCTGCGCGAGTTAGCCGGCGCCACCGGCACTCGGGTCTCCGTGATCGAAGGCCGCTTCGAGGCGCCGGACGTCCAGGCCGCACTCAGCCCCGCCGGCACGATCGTCGCCCGTGCCTGCGCACCGCTGGTCGATCTGCTAGACCTAGTTTTCCCCGTGCTGGACTCTCATACATATTGTATATTCCCGAAGGGTCGCCGCTACCGGAGCGAGTTGGAGCAGGCCCGCCGACGGTGGGATTTCAGGGCGGACATCGTCCCCAGCCAGACGGCGGCCGAGGCGCGGATACTGAGGATCAGCGATGTCGAACGGCGCCGCCGCTCTTGAGACCGACGCTCAGCCCCCGCCGGCGCCGGCGGGGCGGCCTCGCATCATTGCGGTCGCGAACCAGAAGGGCGGCGTCGGCAAGACCACCACTGCGATCAACCTGGGCACCGCACTCGCGGCGGCAGGGCGGCCGGTACTGCTGCTCGATCTCGACCCGCAGGGAAACGCCAGCACCGGTCTCGGCATCCCGCCGGCGGAGCGCGCGCCCGGCAGCTACGGTCTGCTCCAAGGCGCGCCGCTCGCTGAGGCCCGGCGGCAGACCACGGTGCCGGGACTCTCCGTCGTGCCGGCGACCCGCGACCTCGCCGGCGCCGAGATCGAACTATCCCAGAGCGCCCGCCCGCAGCACTGCCTGAGGGAAGCGATGGAGCCGGCCCTCGCCCGCGAGAGCGCGCTGTCGCACGTGCTGATCGACTGCCCGCCCTCTCTTGGCATGCTAACTGTTAATGCCCTGGTCGCCGCGGACTCCGTGCTGGTGCCGCTGCAGTGCGAGTTTCTGGCGCTCGAAGGGCTGAGCCAGGTGCTCAGCATCGTGGAGCGCGTGCGTGCCGCCTTCAACCCCGCGCTCCATGTGCAAGGCATCGTGCTAACCATGTACGACAAGCGGAACAACCTTTCCGCCCAGGTGCGGGACGACGTCCGCACGCACCTCGGCGATACGGTGTACGAGACCATCATCCCGCGCAACGTGCGGGTATCCGAGGCGCCGTCTTACGGCATTCCCGTTTTGCTCCATGACTTCCGCTGCCCCGGCGCCCAGGCCTACGCCCATTTGGCCGGCGAGCTGCTGCGGCGCGAGCGAATAGAGAAGTAAAGCGCAGCATGACAACCGATGCGAGCGGCCAGCCGCGCCAGCGCGGTCTCGGCAAGGGCCTCGCCGCCCTTCTCGGCGAAACCATGGAGCCGTCCACGACCGGCGCGCGGGAGGGTGCGTTGCTCTCCATCCCCATCGAACACCTGGCACCCCATCCCAACCAGCCGCGCCAGCGCTTCGACGAGGCCGAGATCGAGAGCCTGGCCGCCTCGATCCGCGAGAAGGGCGTGGTTCAGCCCCTGGTGGTGCGGCCCGGCCCCGGCGGCGACGAAGACGGCGCGCCTTACCAAATCGTCGCAGGCGAGCGACGGTGGCGGGCAGCGCAGCGGGCGGGACTGCACGAGCTGCCGGCGGTGGTGCGCCAGCTGAGCGATCCCGAGAGCATCGAGATTGCGCTGGTGGAGAACCTGCAGCGCAGCGACCTTAACCCCCTGGAGGAAGCCACGGCCTACCGCCACCTGATCCGCGAATTCGACCACCGCCAGGAGGACGTGGCGAGCGCGCTCGGCAAGTCCCGCAGCCACGTGGCCAACACGGTGCGCCTGCTCGACCTGCCCGACAAGGTAAAGACGCTCGTCGGCGACGGCACGCTGAGCGCGGGCCACGGGCGGGCGCTACTGGCGGCGGCCGACCCGGCGGCGCTTTCGGATACGGTGGTGCGCCTGGGGCTTACCGTGCGCCAGACGGAAGCCCTGGTGCGCCGGGCCGCAGACGGGCGCACCCGCCAGCAGAAGACACGTGCGGCCGACCCCAATATCAGGGCGCTGCAGGACGACCTCAGCCGCGCGCTTGGCCTCAGGGTCACCATCGACCCGGCCAGGCGTGGCGCGGGCGGGCGCATGACGATCGCCTACAAGGAGCCCGAGCAGCTCGACGCGCTCATCGGTCGCCTGCGCGCGGCCCCAACGCCTCGACCGCCCCTCAAAGCCGTTTAGAGAGAGGATTTCAAAGTTTCTTTTGAAATCACTGTGTTAGTGCGAGACGTAAAATTATACATGCCTTGCTAATGATTTGATCGGCGGTGGATTTCCGCGCGGAGCTCGCCTCGCCTTCACCGAGCTGCGGCGCGAAACGGGACGGGCAGTAGAGAAGCGGATACCCTTCCGATAAACTGTCGCAAGACGTTTTCTTGTGCGTTCGACGGCAGATCGAGGCCCATCAATGGTGAGCCAATACCGCATCGAAACCCTCTTCCTGTCCCAGGAAGACCTCCTGCGCGCCGGGTGCCTGGACATGGGGATGGCCATGGAGGCGGCCGAACAGGCCATGCTCGCCTACCAACGCGACGAAATCCTGTTCCCCGAGAAGATCGTCCAGATCTTCAACCAGGACACCCAATCTCGCATCAACTGCCTGCCGGCAACGCTGCTGACTGACAAGATTTGCGGCGTGAAGTGGGTCTCCGTCTTCCCCGAGAACCCCGAGGTCCACGGCGTGCAGAATCTCTCGGCGGTCATGATCCTGTCCGAGATCGATCACGGATTTCCCGTCGCCTTGCTGGAGGGGACGCTGTGCTCCAACATGCGGGTCGGCACCATGGGCGGGATCGCGGCGAAGCACTTCGCCCGACCGGATTCGCAGAGCATTGGGTTCGTCGGTGCAGGCGAGCAGGCCAAGATGCACCTGGTCGCGATGAAGAAGGCGGTTCCCGCCCTCGCGGAGTGCCGCGTCGCGGCGAAGTACGAGCACGAAGAAGAGCAGTTCGTCAGCGAGATGAAGCCCCTGTTCCCGGACCTGCGCTTCGTCGCCACGGGAACAGACCTTCAGCGGGCGGCGGCGGGCGCCGACATCCTGGTCACCGCCACCAGCGCTCAGGCGCCCCTGCTGCAGGCGGACTGGATGAAGCCCGGCGTGTTTTACAGCCACGTGGGCGGCTGGGAGGACGAGTACGAGGTCGCTCGCCAGTGCCAGAAAATTGTCGTCGACGATTGGGAGACGGTGAAGCACCGGACGCAGACGCTGAGCCGGATGTACAAGGACGGCGCGCTCGACGACGACGACATCCACGCGAACCTCGTCGATGTCGTGGCCGGCACGAAAAGTGGGCGGGAAAGCCCAGACGAGCGGATCTATTTCAATGCGGTCGGTCTCGCCTACGTCGACGTGGCGATCGCCTTTGCGATGTACCGTCGGGCCGCGGAGGCCGGGGTGGGGACACGACTGGCCATCCAGGACAACATGATCTTCCAGCACGAGGAGCTGGCGAACTGGATCCGGATGTAGTCTGCGGGTGGCCTGCTTAGCCGAGCGCAGGCGCTGACGCAGGCGTAGAAGACTCTTAATTTCGCGCGCAAGACGCTTCGGGCTTGCGCGCCTACGTGTTCATCGAGGCGAAGAATTCCTCGTTGGACTTGGTCGTCTTGAGCTTGTCGACCAGGAACTCCATGGCATCCACCGTGCCCATGGGAGAGAGGATGCGGCGCAGCACCCACATCTTGGCGAGCGTCGCGCGGTCGACCAGCAGCTCCTCCTTGCGGGTGCCGGAACGGGCGATGTCCATGCTGGGCCAGGTGCGCTTGTCGGCGAGCTTGCGGTCCAGAATGATCTCGGAGTTGCCGGTGCCCTTGAACTCCTCGAAGATCACCTCGTCCATGCGCGAGCCGGTGTCGATCAGCGCGGTCGCGATGATGGTGAGCGAGCCGCCGTGCTCGATGTTGCGGGCAGCGCCGAAGAAGCGCTTGGGCCGCTGAAGCGCGTTGGCGTCCACGCCGCCGGTCAGCACCTTTCCTGAGGAGGGCACCACGGTGTTGTAGGCGCGGGCGAGGCGGGTGATCGAATCCAGCAGGATCACCACGTCGCGCTTGTGCTCCACCAACCGCTTCGCCTTCTCGATCACCATCTCCGCCACCTGGACGTGGCGCGAGGCCGGCTCGTCGAAGGTGGAGCTCACCACCTCGCCCTTCACCGAGCGGTCCATGTCGGTGACCTCCTCGGGCCGTTCGTCCACCAGCAGCACGATGAGATAGGCCTCGGGGTGGTTCTCCTCGATCGAGTGCGCGATATTCTGCAGCATCATGGTCTTGCCGGTGCGCGGCGGGGCGACGATCAGCGCACGCTGCCCTTTGCCGAGCGGCGCAACGATGTCGAGAATGCGGCTGGTGGTGTCCTTCTTCTTGGGGTCGGCGATCTCCATGCTGAAGCGCTGCTCGGGGTAGAGCGGCGTCAGGTTGTCGAAGTTGACCTTGTGACGGAGGTTCTCCGGCGGGTCGAAGTTGATGTTGTTGAGCTTGAGCAGCGCGAAGTACCGCTCGCCGTCGCGGGGCGCCCTGATCTGCCCCTCCAGCGTGTCGCCGGTCCTCAGCCCGAAGCGGCGGATCTGGCTTGGGCTCACGTAGATGTCGTCGGGGCCGGGCAGATAGTTTGATTCCGGCGAGCGCAGAAAGCCGAAGCCGTCCTGCAAGGTCTCCAGAACCCCCGAGCCAAAAATCGCCTGGTCGTTCTCCGCAAGCTGCCGGAGGATCGCGAACATCAGGTCCTGCCGGCGCATCGAGTTCGCGTTCTCGATCTCGAGCTCTTCGGCGTAGTCGATCAGCTGAGTCGGGGTCTGGGTCTTGAGCTCTTGCAGATGCATGTCGGGCACTGCCGTTGTGGACGGGGAACCGCACCGCCGGGCGGCGGCACGCTGAGGGCGCAAACCTAGTGAGGACGGCGTGCGGCTTATTTTTCCGAGAGAATGCGCCGAAGACGGGCAGGAAGCCCGCCCGCTGCGGCGGACGCGTACCTTAGCCTATCGGGTGCCGTTCCGCCGTGTCAAACGGAGATTCGATGTCGGTATTCGGAGCGTTCATACCACTGCGGAACGCTTGAACTGCTTGGCGAGCGCAAGCCCCTGGCGCTGGTAGGAGGAGCCGATGCCATGGCCGTAGAGCTCGGCCGGGCGCTCGGTCAGCGGCTCGAACACGAGGCGGCCGATGGTCTGGCCGTCCTCGATCACGAAGGGCACATCGTGGGAGCGCACCTCGAGCACCGCGCGGGTGCCGCCGCCGCCCGCTTCGTCGTGACCGAAGCCGGGATCGAAGAAGCCGGCGTAATGGGCGCGAAACTCACCGACAAGGGTGTCATAGGCCACCATCTCGGCGGCATGGTCCGGCGGGATTCGCACGGCTTCCTTCGACGCCAAGATGTAGAAATCGTCCGGGTTCAGGATCACGCCGCCGCCGGAGGGCCGCTCGATCGGCTCCCAGAAAGCGGCCGGGTCGTAGCGGCCGACCACGTCGATATCGATCAGGTCGGTGTGGCGCTTCGCCTTCCAGCCAACGAGGCCAGCGCCCGTGCCGGCGAGATCGACGGAGAGCGGCAGGCCGCCCGAGAAGCCGCCGCGCGCGACCTCGCCCTCGACCAGCCGGCGCTCGGCGTGCAGGCGCTCGAGCGCGCCTTCGGTATAGCCGGGATCGCCCCGCTTGAAGCGGATCTGGTTGAGCCGGCTGCCAGCGCGGACCACGATGCTGAAGGTGCGGGGCGAGACCTCGGCATAGAGCGGCCCCCGGTAGCCGGCCTGCACGCGGTCGAACTCGTGCGCTTCGTCGGCGATCAGCCGGGTGAAGATGTCGAGCCGCCCGGTGGAGCTCTTGGGGTTGGCGTGGGCGGCAACATCGGGCGCGAGCGCGAGGCGTTCCATCAACGGCACAATGTAGACGCAGCCGCGCTCCAGCACGGCGCCGGGCGTGAGATCGATCTCGTGCATGCCGAGACGCGCGATCTTGGCGCTCACGCTCTCGCGGCCCGGCAGGAAGCTCGCGCGCACGCGGTATGCGATCGGCCCGAGCCTGAGATCGAGGCTCGCGGGCTGGATTTGGGGCGCGCCGATGGGTTCGTCCGCGGCGACCGCGCCGCATTCGATCAACGCCCCGATCGCGGTGCTGGACAAGACCCCGGCTCGGTCAGTCACGCTTCACGCTCCCCACCGGCTTAGAACGGCCTGACGATGACCATGATGACAATAACGATCATCGCGAGCGTCGGCACCTCGTTCACCCTGCGGTAGAAACGGGCGCTGCGGCGGTTGCGGTCGGCGGCGAAGTCGCGGCGCCAGCGCGCGAGCAGCCCGTGGAAGGCAGCGAGCAGCGCCACCAGCGCGAGCTTGACGTAGATCCAGATGTCGCCCGACCAATCGACCACGCCGGGCTGGGCCAGCAGGGCACCGCCGAAGCCGAATGTGGCCACCATGGCCGGGTTGATGATGATCCGCAGCAGGCGGCGCTCCATGACCTTCAAGGTCTCCGAAAGCTCGGAGCCCGGCTCGGCATCGGCGTGATAGACGTAGAGCCGGGGCAGGTAGAGCATCCCCGCCATCCAGGCGATCACCGCGATCACGTGGAGCGCCCGGAGCCAGGTGTAGAGATCGTCGGCCATTACCTTGCCGCCAGCGGGCAGCCGCGATGAGCGGCGGGGCAGAGCCGCCCGACCTCGCCGGAGTCCAGGCTGCCCTCACCATCCAGGGCGCGGCACACTAGCCCAGCAAGCGCCGCAATGAAGGCCGGATGCGTACCGAGGGCCGGCACCCGGTGATAGGCCGGAACGCCAGTTCGCTCTGCGTGCTCGCGGTAAGTGATGTCGAGCTCCACCAGGGTCTCGCTGTGCTCGGAGACGAAGGCGATGGGCACGATTACCACGGGCACACCGTCGCGCCCGGCGCGTTCAAGCTCGTCGACGGTAGAAGGCTCCAGCCAGGCGAGCGGCCCCACCTTGCTCTGGTAGCACACCGTCCAGTCCAGGTCGTCACGGCCGAGGCGGGCGACGATGCGCCGCGCCGTCTCCTCCACCTGCCACTGGTAGGGATCGCCGCGCGCGACCACGCGCTTCGGCAGGCCATGGGCGGAGAACAGAAGCCGCGGCTCGCCGGCCTCGGCCGCAGCTTCCAGCAGGGGCTCGATCAGCGCCGCGTGGGCTGCGATCAGCCCGTCGGCCCGCGGATAGCAGCAGACGGCGCGCGTCGCCACCGCGATGCCGGCCGCATGGGCGGCGTCACGCCAAGCGGTGAGCGACGACGCCGTGGTCGTAGTGGAGAACTGCGGGTAGAGCGGCAGCAGCACGATCCGATCCGGCCGGAAGGCGGCCACCTGCTGCGCGGCTTGATCGCTCATCGGATGCCAGTAGCGCATCGCAACGGCGACCTTGACCTCGCCGAGACCGGCGAGGGCCGCCTGCAAGGCCGCCACCTGCGCCTGGGTCTCCCCAAGCAACGGCGAGCGCCCGCCGATCGAGCGGTAGATTTCGCGGGCTTCGGGGCCGCGCCGCTTGGCGATCAGCCGCGAAAGCAGCAGTCGCACCGGCCCCGGCGCGCCGATGATGGCCGGGTCGCGGAACAGATTGCGCAGAAAGGGCTCGACGGCATCAAGTGAGTCAGGGCCGCCGAGATTCATGAGAACCACCGCTATGCGGCTCATCGCCCGGTCCTGTCCGGCCACGTGTGCACGAGGTCGGCAAGTTCCGCGACATGCTGGGGCGGGGTCTGGGGCAGCACGCCTTCGCCGAGATTGAACACGAAGGGGCCGTCCCCGAGCGCCCTTAAAATGCCCTCGGCGGCACGCCGCAGCGCGTCGCCGCCCGCCAACAATGCCACGGGATCGAGGTTGCCCTGCACCGTGCACTGCGGCTGCAAGTGTTCTGCCGCCCAGGTCGGGGGCACGGTGCTGTCGATGGAGATCGCGTTCACCCCGGTCTCGGCTGCGAGGCGCTCGCAGGCCACACCCGCCCCGCGCGGGTAGCCGATGATCGGCGCCTGGGGATGCGCGGCCCTCACCTCGACCACGATTTGCCGAATGGGCTCGATGCTCCAGCGCGCGAACTCGCTCTCGGGCAACGCACCGGCCCAGCTGTCGAAGATCTGAACCGCATCGGCCCCGGCGTCGAGCTGGGCGATCAGATGGGCCGCTACCGCCTCGCCTACTGTCTCGATCAGCCGCCCGAAGGTCGCAGGATCGCGATAGGCCCAACCCTTGACGGCGGCGAAATCCCGGCTTCGACCGCCTCCGACCATGTAGGTCGCAAGCGTCCACGGCGCCCCGGCGAAACCCAGGACCGTCGCCCCGGCAGGCGCCGCCACCACGACCCGCTCCATCGCCTCGTACACGGGCGCAAGGTGCCGCGTCTGGCGTTCCGCATCGAATGCGGGCACGGACCCACCCTCCGGGATTGCCTCCAGGCGCGGCCCCTCGCCCTCCTCGAACCAGAGCCTCACACCCAACGCCTCGGCCACCACCAGAATGTCCGAGAACAGGATCACGCCGTCGAGAGGGAAACGGCACAGGGGCTGAAGCGAGGCCTCCGCCGCCAACGCCGGGTCATAGCAGAGATCGAGGAAGGACCCCGCCTTCGCTCGCAGCGCGCGGTACTCAGGCAGGTAGCGCCCCGCCTGGCGCATGAGCCAGAGCGGCGGCGGATGCTGCGTCTCTCCCCGAAGCGCCGCGAGAAGCGGTTTGATGTGCGTGTCCACGGTTGCGAGTCGGCTCTTGTCCCCGGATTCGTCAGACTATCTTCATTAAACCAATTTTAAGGTGGGGTTGATGATGTTGTTGGAGCGGAGGAGGGGATTGTGGCGTTCATCCCAAGGGCCGGATGAATGATTACCTGGGTCACGACAGAGAGCGGCTCAAAGTGAGTAAGCCAAGAATGGCCACCGCTGCGGGGTCTTTCAATGGTCGTGAGAAAACGAGGATAGTGTGGAAGGGCGCGTGCCGGGCCCGGTCGTGGGAGCGTTATCCCCATTATGACAGTCATGTGATACGCGTGATCGGATAAGCTGGGGATAGGCTGGGGGTCGGTGGGCTGCGGGGCGTTGCCCACGAATTCCCCACACGAGTACGTTGAGAAATCGCGCCCGCGCGGGCGCAGCACAGAGGGTCGTGGCAGGTTCATGCGAAGGTTTCATCTGCATCTGGTCTCGGACGCCACCGGCGAGACCTGCATCACGATAGCGCGGGCAGCAGCAGCGCAATTCCAGGGCGTGGATGCAGTCGAGCACCTGTGGTCGCTGGTGCGCACCGAGAGTCAGCTACGGCAAGTTCTCGACCATGTCGAGGCGGAGCCCGGTGTTGTGATGTTCACCCTCGTCGACCCGCAGCTCCAGGCCCTCCTACACGGGGAATGCCGGCGCATCAACGTGCCCTGCATCCCGCTGCTCGACACGGCGATCGCGGCGTTGAGCGGCTTCCTCGGCATCGAGAGCCGCAATCAGCCGGGCAGCCAGCACGTCATGGACGAAGCTTATCTCAAGCGCATCGAGGCGATGAACTACGCGCTCGCCCACGACGACGGGCACTCGCCGACATCGCTGCGGGAGGCGGATATCGTGCTCGTCGGCGTGTCACGGACCTCGAAAACCCCGACCTGCTTCTACCTCGCCAATCGCGGCCTCAAGGCGGCCAACGTGCCGGTGGTGCCCGGTAGCCCGCTCCCGCCGGAGCTTGCGGCGCCGAAGGGTGCGCTGGTGGTTGGCCTCAACTGTCACCCGGAACAGCTGATCGATATCCGGCGAAGCCGCATGCGCATGATCGGCGACATCGGCGAAACCGCCTATGTGGACCCCCTTCAGGTCGAGGAGGAAGTGCGGCAGGCGCGGCGCTTGTACGCAGAGGCGGGATGGCCGGTGATCGACGTGACCCACCGTTCGATCGAAGAGACCGCCGCCGCGATTCTTCAGCTATACGATCGTCGCGCCCTTTCCCCCTGAGCGGTTGGCGCGGCGCGGGAAGCGTATATTCTGCGGCCCGGAAAGGGCCAGCCGGGACAAGAAGGCGGAATCATGGCTACGGCTGAGGCGGACCCAGCCTCGCACGGAGAGGTCGGCGAACGGAATGTGGTGCTCGCCTCTCAGGCAGCGGTGCGAGCGGCGATGCTGCGGGCCGCGGGCCTCTCCTTCGCGGTTCAGCCGGCGCGGGTAGACGAAGGCGCGGTCAAGGACGCCATGCGGGCGGAAGATCCCGAAGGGCGGGAGACCGCGCGGGCGCTCGCTGCCCTCAAGGCCCGGCGGGTGAGCGCGGGCGCGCCGGGCGCCTTCGTCATTGGCGCCGATCAGCTCCTGGTCTGCGGCGACGAGTGGTTCGACAAGCCGGTGGATGTGGCCGATGCCAGGGGGCAGCTTCAGCGGTTGCGCGGCCGCCGCCACACGCTGGTGACCGCGGTCTCTGTGGTGCGCGACGGAGCCGAGATCTGGGGCGACCTGGCATGCCCGGCGCTGACCATGCGGCCGTTCTCCGACGCCTTTCTGGAGCGCTATCTGGAGCGCGCAGGTGACGGCATCCTTGCTTGCGTCGGCGGCTACGAGGCCGAAGGCTTGGGGGCGCAGCTTCTCGCGGAGATCGAGGGGGATTGGTTCGCGGTGCTGGGCCTGCCGCTGCTGCCGCTGTTGGCGTTCCTCCGCGCGCACGGCTTGGTGGAGACATGATTCTCTCCGGCGCGGCGCGGCTGGCCGGGGTCGTGGGCTGGCCGGTAGCGCACTCGCGCTCGCCCCGCATCCACGGCTACTGGCTCGAGGAGAAGGGGATCGACGGCGCCTACCTGCCGCTTGCGGTCCGGCCCGATGCTCTCGCCGCGGCGCTCGGCGCGCTGCCCGCCCTGGGATTTCGCGGGTGCAACCTCACCGCCCCGCACAAGGAGGCCGCGCTCGCGCGCATGGACACGTTGTCGGAGACCGCACGCCGGATCGGCGCGGTCAACACCGTGACGGTCGGCGACGACGGGGCGCTGCACGGCGACAACACCGATGGCTTCGGCTTCATCAGCCACCTGCGGCAGGAAGCGGCAGGCTGGAATTCGGCGCTGCCGGTGGCGGTGCTGGGGGCCGGCGGCGCGGCGCGGGCGGTGCTGGATGCACTCGTGGCCGCAGGCGTCCCTCAAATCCGCCTGCTCAACCGTACGGGCGAACGCGCGGCGGCGCTTGCGGTAGAAGCGGGCGAGACGGCGCGCCCTATGCCGTGGGACCAACGGGCCGAGGCGCTGGCGGACTGCGGTTTGCTCGTCAACACCACGAATCTCGGCCAGGTGGGCAAGCCTGCGCTCGATCTCACTCTCGACCGGCTGCCGCCCGATGCGGTGGTCTACGACCTGGTCTATGCGCCGTTGGAGACGGACTTGTTGAAGGCCGCGCGGGAGCGGGACCATGCAACGGTGGACGGGCTCGGCATGTTGATCCATCAGGCCCGCCCCGGCTTCGCGGCCTGGTTCGGTGCCGAAGCGGAAGCCACGGCGGCGCTCCGCACCTTCGCCGCCGAAGGGCTCTAAGGGGCGGGCCGTGGTCATCCTCGGCCTCACCGGCTCCATCGGCATGGGCAAGACCACCGTCGCGAACGCCCTGCGAGCTTCGGGCGCCATCGTCTTTGACGCCGATGCGGCGGTCCACCGGCTGCTCGCGGCGGGCGGCGCTGCAGTGGCGCCGGTGCTCGCGCGCTTTCCCGATGCCGGGGCGGGCGAGGGCGCCGCACGCGCGGTCGACCGGGGGGCGCTCGGTGCCAAGGTCTTCGCGGACCCTGAAGCCCTGGCGGAACTTGAAGCGATCCTGCATCCCCTGGTCCGTGGGGGCGAGCGGCGCTTCCTCTCAGCCAGTCAGCGGCGCGGCTGCCGTCTCGCGGTGCTCGACGTGCCGTTGCTCTTTGAGACCGGCGGCGAAGCCCGCTGCGATGCGACGCTGGTGGTCTCGGCGCCTTCCTTCGTACAACGCGCGCGGGTGCTGGGCCGGTCCCGCATGACCGAGGAGCGGCTGGCCGCTATCCTCGCCCGTCAGATGCCGGACTGGGAGAAGCGCAGGCGCGCGGATTTCGTGATCCGCACCGGGCTCGACAGACGGGTCTCGCGGCTCGCCGCGCGGCGGATCGCGGCCCACCTCTCCAACGAGCGCGGCACCCGCTGGCCGCGCTGCTGGGCCGGCGCGCTGGTTCAGGCTGGAGAGAGTGGCCATGCGTGAGGTTGTCCTCGACACCGAGACCACCGGCATCGATCCGGCGTCGGGCCACAGGATCGTCGAGGTCGGTGCGGTGGAGCTGGTCAACCACATCCCCTCCGGCCGGCGCTTCCAGCGCTATCTCGATCCCGAGCGCGACATGCCGGAGGACGCCGAACGCGTGCACGGGCTAACCCGCGCTTTCCTGGCCAAGCACCGGCGCTTCGCCGACGAAGCCGACGCGCTGCTGACCTTCATCGGCGACGCGAAGCTCGTCATGCACAACGCGCCCTTCGATCTTGGCTTCCTCAATGCCGAGCTGGAGCGCATCCGCAGAGCCCCGATCCCGGCGGATCGGACGGTGGATACGCTCTCCATCGCGCGGCGCAAGTATCCCGGCGCGCCGGCGAGCCTCGATGCGCTCTGCAAGCGCTTCGGGATTGATCGATCTGCGCGGGAGAAGCACGGCGCGCTGCTGGACGCCGAGCTGCTCACCGAGGTTTATCTGGAGCTTACCGGCGGCCGTCAGCCTGGGCTCGAGCTGCAGCGTCCGGCGCCGCTGCGGGATGCGGTACCGGCGCCCCGTGCCGACCGCGCTGCCCGCCCGCCTCGGCCGCACGAACCCGCGGCAGACGAGGCGGCGGCCCACGCCGCCTTCGTCGCCACCCTCAAGGACCCGATCTGGAACGACTAAGCGCCCTCGCCTCGACACCTTTCCGGCGATGCGGCAGGATCGCGCGGCCATTGCGAAAAGGGAGAGGCCGCCATGACCTACACAGTGCTTGCCAGCAATCCGGATACCGGCGAGATCGGCATCGCGTCCACGACGATCACGATCAACTTCAGCCGGACCTTCCCGGTGCACCGGCACCTTCTGCCTGACGTCACGGATCGCGGAATCATTGTCGCCCCGATGGCGACCATCCATCCGCAGAACGGCCACCGGCTCTGCGACCTGAGGGATGCCGGGGTCGGCTGGGACGACATGGAAGCCGAGCTGGAGAAGCACGACGAGAACTGGAGCTGGCGGCAGATCGGCGCGGTGACCACCAGCGGCGAGACCTGGGTCCGCACCGGCTCCGACGCCTGGAACCACGCGAGCCATGTCGTGGCCGAGGGCTCGATCGCCATGGGCAACTACATGGATGGCCCCGGGCCGGTGCAGGCGATGGCCAAGGCGCTCGAGGACAACCGGGGCGAGGCCATGGACGAGCGGCTGCTGCGCGCCATCGAGGCCGGCAAGGCGGCCGGCGGGCAGGGGCAACCTGACCTCGGGCCGATCCCGGAAGCCTGGGCGATGATCCAGGTGTTCAACGGCAAGCAGCCGTGGCCGGCGGTCGATGTGCGGGTGGACTTCGACGTGGACCCGGTGCCGAAGCTGCGGCGCCTGGTGACGCAGCTCAAGAACATGGACAAGGTGCTTCACACGATGTCGTTCGACCCGTCACGGACCTTCGACGTCTATGGCGTGGTCTTCGACATGTACAACGCCCAGGTGTAAGGGACTTCCGGCGGGGGGCGCGGTGGACTGTCAGCCGATCCGGGCCATGACGCCGCCGTCCACCGGCAATGCCACGCCGGTGACGAAGCGGCCGGCATCGGAGGCGAGGAAGAGCGAAGCCTGGGCCACGTCCCAGGCGCTGCCCATGCCGCCCCTGAGCGGGCTCCAGGTGTCGCGGGTGGCGGCGATCTCCTCGCGCGGCTTGCCGTAGCGGCGGGCCTGCGTGTCGACGGCCATGGGTGTGTCCATGTAGCCCGGGAGGATGGCGTTCACGCGCACGCCGTCGGGCGCGCAATCCAGCGCGAGCTGGCGGGAGAAGGCGATCATCCCGGCCTTGCTGGTCTTGTAGGTGACCGACTTGTAGTCGACCACGGCTGCGATCGACGAGATGTTGGTGATCACGCCGCTGCCCTGGCTACGCATGACCGGGACCACGTGCTTGCAGGCCATCACCGTGCCGCGCAGGTTGATCGCCATGACCCGGTCGAAGCTTGCCTCGTCGAGGTCCGCGAGCGGCGAATCCCCCCCGGTGTAGGCGACGCCCACGTTGTTCTGCAGCACGTCGATGCGTCCGTGGCGTTTCACGATGGCCTCGACGACCGCGATCAGCGCGGCCTCCTCGGTCACGTCGGCGACCAATGCCTCGGCGCTGCCGCCCTCGGTCTCGATGATGGCGGCGGTCTCCTCGGCCGAAGAGCGGTCACGGTCGAGCGCTACCACGTGCGCGCCGGCGCGGGCGAAGAGCACGCAGGTGGCGCGGCCGTTGCCGATCACCGGCCCCGGCGTCTGGCCGGCGCCGGCCACGATTGCGACCCGGCCGTCGAGGCTCAGCGTCGGGCTTTGCCAGGGCGCGGCGATCGCGGCGGAGGGGTCCTCGGTCATGGCGACACTCGGGCGATTGCAGAGGTTGGGCGGGAAGGCTGTGAGCGTGCCCGCAGCTTGTCAAGACGGGCGGTTGCGCCGTGGCGTAGCGCGTGAGAGCGTGCGCCGCGCCACACACCGCGATCAGACACCTCCCGGGAGTAAACAGCCATGAAGATCGGCGCCGTCATCTTCGCCACCGACTACTGCATCGCGCTGACCGAGCTCGCGCCGGCGCTCGAGGAACGCGGGTTCGACTCGCTCTTCGTGCCGGAGCACACCCACATCCCCGCCAGCCGGCGCTCGCCCTGGCGCGGCGGTGGCGAGCTGCCGAAGGAATATTCCCACACACTCGACCCCTTTGTGGGCCTTGCCGCGGCGGCGGCGGTGACCAGCACGCTCCGCCTTGGCACGGGCATCTGTCTCGTCACCGAGCGCGACCCCATCGTCACCGCCAAGGCGGTGGCGAGCCTCGACCTGGTCTCCGGCGGGCGCTTCGACTTCGGTATCGGCGCGGGCTGGAACGCGGAGGAGATGGAGCACCACGGCACCCGCTTCGAGACCCGCTTTCGGGTCATGGAGGATCGGGTCAAGGCCATGCAGGCGCTCTGGGCTGCAGACGAAGCCAGCTACGAGGGCGAATTCACGTCCTTCGAGCCGAGCTGGTCCTGGCCCAAGCCGGTGCAGAAGCCGCATCCGCCCATCCTGCTGGGGGGCGAGACCGTGCACACCGTGCGGCGCACCTGGCGGTGCTAACTATCTGACTCAGGGTCGTTTTTCCTCCTGTATGGAGTTGCAGACGGGCGGAATGGTCAACCGTTCCTTCCCCGGCTGCAACCGCAAACGGGAGAACGGAAATGCCCAGACCCATCCTCACCGACGCGAGAATCCGGGCGCTCGCGCCGCGCAAAGCCACTTACGATATCCGTGACGGGAAGCTCAAGGGCTTCGGCGTTCGGGTGACGCCTGCCGGGAGCAAGCGCTTCTTCGTCCATTGCCAGCACCGGGGCGAACGCGTTTGGAAGATCGTCGGCGACGCCGGCGCGATGAATATCGACGAGGCGCACTCCCTGGCCAAGACCATGCTGGCCGCGATCCGCCGGGGCGAGGCCGTCCCGCCCCGGTCCGAGGAGGCGCTCTTCGAGGCCGTCGCCGAGACCGTGTTCCGGCAGCATGAGCGCCGCTGGAAACCGCGCACCCTCGCCGTGAACCGTGGGTATCTCAAGAACCAGATCATGCCCTGCTTCGCGGGCCGGCACGTCGCCGACATCGACGGTCGCGAGGTGCGCAACTGGTTCGCGTCGCTGACCGCTACCCCGGTCGCGGCGGACCGGTCGATGCCGATCCTCTCCGTCATCATGCGGGAGGCGGAACGCATGGGCCTTCGACCCGAAGGCTCCAACCCGTGCCGGGGCATCAGACGCTACCGCCGCCAGGGGCGCGAGCGGTTTCTGTCGGACGAAGAGATCCGAAGGCTGTCGGCGGTATTGTCCGAACGAGAGGAACGGCGGCCCTCCCAGGTCGCCGCCGTCCGCCTTCTCCTGCTGACCGGCTGTCGCAAGAGCGAAATCCTGACACTCCGCTGGCCCGATTATCGGGAAGGCCGCCTGTTCCTTCGCGATTCGAAGACTGGTCCCCGCACCGTCTGGCTGTCGCGGCCCGCGCGGACGATCCTCGACCGGCTGCCGCGGGCAAGTCGGTGGATGTTTCCGGCGCCCCGTGCGGGAGGACCGCAGGGTGCGGACTGGCTGGACCGATTCTGGCGGGATGTCCGTGCCGAGGCGGGGATCGAGGATGTCCGCATTCACGACCTCCGGCATACCCATGCCAGCATCGCGTTGAGACAGGGCGCGACAGTGCTCGCCATCGGCAGGCTGCTCGGTCACGCCGATCCCCAGACCACCCTCAAGTATACCCATCCCGCCGACGCGATGATCGCCGATGCCGCCGAGACCGTCGGCAGGGTGCTGGGCGGGAGCTGAGCAATGCCGGCAAGGGATCGCAGGAAGCTCACCGACGCCGCCATCGCGCGCCTCCGTCCCGGCGAGCGGGAATATACCGTTTGGGACAGAACCGTGCCCGGCCTCGGAGTCCGGGCCCGTCCGACCGGCGGCAAGACATACGTTCTGTTGGAGGAGATCGAGGGGCGCACGAAGCGTATTTCGCTCGGGCCGGTCTCGACGATGACCGTGGCCGAGGCACGAAGGTCGTGCCATGAGCGCCGGGCAAACCCGGCGCCCGCGGCGCATGCCCGCCCGGCGCGTGCCGTCCCGCTCTTCCGGGATTTCGTGGAGGGCGAATGGAAGGAGGCGCATTTCCACCGCTACAAGCCGGCGACGCGGAGAGGCATGCTGTGCACGCTCGAGGGACGGCTGTTGCCGGCCTTCGGCTCGAAGCCGCTGGACCGGATCGCCCCGGCCGAGGTCAGGAAATGGTTCGACGCCTACAGCGCGACCGCGCCCGGCGGTGCCAACAAGGGCTTCGGGCTCCTGCGCCAGATCATGAACTTCGCCATCGCCAGGGGGTATGTAGAGAAGAACCCGGCCGCGGGCATCGCGTCCAACCGCCGACCGAAACTCACGCGCTTCCTGTCGCACGAGGAAGTTGCCCGGCTGCACCGGGCGCTGGACCGGCGGAAGGGAGAGGGCAGCCGCCAGCAGGCGGACATCGTCCGGCTGCTTCTGCTCACCGGCTGCCGCAGGGGCGAGATCCTCGGGCTTCGCTGGTCGGAGGTCCGGGCGGACGGGTTGGTTCTGGCCGATTCCAAGACGGGGCCGCGACGGGTACCGCTCAACGCCCAAGCCAGGCGCATCCTCGACCGCCAGCCGCGGACGGAAAGCCTCTTCGTGTTTCCGTCGCCGCTCAATCCGTCCCGGTCGCGCAGCTACCAGCTCTCCATTTGGGACCAGGTCCGCGAGGAGGCCGGCATCGAGGACGTGCGGCTTCATGACCTCCGGCACACGCATGCCAGCCACGCGGTGATGAACGGCGTGCCGGTACCGGTGGTCTCCCGCATGCTCGGTCATTCCAACGTCCGCATGACGCTCCGCTACGCCCATCTCGGAGACCGGGAGATCGAGGCCGACGCGGAGCGGATCGGTGAGGCTATCGCGGAGCTCATGGGACTGAGCACTCAACGGTAAGCGTGTGCATCCCTTGGATACATCAAGAGGCGGGTTGTTGCTCAGCACCGGCGCGCTCAACAGAACGAACAGGGCTCCCAGATGGAAGCGGCGCCCGAAGAAACGCACCGAGGGATGCCGCCCCCGGCGTCGGCACACCGAACAGCAGAGGCTGAAGCGCCGCGTGCCCTGGTCTCGCAACTCCGCTGCCAGACTGTACGGCTTGCGCGGATACGGCGCGCTGCGCAGCCTGACGGGACAGTCTCGGCAGCCCGCCTCGCGGCAAGTCTCCGCCTCCGCCGCATCGATCGCCTCCAGAAAGGACCAGGCGCGGGCACCGGAAAGAATGGAGTGGCGCAACGGATTGAGCGACATTGGGGCCGTCTCAGCGTCAGGTTGATTAGACCGTCACCGGCAAAGCCCCTCGGTGAACTTCTTGCAAGATCGCCGAGGGGCACCCACCTCAAATCCTCAACTAATCCGAACGGATCAGGCCCTAATCCCCGCTTGGGGGTGAGCGCGCGCGGGCATGGTCTCCCGCTCCTTTGCCGATGAGTGCCGGATAACTCGCCGGAAGAAGCGGCAACCCCAACCTTATCCCGATCAAGCACAGTGGTCTCCTTGGTGCGCCGGGCAACATTGACACCCGTGACCAACTGCGTCACCGTTTCTCTTGCCATCATCTACGAGGCTGCCCGCTCTGTCGGGTCGCCCGACGAATACAAGAGCCTGTATCCGGCCGAGGGTAGCTCCCTTGGCATGGTGAATAGTCGGGATCTCACGATAGCCTCGTGTGATGATGGCACCGGCCCGACGCCAGCCGGTGCTTTGGCGGTCACATGCGGGAGATCCCTTCCAATGAAGCGCATCAGCACGTTGCTACTCGTCGCGGTCCCGGCGCTTGCACTGAGTGGTTGCCTAGATAGTTCTGGCACGACAACAAATTCAGGCATGCCTCCGCCTCAGGCTGAACCACAGCAAACGACTGTTTCTCTTGGCGATGTCCCCGACCACGGTCTGGAGACCACGGCCGAACCCGTCACACTTGTGCCCGGCGGCTCAAGGACGCTCGGCAATGTAGTCCTGACGTGCCCGACCGGTGGAGCAGCGTGCGCGGTTTCGGTGATTGAGGCCGCAGACGGCACCGTCACTGTCACCTCAACAGGAGGCGCGGCAACCGTCGGGTACTCCGATGCCTACAACAACGACATTGCAAGCAATCCGCTCATTACGAAGTGGCAGCAATTCAGCGAAGGCACTCCGACGCTTACGATGACAGTGAACCACGCTCTGGCCACGCTAAATTCCATCAACCGACGACTAACGCACGGTTTCTCTGTTACCCGCCCAGGGGACAGCGCTGCGGAGATATCCGAACGACCTGAAAATGTGGAAGCATCCCTCGAACCCATTACTGAGTTATCGGATGTATTCTCCTTTAATCCCGTACTTGCGCACAACGGCGTTGGTCTCATGCAGATAATGTATGATCTCCGTGATGAATCTGATGCGGGGTACGAGCGCCAAATCGGAGAGCAGTACTGGGCATTTCTCGATTACAGCCGATTTATTGTATTACGAGGTCGCAGTTGTGCGCTAGCGAGTGTTGAGGCATGTGACGAGCAACAGTTTACACTCTGGGATGATCATTACGCTGAGGCTTATTCAGACGGTCTATACAGTGCCACAAATCCGACAGGTAGTGGCTCTGCCAGCTGGGCCGGCATCATGACCGGCTGGGATGTAGGATCATACGAGGCTCCTTCTTCCGGTCCGGTACTCGGTGAGGCAACGGTCGACATCGATGATCTTTCCGACCCTGATGTCGATGTCTCATTCACTCACATATATGACATGACAGGAGGGATTAGACATCCGGACATGCACTGGAGTGATCTTGCACTGACCGACGGTGCATTCACTGACGGAGCACCCAGAACGATCAGCGGCGCATTCTACGGTCCGAGACAACAGGAGGCCGGTGGCGTCTTCCACCGCGACGGCATCACGGGTGCATTCGGCGCACGAGGGGAAGAGAGTGAGGTGCCGGCAGAGCGCTCTGACATCGCTTCCGCCATAGCAGACACGCTTGAGGCTGAAGCTGAGCGCGCCACTCCTGCAATCTCCGGCGCCAGTCACTCCATGGTCACTCTGACCTCACCACCACGCTATGCCCATGCGCTCCCGTACCACGATGACAGTAATGCGCTGGTCATCGGCGCTTCAATAATGAGTGCAGCTGAGATTTTCCACCCGCTTGTCTCCTATCAAGGACGCAGTATTATTGCTGAGACAGAAGACCACGGACATGGTCTGGGTGAGCACTGGCGGTTGTTTGAGGGACGCAACAACTACAGCGAAGCCGGTACCTTTACTGCCGTGTTTGCAACCGATGCGGACGATAGCGAGACCCTGGGGCAGCCTTGGGTTGGCTACGGTGTACTGGAGCAGGTGATCGCTTTTGACGATGTGCCTGACCCGCGTGCAGGTCATGACTGGCAAGGCATCAGCTTTTCTCCGTATCCTGAGCCCGGCTTGCATGGCTCTCTGGACGGTCGAGCCGGCATCTTCACTTGCGAAAGCGAGTCTTTTGCGTGCAACTTTGAGCAAGGTGAAAACGGATGGCATCCGCGATCACAAGTCGCTTTTCTACCTGATGACGGCGGCGAAGCAGTAGTATTATACCCCACATACAGCAATCCTGTTGCGACCGTTGATCACCTGACATTCGGGTACTGGTTGTACGTACCGGAGAACGTCACAGAATTCGATCCTATTGGCTTTGGTGTGCTTGCCGGCGGAGGAGACCCGTTCGACATGCAAGCCATCACTGCACTTACCGATAGCGCAACCTACAGCGGCTCTACCGTCGGTATGTACTACCGCGCACCTACCACAGCAGGTGCCGACACCGGCTCCTTTGAGGGTGCTGTTACTCTCACTGCTAACTTCGGCACGATCTTTGATCCAGGCTCGGTCAGTGGATTCGTGCGAAACATTACCTACGAGGAGCCCACCTCGTCGCTACCGACAGCCCTGCAACTGCAGCTGGCAGCCATTGATCCAATGCGGAACGACCCGTGGGGGGCACTGCCGGTAACCGGATCGGTTGTAGCTGCGGGGACAAACGACGCGTGGCAGGGCAGCTGGGCGGCCGCATTCTACGGTAACGGCCTGACAGCTTCCGACCATCCGACGGGCGTTGCTGGCACCTTTGGTGCGAGTACCGGTGATGCAGGCTTAGTCGGCTCCTTCGGTGCACGCAGGCTCCAGTAACGACATTGCCGAAACCAGCGTAAGCGCCGCGCCCTCACCCTGCGCCGGATCGTCGACATGCACCCCATGTCACGCATCGACGACCTGATGCCCTGGAACATCTCCCCGACAATCCCGGGTGTCACCCGTCAACAAGAGTAACGGCGCGGCGCTTACGGTCGAAATAACGCCTCGGATCGTCCTGCGGATGGCGAATGCTTTGAACTACGCCGCTACGCGGAGTTAGGGGCCTATCGTTCGTTCATTTCCGCGGTTGTTGATGACGGTCCAGAAGTGCCTCAAATCCCCGGACTTCGACGAAGCCAAGCCGTTGCGGTTTTCCATGCCTACATCGACATTCCCCGGTCCCGGCTCATTCGCAGGGCGGCCTGCTTTTCCTCCTCGAGGGCGATCCTGTTGCGGATCTCCTCTTCCCTCACCCGGACCGCGTCCGGCGCGGCGCCGGCGGTGCCCAGATGGGCGGCGAGCTCGCGTTCCGGCATGTCCTTCCTGAGCGCCGCCGCC
>JAPPNV010000037.1 GCA_028818565.1 Rhodospirillales bacterium | reverse complement strand
AGAACATGATGATCGCCCCCAGAATCTGGCCGACCGGATTGATCTGCGGCAGGCCTTCCGGAGTCGTGAACAGGGCGATCGAGGCCTCGCGTGCTCCGTAGTCGCCGAACGTCGGCGCCGCGGCGGGGTAACCCCAGAGCACGAAGCCACACACGATGACGCCGAAGAAACCGGCGTAACCGTGAACGGCGACCGCGCCGACTGCGTCGTCGATCTTGAACTTCCGCTCGACCCAATGGTGCGCGTAGAACATGAACACCACGCCGGCCCCACCGATGAACAGTGCCTGCAACGGGTGATAGAGGTCGTTGCCGGCAGAGGCCGCGATGATGCCGCCGAGACCGCCTGAATAGGTCCAGAACGGATTGCCTTTGCTGACGAGGTAAGCCGCCATCAGGCCGCCCGAGAAGGACATCAGGAAGTTGTAGACGATGGCGGACAGCGTCGTCGGCATCCCGTAGATGTTGGTCGCCGAGAAGAAGGTCCCCGCCTCGCCGCCGATGTCGATGATCGGCACGTTGCAGGCCGCATAGAAGCCCCAGAAGCCGGTGAAGATCAGGAACAGCCCGACCGTGACCAGCCAGGGGTTGTGCGGCTTGATATCGTTGACCTCTCCGTTCGGCCCGAACTTGCCGATGCGTGGCCCCAGCACGAAGAGGATCGCGAGTGCCGAGCCGCCGGCGATGGCGTGCACCACGCCGGATGCGTAGGCATCGTGATAGCCCAGGATCTGGACCATCCAGCCGCCCGGGTGCCAGCCCCAGGCCGCGTCGAGGATCCAGGTGAAGGAGCCGATCAGGACCGCGAAGATGAGGAACGCGCCGGTCTTGATACGCTCGATCACCGCGCCCGAGACAATCGAGGCGGTGGTCCATGAGAAGAGCAGGAACGCCGCCCAGAACACGCCAAGGATGCGGTCCTGCATGTGAGCGCCCATGAACTCGTTCCACGGCTCCGCGAACGACGCATCGGAGAATCCGCCGGATGCGAACGGAACATTGGGAAATGCGAAATAGACGTACCACCCGAAGAAGAAGAACGTGACGGTGACCAACGGGATCAGCATCGTGTTCTTCATCAGGGTGTGGAGAACATTCTTACGCCGGGATGCGCCCACCTCGTAGGTGCAGAACCCGGCGTGAATGAGGAACATCATAACCACCGTGATCCAGTAGTAGGATTCGGTGAAAATTGTTGTCAAGGCATCGACAGGATCACCCATAGCGCCCCTCATACCTTGTGGATGCCGCACACCGCCGCGTTGCCACTCACGGTGTAGCGGCCCGAGTCGCGACCATGAATCTTGAGCAGCCCGCGGGGGCATGTCCAGCACCGACTGCCGTGGCGTCTGGATTACGGCCTGAATTGGACGCAATTACAATAAGTTATGGAAAGATCAATGGATTGCGCCGACGAGGTCCCTGCGGCGGGGAGTTGACACGCGCTTGAAACTCTCGAGTCGCTGGAGCGTCACGAATTCAGGGTCGGAGACGGCTGAAGGCCGTCCAACCGACGGTTCTGAACCCCCGGCAGAGGGCGATCCAAGGCCTACGGCTGAGCCGTCATCACGAAGTCGTGGTCGAGGCGCAGGCCCTCTTCCGTCTCGTCGTAGTGGACGACCAGGGAGTCCTTGACGCCGAAGACGGCATCGCTCCCGAGATAGGGATCGTCGTCGGTGAAGAGCTGGGTCACCAGCGTCTCGTACCCCGCCGCCGACAGCATGAAATGGATGTGGGCCGGGCGCCAGTTGTGACGGCCGGCGGCATCCAGCATGGCACCGACGGGGCCATCGCCCGGGATCGTGTAGCTCACGGGCTTGCGTGTGCGAAACCAGTAGCGCCCGTCCGCCTGGGTGGTGAGCCGGCCGCAGAGGTTGAACGACGTCCCGGACGGATCCTGCGCCGCGTACGCGGCGTTTGACGCAGTCTGCCAGATGTCGAGCACTGCGCCCGCGATTGGCGCGCCGTCGAGGTCGATCACCTTGCCCGAGACGAGCACGCGCTCGCCGCCTGTCTCGTCCTCCGCCAGGTCGGCGCCGTTCTCGTAGTCCGGCGCGCCCTCGCGATAGAAGGGGCCGAGCACACTGCTCTCGGTGGCACCGCCCGGTTTGCGGTTGTTGATGGCGTCGATCAGCATGCTGGCACCCAGCGTGTCCGAGAGCAGGATGAACTCCTGCCGGTTCTCGTCGCACTTCTGGCCGGTCGCAGTCAGAAAGCGGATCGCCGCCAACCATTCTTCCTCGGTTGGCTCGATTTCACGGATGAAGCCGTGCAAGTGGCGGGTCAGGCTGACCATGATCTCCCGCAACCGCCCGTCTGCGCCCTGTTCCAGACGCTCGATCGCCGCCTGCGTGATCTCGTCTTCGATACTTACGGGCTGCGCTTCAGCGCGTGCGGTCTTCGGCATCGCGGGTTACTCCCTCGTCTGCGGCACATGCCATGCGGGCCGTCGCTCTCGACGGCGGCCGCTCGCCGGGGACGTGGGAACTGACGCGCTGCCGGGCCGGCTAGTTGCCGACGCGGCGCCCCGAGATCGGGTCGAAGAACAGCAGGGTCTCGGTATCGAGATGCACCTCGACCCGGTCGCCGTCGTTGAACTCTTGCACGCCAGCGACAGTAAGCGCCAGGTTGATCCCCGACAGGTCGATGCCGACCGTCGTATGCATGCCGAGCGGCTCGAGGTCGTTGACGATGCCGGTGCGGTGCGTCTCCTCGGAGGCTGACGCCACGATCCTGACGTGCTCGGGGCGGAGCCCCACCTCGACCTCGCTCATGTGCGCCGGCAGCCCGTGCTCCATGCGTTCCGGCAAGGGCAGGTCCATCGAGCCGATGGAGAGCCTGGCCGCGCCGTTCTCGCGCGTGAGCCGGCCGGGAACGATGTTGATCTTGGGATTGCCGACGAAACGGGCCACGTCGCGATCCGCCGGCTCGTCATAGAGCTCCTGCGCCTTGGCGATCTGCCGCACCTCGCCTTCCAACAGGACGCAGACGGTATCCGCCAGCGCCAGGGCCTCGGTGTAGTCCGGCGTCGCGAAGACGAAGGTGCGCCCGAGCTCCCGCTGCAAGCGCTTCAACTCGGTCCTGAGCTCGATGCGGAGCATGAAGTCGAGGCTCGAAAGCGGCTCGTCGAGCAAGTAGAAGCGCGGCTCACGCACCATGGCGCGCCCGAGGGCCACACGCTGGCGCTCGCCGCCGCTGAAGGTCGCGGGCAGGCGATCGAGGATGTGTCCGATCTTGAGCAGCCCCGCGATCTCGTCGACCCGCTTTGCGATCTCGGCCTTCGGCATCCTGGCGAGCTTGAGCGGGGAGGCGACGTTCTCGTACCCCGTCTTGTTGGGGTAGAGCGCGAGATTGTCGAAGA
>JAPPNV010000216.1 GCA_028818565.1 Rhodospirillales bacterium | reverse complement strand
TGACGGGCAAGTGGGACTCATACGGCCTGCCGGGCTCCGGCAAGCCGATCTGGCGCTAAGCCGCACGCAATCGGGGAATCAGGCATGACTGGAAAGACCGCGTTCGTAACCGGCGCGTCGGGCTTCATCGGCGTCAACCTGGTGAAGCAACTGGGCGAGGCCGGCTGGTCGGTGACCGCGATGCACCGCGAGACCTCGGACCTCACCTACCTGAGTCAGTTCCCGGCCACTCTGGTGGTGGGCGACATCGGCGACCGGGAGTTTCTGGAGAGCGCAATCCCCGAAGGCGTGGATGCCCTGTTCCACGTGGCCGGCAATGTCAGCTTCGATTCGGCCGGCGACGAGGCCCAGACCCACGCGAACGTGGCGGGCACCCGCGCCGTTGTCGAGGCGGCGAAGGCCAGGAATGTCGGGCGCTTCATCCAGACGTCGACGGGCGCGACATGGGGTCTTCACGATGGCCTGCCCATCGACGAGACCGCGCCGTCCAACGCCGACGCGCTGCCGGTCAACTATTGCCGCACCAAGAAGGCCGCCGAGGACATCGTGCTGGAGGCCGTGGCCGGCGGCCTCGATGCCGTCTGCGTCAACCCCGGCAATGTGGTCGGGCCCTACGACCGAGTGATCTGGGGTCCCTTCGTCCAGGCCATCGCGAGCGGCGCCATGACCACCGTGGGCACCGGCGGCGGCTCCTTCTGCCATATTGACGAGACCGCGAAGGCGCATATCAGCGCCTACGAGCGGGGGAGGAGAGGGGAGCGCTATATCCTCGGCGGCGCCAACGAGAAGTTTGCCACCGCAGCCGGCATCGTGGCCGAGATCGTCGGCGTCGAGCCGCCGCAGGCGACAAGCGAGCGCAATCCCGACGCAAGCGACGAGATCCACTTCGTCACGAACCTGGATCAGATCATGCTGTGCGACAAGGCGATACGGGAGCTCGGCTTCAAGCCGGTCCCGCTCCGCACCATGTTCGAAGATCTCTGCCGCTGGATGCGCGAGGAGGGGCTGCTGCCCTCTGCCCCGACCAGCGCCTGAGCAGGCTCCTTACGGAACGATGCCGCCGGCGGAGAGGCCCGCGAGGACGCCGATGATGAGGACGACGAGGCTGAGCGCCGCCACATAGGGAATTCGTGCCCGCGTCAGCTCCTCGAGCGAGGGGCCGTGATCGTCGCTCATCGACGCTTACTCCTTTGACTCATGCGCTGCGACTCCTCGGAGCCGCGACGCCGGAAGATGCCTCAACCGGCGCCGCGTTTCCAGTCCCTTACTCGGCGGCCTGGTGCAGCGTCGGCGCCGGGGTCAGCGGCTCCAGCGAATAGCCGTGTTCCGAAAGGGTCCCGCCGATGGTCGTGGCGAGATCGACCGCGTTCGGCCCGTCACCGTGCAGGCAGATGCTGCGCGCCGAAATCGGCACCCGCGCGCCGTTGATGCTGAGGGTGTTGCCGGTCTCCAGAAAGAGCCCGAGCTTGTGCCGGGTGTCGTCCAGGTCCGCGCCCTCGTTGGAGCGCTTGAGCACCAGCGTGCCGTCGTCGTCGTAGGGCAGATCGAAGTAGAGCTCGCCCACCACGTCGATGCCCATGTCGGCGGCGATCTTCGTCACCGCGTGGCGCTCCACCGGCGCCGGGTAGTACATCATCGGCTCCGGACAGAGATCGATGACCGCGCGGGCGAAGGCCTCGCCCAGCGCCTCGTCGTCGTTGAGCATCCGGTAGAGGGCGCCGTGGGGCTTGACGTGGTGGAGCGCCATGCCGTTGGCCTCCAGCGCCGCTTTCAGTGCTCCGGTCTGGTAGATCACGTAGGCGTAGAGCTCGTCCGGCGTGATCGCCATGACCCGGCGGCCGAAGCCCATGAGGTCCGGCAGCCCCGGATGGGAGCCCACGGCCACGCCGTTCTCCTTGGCGAGCGCGACGGTCTTCATCATGGTCATGGGGTCGCCGGCATGGAAGCCGCAGGCGACGTTCGCGGTGGTGATGTGGGGCATGAGCGCCTCGTCCGCCCCCATGACCCAGTTGCCGAAGCTCTCGCCGCAATCGATGTTGATGTCGAAGGTGCCGGCCATGCCTCGATCTCCTCGTCAGGCGTGTGTCTCGCGCCATCATGCCCCGGTCCGCCGCCGGCGGGAAGGGCGAAGGGGCGCCCGGCCGGTCCAGGCTGGCAGCCAACGGCGGTTCTTGCTACAAGGCGCCGTTCTCCCAGGATCATCGGTCTGCGGCATGAGCCAGCCCACGCGCACGGCCCGCGTCGAGCGGGTCACCAAGGAGACGAGCATTACCGTCGCCGTCGATCTCGACGGGCGCGGCCGCTCGCAGATCGCCACGGGAATCGGCTTCTTCGATCACATGCTGGAGCAACTCTCGCGCCACAGCCTGATCGATATCGAGTGCGATGCGAAGGGCGACATCGACGTGACGCTGCACCACACCGTCGAGGACACCGGTATTACGATCGGCGAGGCCGTGAGCAAGGCTCTCGGCGATCGCCGCGGCATCCGGCGCTACGGCAGCGCGGTGATCCCGATGGACGAGGCGTGCGCGCGCGTCTCCCTCGACGCGAGCAACCGGCCCTATCTGATCTGGCGCGTCACGTTCGAGAGGCCGCGCCTCGACGGCATGGATACCGAGCACTTCAAGGAGTGGTTCCAGGCCTTCGCGCAGGCGGCGGGGCTCACGCTCCACGTCGAGGTCATGTACGGCGAGAACAGCCATCACATGATCGAGGCCTGCTACAAGGGCCTCGCGCGGGCGCTGCGCCAGGCGATCGAGCCCGACCCGCGGATGGCAGGCGAGGTGCCGTCGACCAAGGGCGTGCTGGGCGGCAGCCTGGAGGTCTGAGGTGCGCTTCTACACGGTCCACCTACCCTCTGGCCCGAGCGGCGGGGACGATGGCGCGCTGGGCCACGCCGTGCTCGTGCGCGAGGGGTTCAACTGGCTCGCGTTCTTCTTTGCGCCGTTCTGGGCGCTCGCGGAGGGCCTGTGGCTCGCGGCCCTGCCGCTGATTGCTTCGCTGGCGGCAATCATTGCGGTTCCGCTGGTGCTGGGTCTCGGGCCGGTTCTGCCGGTGGTGCTCGGCCTCGGCTATGCCGTGCTCGCCGGCATGTCGGCGAACGACCTGCGCCGGGCAGGGCTTGCCGCGCGCGGCTATCGCCTGGCCGAAGTGGTGGCGGCACCGAACCGAGCGCAGGCGCTCATCCGCTATGCCGAGACCATGACGCCCGTACCGGCCCCGCGACCGGCGGCGCCGGCTGCAGGCGCGGCAGCACCGTCGCCCTGGTCGCGCGGTCTCGACCCGAACCCCGGCTTCTGGAGCTGACGCGCCGTGACCACCGCGATCATCGACTATGGCTCGGGCAATCTGCGCTCCGCCGCCAAGGC
>JAPPNV010000397.1 GCA_028818565.1 Rhodospirillales bacterium | reverse complement strand
GCCCGCTGGTGCCCATGCAGCCGCCGAGCGTGTTGCTGCAGATCACGAAGTAGCGATCGGTATCGAACGTCTTGCCGGGCCCCACCATCAGCTCCCACCAGCCGGGTTTGCCGGTGACCGGGTGGGGGCCCGCAACGAACTGATCGCCGGTGAGCGCGTGGCAGAGGAGCACCGCGTTGGAGCGCTCTTCGTTGAGCGTGCCATAGGTCTGATAGGCGAGCGTGAAGGGCCCGAACGAAACGCCGCAGTCGAGCTCGAGCGGCGTCTCCCGGCCAAGCTCGACGCTCAGGCCGGTCTGAGCATGCGCCGCCGCGGCTTGGCTCTCGGGCATTGCGGTCATCGTTCACCGGGCTCCCAACGGCCGCGCCCCGCTATCGAGGTCGCGCGCCGCAAGTGTCGCCGAAAGGGGGTCAGACAGTTGCGATTTGAATCCGAAAGTCAATGTTCTCTTTGATTTTATCACGGTCTTGGACTAGGACTTGCCACCCCCTGAGCCGTGTCAGCCAAGCCATGAACAGGCCTTCGCCGGAGGAATCTCCGCTCGCCGCCCTGCGCGACGAGATCGATGAGATCGACGACACGATCCACGATCTCCTGATGCGCCGGATGGCGTCCGCCAACCGCATCAGCGAGGCCAAGCGCGCCCGCGGCGCCACCGGCGCGCTGCTTCGCCCTGCGCGCGAGGCCGCCATCCTCAGGCGGCTGCAAGAGCGCCATGAGGGCCCCTTTCCCTTCCCCGTCATCGTGCGCATCTGGTCCGAGATCATGTCGGCGACCCTCTTTGCCGAGGGCGGCTTCGCGGTCTCCGTGTTCACGGTGGAGGAGCCGAGCGAGGAGAGCCGCTTTCCGGACCTGGCACGGGTCTATTTCGGCGCCGAGACGCCGCTGATCACTGCCCGGACCGAGAGCGGCGTGCTGCGCGGTGTGCGCGACGGCAAGGCGTCGATCGGCGTGCTGCCGGTGCCTGCGGATGCGATGAGCGGCGATATCGGGGTGAGCGCCGAGCCCTGGTGGCTGACGCTTGCCGTCAGCGACGAGGAGCGGCCGATGATCGTCTCCCGCCTGCCCTGGCTCGCGGGCGGACGACATGCCGCCGGCAAGACCAATGCCCTCGTGGTGGCCATGACCCCACCGGCTCCGTCGGGCGACGACGTTTCGTACCTCGCGGTGGAATCCTCGGACACGATCAGCCGCGACCGCATCCGCTCGGCGCTCGCCGTGGCCGGCATCGCGGTGACGGGCTCCGTGGCCTGGCACGGCGACGGCGGCGCGCCCGGCCGCTGGCAGCTGATCGAGGTCAATGGCTTCATCGCCGAAGGCGACGAACGGCTGCAGCACTTCGCCGAGCAGCTGGGGGACGCTATCGGGCGGATCGCCGTGCTGGGCAGCTACCCGAGGCCGCCTGCGCCCGAGCCGGCCGATTGACGAGAGGCGGGCCCTGAGATGCCGGTCCAACCCACCCCCCGCCCCGGGATCATGGAGATCTCGCCCTACGTGGGCGGGCGATCCACTGCAGCCGGGCACGCCAACACCATCAAGCTCTCCTCCAACGAGTCGGCGCTGGGGCCGAGCCCCAAGGCACAGGCCGCCTACCGGGAACTCTCCGGTGCGCTTCACCGCTACCCCGATGGCGGCGCCACGGAGCTGCGCACGGCGCTGGGTGCGCACCACGGCATCGACCCGGACCGCATTGTCTGCGGCAACGGCTCGGACGAGCTGCTTCAGCTCCTCGCCCACGCCTACGCAGGCTCCGGCGACGAGATCATCTATTGCCGCCACGGCTTCCTGGTCTATCCCATCGCGACGCTCGCCGTGGGTGCCGCGCCCGTCGTGGCGCCCGAGACCGACTACACCGCCGATGTCGACGCGATCCTGAGTCGGGTAAGCGAGCGGACCCGGGTTGTCTTCCTCGCCAACCCCAACAACCCGACCGGGACCTACATTCCGAAGGGCGAGCTTCGCCGGCTCTGGGGCGGATTGCCGGAACACATCGTGCTGGTGATCGATTCGGCCTATGCGGAGTTCGCCACCGCCGAAGACTACGATTCCGGCCTCGACCTCGCCGGCATGGCCCCCAACGTGGTGATGACCCGCACGTTCTCAAAGGCTTACGGGCTTGCGGCGCTCCGGCTCGGCTGGGCCTACGGGTCGCCCGCCATCATCGACGTGCTCCACCGCATCCGCGGCCCCTTCAACGCCAATGCCGCAGCACTCGCCGCGGCGCTGGCTGCGCTGGAGGATCAGGATCACATCGCGCGCGCCAGGCAGCACAACGAGCAATGCCTCGGTGCGCTTGCCGCGCGGCTCGGCGCCGCCGGGCTCCACGTCGTGCCCAGCGTCTGCAACTTTCTGCTGGTGCGCTTCCCTGACGAGCCGGGACGGGACGCTGCGGCGGCCGATCGCTTCCTCACCGAACGCGGCATTGTCGCCCGGCGGATGGAGCCCTATCACCTTGCCGACTGTCTCAGAATCACGATCGGCTTGGAGGCGGAGAACGAGGCTCTCGCCCAGGCGCTCGAAGCCTTCATGGCGGCGCCTGCGGCGGACGCAAACGCGGGCGACGACCGATGAGCGAACCCTTTTCCCGTGTCGCGCTGATCGGCCTCGGCCTGGTCAACTCGTCGCTCGCGCGGGTCTTGCGGCTGAAGGCGCCCGCGACCGAGATCGTGGGCTGCGCCCGCAGCCAGGCCACCATCGACAAGGCGACGGAGCTCGGCTTCGTCGACCGGGTGACGCTGGACCCGGCGCAAGCGGTGGAAGGCTGCGACCTGGTGGTGCTGGGCTCACCGGTCGGCACGTTCGCGCCGCTCGCCGCGAAAATCGGGCCGCATTTGGCTGAGGGGGCGATCCTGACCGACGTCGGCTCGGTCAAGAAGGCGGTGTTCGCGGCGGTGGCGCCGCACGTGCCGCCGGGTGTCCACCTGATCCCCGGCCACCCGGTCGCCGGCACCGAGCATTCCGGCCCCGAGGCGGGCTTCGCCGAAATGTTCGAGGGCCGCTGGTGCATCCTGACCCCGCCGCCGGACGCCGACCCCGCAGCGGTCGAGCGTGTCGTCGCGCTCTGGCGCATGGCCGGGATGTCGGTGGAACTGATGAGCGCCGATCACCACGACGCGGTGCTCGCCATCACCTCGCACCTGCCGCACCTGATCGCCTACAACATCGTCGGCACGGTCACCGACCTCGAGGAGGAGACTAAGGAAGAGGTGTTCAAGTACGCGGCGGCCGGCTTCCGAGACTTCACGCGCATCGCCGCCTCGGACCCGGTCATGTGGCGCGATATCTTCCTCACGAATCGTGAAGCAGTGCTGGAGATGCTGGGCCGCTTCAGCGAGGACCTCTCGGCGCTGCAGCGCGCCATCCGGCGCGGCGACGGCGC
>JAPPNV010000453.1 GCA_028818565.1 Rhodospirillales bacterium | reverse complement strand
TCGCTCCGCGCCGCGCGCCATGCCTTTCGATCGGGTGCATGTTTGTCGGCCCATGCCAGATAGGGCTCCAGCGTCCGGGGCAATGAGCAAAGCGCATTGACGCCGCGCGGGTCGACTGTAATCCGACCGGGAACCGGTGCGTGTTCAACATACAGTCGACGCGCACCTGCAGCCCGTGCACCTTCCATGAAGGCCATACGCCCACCATCGCTGCCGCCCCAAGCCACGGCAACGGCCGAACCGCGGCGCTGGAATAGTCGTCGTGCGCCGGCGTATTGCGCCCTGAGGTGCCACAGTTTGAGAGTCCGCATCAGCCAGCTGGACGGCGGGTTTGGAGCGTTGACCAACGCTCTTTCGGCAACCGCGCGCGCCTCTTTATATCGGCGCAGGCTTATCGGGCGCAGCAGGATCCAGCTAACCCTGCCCTCTCGACCCAGCACGCGCTCGATCATCCGCCGCTGTGAAAGGTCGCGGCTCAAGCACAAGAACTCGAATGGCGCAGTCTTGGTCATCTTGAGATACAAAGACATAGCATGAAGTCGGGGGTCGGCGGCGGCCAATAGTAAGTATGGGGGTTGGAAAACCGGCTTCCGGTGGCGACTGGACGCGGCGCACGGCGATGAATTGCGCCCCGGCGACATATGCGCGACCGACGACCCTTATGTAGGCAGCGCGCATTGACCGGCCGCGGGCGCGGGCCATAGAGTGTGATCCCTCCCGCCACCGCAGCACCCCAGACGCCCCCGATGAAGGCCCTCTCGGACATCGTGATGCTCGACCTGACGCACATGCTGTCGGGCCCGTTCGCGGCGATGCTGCTGGCCGATCTCGGCGCCGAGACCATCAAGGTGGAGCCGCCGGGCACCGGCGAGATGACCCGCAGCCTGATGGGCGACCACCCGCGCTACGCCTTCAAGGGGATGGGGCCTTACTTCCGCACGCTCAACCGCAACAAGAAGAGCGTCTGCATCGACCTGAAGCGGGCCGAGGGCCGCGCCCTCTTCCACGAGCTCGCGGACAAGGCGGATATCGTCGTCAACAACTTTCGCGCCGGCGTGACCGAGCGGCTCGGCATCGACCACGCGACGCTCGCCGCGATCAACCCGCGCATCGTCACCTGCAGCGTGACCGGCTTCGGCGAGGAGGGGCCGGACTGCGACCGCACCGCCTTCGACATGGTGGCCCAGGGCTACGGCGGCGGCATGTCGATCACCGGCGAGGCCGGCGGCCCGCCGATCCGCGCGGGCGTGCCCATGGGCGACCTCACGAGCGGGCTCTTCGGCGCGGTCGCCATGCTGGCGGCGCTGCATGCGCGCGAGCTGACCGGGCGCGGCCAGCATATCGACCTCTCCATGCAGGACTGCCAGGTCTCGCTCCTGAGCTACATTGCCGCGATGCACCTGCTGTCCGGCGATGTGCCCCGCCAATTCGGCAACGCGCATTCGGTCTACGTGCCTTACGATACGTTCCCGACCAAGGACCGGTGGCTGATCATCGCGGTTGTGAAGGACGACCAGTGGGCGCGGCTCAGGGACGTGCTGGGGAGCCCGGCTCTCCAGGACGCGCGCTTCGACGGCTACGAGGGCCGTCGCGACCACCGGGAGGAGGTGGTCGGCGCGATCGCGGAGGCGCTCGCGGCGCGCGGCTGCGACGAGTGGCTGGAGACGCTGCGCGCGGCCCGCGTGCCCTGCGGTCCGGTCAACGACGTGGCCCATGCGCTCACCGACGTGCAGGTGCAGGCCCGCGACATGGTGGTCGAGATCGGACACCCGGAGGGCGGCTCCTTCCGCACCACGGGCAACCCGATCAAGCTGAGCGAGACGCCGGGCGAGAGCTACGACCCGCCGCCGCTCCTCGGCCAGCACACGGACGAGGTGCTGGCCGGCCTCTGCGGCAAGAGCGAGTCACAGCTTGCCAGGCTGCGCGAGGCCGGCGTGATTGCCTGACGAGAACGAGACAGCCTGAGGAAGCGATCGATGAGTGAGGTCATCACCGTGCACGAAGTGGGGCTCCGCGACGGGCTCCAGAATCAGCCGCGCGTCGTGCCGACCGAAGGCAAGCTGCGCCTGCTCGACGCCCTGCTGGATGCAGGCCTGCAATCCATCGAGGCGGCGAGCTTCGTCTCGCCCAAGGCGGTGCCGCAGATGGCGGACGCGGCGGAGATCTTCGCCAACCTGCCGCAGGATCGGGGCGTGGGCTACGAGGCGCTGGTGCCGAACGAGAAGGGCTACGAGCGCGCGGTGGACGCCGGAGTCACCACGGTGGCGCTGGTGCTGGCCGCCACCGATACCTTCAACCGGCGCAACATCAACATGTCGCTGGACGAAGCGATCCGGGTCAACGAGGCGGTGATAAGGCGCGCGAAGGCGGACGGCATCCGCGCCCGCTCGTATCTGTCCGTGGTTGCGGCCTGCCCTTACGAGGGCGTGGTGCCGCCCGAGACGGTGTTCGACCTCGCCGCCCGCATGTTCGATGCCGGCGCCGACGAGCTTGCGCTGGGCGATTCCACCGGGGCCGGCAGCCCGCCTCAGATGGCGCACCTGTTCGAGACGCTGGCCCATCGCTACGGGCCCGAGCGCCTCGCCGGCCACTTCCACGACACGCGCGCCATGGGGCTCACGCTCACCTGGGTCGCCATCGAGTGCGGCATCCGCAAGTTCGACAGCTCCATCGGCGGCCTCGGCGGCTGCCCCTTCGCGCCGGGCGCCACCGGCAACCTCGCGACAGAGGACCTGGTGTTCATGGCGACCGAGGCGGGTTTCGAGACCGGGATCGACGTGGGCGGCCTGCGCCGCGCCGTCGCCGTCGCCGAGGAGCTGACCGGCCAGACCCTCGGCGGCCGGATCACGCCCTTCCTGGACTCTCGGGAGAAGCGTAGGGCGGCAAACTGACTGAAGCGAGAGCGAGACCGTCATAGACGGGCTCGCGACAGGCCGCGACCGCGGCCCGCCGCTTATGCGGCGCCCTCGCGGAGGCGCCGGCCGGTCGCGCCGGCAGGCGCGTGGAATCGCAGGACGGCCGGCTGCCGTGAGCGAAAAAAGTTCTAATCCGTGCCGAAGAGCCGATCGCCCGCGTCTCCCAAGCCCGGCACGATATAGGCCTTCTCGTTCAGCTTCTCGTCGAGGCTCGCGGCCCACACCTCGACGCTCGCGTGCTTCTCGTTGAAGGCGCGCATGCCCTCGGGCGCGGCGACCATGGCCATGAAGCGGACGTTGCTGTCGTCGATGCCGTTTCGGTTGAGCAGGTCGACCGCGTAGGAGGCGGAGTAGCCGGTCGCCAGCATCGGGTCGACCAGGATGAAGAGGCGGTTGGTGTCCGCCGGGAGCCGCACGTAATACTCGACCGGGCGGTGGGTCTTGGGGTCGCGGTAGAGCCCGATGTGGCCGAGCG
>JAPPNV010000221.1 GCA_028818565.1 Rhodospirillales bacterium | reverse complement strand
AGGAAGGCGTCGTAGATCTTGCTGCGGCAGAACACCGCGCCCATGGGCACGGTCGCGTTGGTGAGTCCCTTGGCGGTGGTCAGGATATCCGGCTGCACGTCGAAGTAATCGGCCGCGAAGTTCGCGCCGAGGCGGCCGAAGCCGGTGATCACCTCGTCGAAGATCAGCAGGATGTCGTGCCTGTCGCAGATCTCGCGGAGCCGGCGCAGGTAGCCCCTGGGCGGCACCAGCACGCCGGTGGACCCTGCCACGGGCTCCACGATCACCGCAGCGATGGTGGAGGGGTCGTGCAGCGCCGCCAGCCGCTCCAGGTCGTCCGCCAGGTGCACGCCCCATTCGGGCTCGCCCCGGCTGAAGGCCTGGTGCTCCAGGTCGTGGGTGTGGCGGATGTGATCCACGCCGGAGAGCAGGCCGCCGTAGAACATGCGGTTCTTGACGATGCCGCCCACCGACGTGCCGCCGAAGTTGGTGCCGTGGTAGCCGCGCTCGCGCCCGATCAGGCGGGTCTTCGAGCCCTTGCCCCGCACGTAGTGATAGCCGAGAGCGATCTTGAGCGCCGTGTCGGCCGATTCCGAGCCCGAGTTGGTGAAGAACACGTGGTCGAGATCGCCGGGCGCGAGGTCGACCAGCCGGTTCGCGAACTCGAAGGCCGCCGGGTGGCCCAGCTGGAAGGTCGGCGCGAAGTCCATGCGCTCGGCCTGCGCCTTGATCGCCGCCACGATCGTCTCGTGTCCGTGGCCCGCGTTGCAGCACCAGAGCCCGGCGGTGCCGTCCAGGATCTCGCGGCCGCCCGGCGTGTAGTAGTGCATGCCCTTGGCGCGCGTCATCAGGCGCGGCTTCTGCTTGTAGCCCCTGTTCGCCGTGAACGGCATCCAGAAGGCTTCGAGATCGTTGGGGTTCTCGGGGTAGTTGATGTCGTCGAGAGGCATGGACCGGGCACCTGGAATCGTGGTTGGCGTCGAAGCGCGCGATCCTATCACGACACGCCGTGAGGCGAGCGACGCGAGCAGGATTCACTATTGCATCATATGAGACATTATTGTATCATACTTCCATGCCTGAGCGACCTCTCAGACCCCCGATGCGCCAAGCCATTCTCGACGCGGCCATCGACACGTTTGCCCGCAACCCCGGTGCGTCCCTCTCCGAGATCGCGACCCGCGCTGGCGTCGGCCGGGCGAGCCTGCACCGCCACTTCGCGTCTCGGGCCGACCTGATCGCCGCCGCCTCCCAACAGTGCATGGACGAGATCGACGCCGCGACCGCCGAGGCGCTCAAGGACGCACGCACCGCGCGGGATCGCCTGTCGCGGATGCTGGAAGCCGTGGTTCCGCTCGGCGACCGCTATCAATTCCTCGTGTCCGAGACCGTCGACGACGAAAGCGTCCGCAAGCGCTACGAGGACGAGCTCGACTGGCTCGCGCATCTGGTGGACGACCTCAAGGCGGAAGGCGTGATCGCCGCCGACGCGCCGCGCAGCTGGGCGGTCGCCAATATCGATGCGCAAGTGTGGCTCGCGTGGTCGGAAGTGGCCGCGGGCAGGCTCGCGCCCGCGCATGCGGCCGACCTGGCGCTCCGCACGTTACTCGAAGGATTGGCTCCATGACGAAGACCATCGCGAAGCGACTTCGCGCCCTGATCGCTCTCGGTTGCCTGCTGGCGCTGTCGCCGATGACCGCCTTCGCGGCACCCGCCGCAGGCGACCTCGTGGATCTCATCGGAGTCCGGGTGACCGACACCGAGGGACGCCACCACCGGATCGGCGTGCACATGGGCAAGGTGCAACCGGCGGTGCTGGTGTTCCTGGATACCGCGTGCCCGGTCGCCACGCGCTACGTGCCGACGCTCAACAAGCTCCATGACGATGCGCGGGCGAAGGGCGTGGCGCTCTACGGGATCCTCTCCAACCCCGCCATCGCCTGGCAGGCGAGCGCCGATTTCGTGGAGGACTTCGGGGTCGCGTTCCCGGTCATTCTGGACAGTGCCGGCGATCTGGCGCTCCGCCTCGGCCCCCGCGTGATGTCGGAGTCCTTCGTGATCTCCACCGCCGACCGCATCGTCTACCGGGGCCGCATCGACGACCGCTTCGCCGCCGTCGGCAAGCTGCGCACGCGGATTTCCTCTCACGACCTGCGCACCGTCGTCGAAGCGATGGCCGGCGGCAGCCAGCCGCAACCCTACGAGACCGAGGCAGTCGGGTGCTTCCACCACGACTGGAGCCGGATTGGTGCGAACGGCGCGGGGCCGGGCGCGGTCACCTACACCCGCCACATCGCGCCGCTGCTGGAGGCCAACTGCGTCGAGTGCCACCGGCAGGGCGGCATCGCCCCCTTCTCCCTCGAAGGCTACGACAATGCGAAGCGCTGGCACCGGATGGTCTCCTTCATGACCGGCGAGCGGCTTATGCCGCCGTGGCGGGCGGTGCCCGGCTTCGGCGCGTTCCGCGACGCGCGCCGCCTCAGCGATCACCAGATCGCGCTGCTCGCATCGTGGTCGGAGAACGGCGCCCGGCGCGGCGATGCCGAGGACACCATGCCGGTCTCGGCTCGCTCTCCCTCGAAGTGGCGCCTGGGCGAGCCGGACCTGGTGCTCAGCATGCCCGAACCCTTCCGGGTGCCGGCGGACGGCGAGGACATCTACCGCTACTTCGTCATCCCCACCGGCTTCGCCGAGGACAAGGTGGTGACGGCCCTCGAATTCAGCCCCGGCGATGCCAAGGTGGTGCACCACGCCAACTACCTGATGGACTACGGCGGCCGCGCGCGGGCGGAGGATGCGAAGGACGCAGAGCCGGGCTTTTCCGTCTTCGGCACCGGCGCGTTCCTCGACTACAACGCCTGGGGCATCGGCGGCTGGACGCCGGGCGCGGACCCCTATGTCCTCGACAAGGGGCTGGGCATGTGGCTGCCCAAGGGCGGGGATCTGGTGCTGGAGGTGCACTACCACCTGAACGGGAAGGCGACCGCCGACCGGAGCGAGGTGGGCTTCTACTTCGCCAGGGAACCCGTCTCCCGCTACGTCGACGGCGTGGTCATCGGCACCCAGAACCTGAGGATTCCACCCGGCGAGGAGAACTACTGGCGGCGCTTCTCGATGACCGTGCCGTCCGGCATGACGCTGACGGACGTGACCCCGCACATGCACTTTCTCGGCCGCGAGTTCATCGCCATCGCGACCCTGCCCGACGGCAGCGAGACGCCGCTCATCCGCATCGCCGACTGGGACTTTCGCTGGCAGAACACCTTCGCCTACCGGGAGCCGGTCCATCTGCCGGCGGGCAGCCGCATCGACGCCTGGATGCGTTACGACAACTCGGCGGACAATCCGCAGAACCCGGCGCTGGAGCCCGAGACCGTGACCTGGGGCTGGGAGACCACGGACGAGATGAGCGAGCTCTGGATCGGCTTCGTTCCCGAT
>JAPPNV010000273.1 GCA_028818565.1 Rhodospirillales bacterium | reverse complement strand
CAAACGAAAATCCGGCCCTGATGGGGCCTCGACGTCTTACTTTAACCGCTTACGCTTGTCTGGCCGCAAAAATATCTGCGTCGCGGGTGAGCCAATTCAAGGTCGGCATGGGTATCCCCTGACCGTGGCTCGTCTATGTCCAATCAATTTTCAATGTTCCTAACGTATCGCCGATTTCCTTGCCGGACAGGTTCTGGAAGGCTCCTTCGAACGGTGCACGGTGCCTTCGAGCCCGGCAGAGTCGCGATACCTGTACAGGTAAAACCATCCGCCGTCTTCTGAGGATATGCAGACTCTCCGACCGGAAAATCGTTATCGGCGACAACAGGCGTTTGCATTGCCGAAGGTCCTATCTCGACCTGAACCGCATTCTCCGAGCCCGGAGCGCTGCAACCTTCATATCAGGCACCCGGAAGCCTGTCAGCGACGGATAGCCGGTCGTGGGTGCCGGCGAGGCCGCCGGCATGTCAGCTGCACTACGCTATCTGTTCCGTTGATGTGAGATCGCCGTCGATGCTGTCGCCGATGCGAGCAGCGGATGCCTTCACGGTGTCGCGGGCAAGGTGGGCGTAGCGGGCGGTTGTCTGCACCTGCGTGTGGCCCAACAGCTTGCCGATCATCGGGAGCCCTTCGCCAAGCGCCAGGGCCCTGGACGCGAAGCTGTGGCGAAGGTCGTGGATGCGCAGGTCGTCGAGCTCGGCGCGCGCCCGGATGCGGCGCCACGGGTGCTGAAGGTCGGTGAGGTGGCTGCCGGGTTTCTTGCCGGCGATGACCCACGGGTTGTCCTTTTCGCGCGGCAGTGATTCCAGGAGCCGCACCGCCGAGGGCGCAAGCGGCACGGCGCGCCCGCCGGTCTTGGTGTCGGGCAACCGCAGCTCGCCGGCCTCCAGATCGACGTACTCCCATCGCAGCGTCTGGATTTCCGAGAGCCGGCAGCCGGTGAGCATCAGCAGCCGGATCGCCGCGACCGCCGAGCGGGTCTCGGAGCCGTCCTCCAGGATTTCGTCGAGGACCGTGCCGAGGCGCTGGAACTCCTCGGCGCTCAGGAACCGCTCCCGCTTCTCCTCCTTGAATCGCTTGACGTGCAGGCAGGGATTGGAGCCGTCGGGACGCAGGCCCCACATCTCCGCCAGGTTGAACATCTTCGAGAGCACCCCGAGCGTCCGGTTGGCCTGGTAGGGCGTCTTGCGCAGACCGTGGTGCAACTCGGCGATGTCGCTTCTCTGGATCTCCGCCACCTTGCGCCGGCCGATTCTTGGGTCGATGAAGAGCTCGACTGATCGCCGGTACTCATAGGCCGTGCTGGGCTTGCAGTGGGCGGGGACATACTCGTCGAGAAACCGCTCCCCGAGAGCCTTCACGGTCGCGGCCTTGCGGTCGGCGTCGCGCTGCGCGGCCGGGTCGCCGCCGGACTTGGCTTCGGAGAGCAGGACCATAGCGCGCCGCCGCGCCTCTTCCGGCGCGAAGGCCGTGACGGGTCCGAGGGTCATGCGGCGCGACCGGCCTTTGGCGCGGTACTGGGCGACGAAGAACTTGCGCCCGGAGGCACGGACGCGCACTCCGAAGCCCGGCAGCTCTCGGTCCCAGTAGAAGCGATCCGTTCCGTCGGTCTTGAGCCGGTCGATGGCGCGCTTGGTGATCTTGATCTGTGCCGGCACGGTGTCCCCCGGTTCGCTTGATCGTGGGAGGCACCCTATCACGCTGGGAAGCACTGGGAATCAAAGTCTGCGGTAATGCTCGTCTCGGCTTGTCGGCGAATGAGGGTCTTGGAAGTCTATATAACACACTGTAAAATAGTGTTATTGTCGATGCGTGGTGGCCGGGGAGAAAACGCGTCGGGGTATGTCGGTGGATCTCTAGGCAAACTCATAACCTGAAGGTCCTGCGCGCAAACGCAGCCACGGAACGACAGGCGCCGACCCGTCTGGACTAGGATAGACAGAATTTAGATTTCAGACGGTGCTCTCTGCAAAGGTTTGACGCCGATTGGCGCGGAGACTGTTGGTTGCACCCGGCCAGGACGGATCAAAGTCGCGTTCAAGATAGAAGCCAAATCCGTGTCGGCAGTTTGGGACTGGCCCAGGGCGCAACCTCGTCTGTCATTTCTTTCCCAAGGCGATCTTCCTGAGCGACGATGGTGCCTGAGCTCCACCAACTTGAGGAGGAGCAGGTCCGCTTGCCGGTCGAGGGTGCTGCCTGGAACTGTCCGACCCCTAAGGACCCGCTCCAGGATTAGGCCAGCAAGCGGAGCACGACTGAGCTGCCAACAATAGCTTCAGTCACGACACGTTGTGTATTTCGCCATGCTTACCCGCTGCTTACCCCACAAAATTAGTGCCTGGACGTTTCCGCCTAAGCCCTTGAAAATAGTGGTGGGCGCACTAGGACTCGAACCTAGGACCCGCTGATTAAGAGTCAGCTGCTCTACCAACTGAGCTATGCGCCCACGTGCGGCCGAGATTTGCCACGATTCAGACTCGGGCGCAACCGGCCCCCGCCGCCGGCGCCGTCAAGGCGGTGGTATCTGGAATGGCGGCCGGCTTGATGCTATATAGGGCGCGCAATTGGACGTTCAGCCGGGAGGTGAGCGGCCAAACAGCAATCGATGATCCCCGGTAGCTCAGTTGGTAGAGCAAGCGGCTGTTAACCGCTGGGTCGCTGGTTCGAGTCCGGCCCGGGGAGCCAGTTTCGGGGCCGCCGGCGCAGGCGGTCCGCCGAGAGGCGCGAGACCCCGCAGGGCAACCCCGGCGGGGTCTCGTCGTTTGTTTGTGCCCGGGAGCGGTGCCGACGCCTCAGGCGCGCATCAACTCTGCGTGAACGCCTCGCCGTCGAAGCGCTCGCGGTATGCGATCTCCTCCACCGGGCGGCGCCTCAGCTTGGTGAGCTGCTTGACCGGACGCCCGAAGGGCATGACCGCGCAGACCGCGTGATCCTCCGGGATGTTGAGTAACGTCTTGATCTCGGGCTCATGGGCGATGGGGAGGGTTGTGATCGTGCCGCCGAACCCGTTCTGCCGGGCCGACAGCAGCAGGCTCCAGGCGAAGGGATAGATCGAGGCACCGCCGATCACGCCGACGCGGTCGAGATACTGATCGGTCGCGGCAACGACCTTGAGGTCGACGCAGACCACCAGCACGACGGAAGACTTGATCAACGGCTCGGTCAGCATGGCCGGCGCCGAGGTCGCCTCGATCTGCTCGGGCGTGAGCTTGGTCGGAATCCAGGCGCTCCAGGGGCTTTCGCCCGCGTCCATCTGGGCGCGGTAGCGCTTGGCGACCGGCACCGTCAGGTCGGAGAGCCGCTGCCTGGTCGCCATGTCGCGCACGATGATGACCCGGTTGCCTTGTCGGTTGCCCCCGCTCGGTGAGAAGCGGGCGTTCTCGATCATCTCGTAGATCACCTCGTCGGGCAGGTGATCGT
>JAPPNV010000158.1 GCA_028818565.1 Rhodospirillales bacterium | reverse complement strand
CGCTTGCGGTCGAGGAAGGCTCCCATGCGCTCGCGCGCCTCGCCGCTCGCGAAGCCCTCGGCAAAATAGTCCATGCTCCGCTGGACGCCCTCGGGCGACGGCAGCTCCTCCCATTCGCGCAGAAACGCTTTCTGCAGGCGGATCGCCGTGGGTCCGGCCGCGCAGATCATGTCCACCGTGTGCGCGAGTGCGTCGTCGAGCTCGCCTTCGGGGACGAGGGATTCGACGAGGCCCCAAGCGCAGGCCTGTTCCGCCTCGATGATCTCGCCGGTGTAGACGATGCGGGCCGCGCGCCCCCAGCCCACCAGGCGCGGGAGCACCACCGACGCGATGACGGAGGGGATGCCGACCACCACCTCGGGCACGGCGAACCTGGCGGTCGTGTCGGCCACCCGGAGATCGCACGAGGCCGCTATCCCCACCCCCGCCCCGAGACAGTATCCGGAAACGCGCGCCACCACCGGAACCGGCGCATCGCGAAGCGCGGTGCGCACGCCGTGCAGCGCGGTGACGAACGGACGCGCCGTCTCGGGCGTCAAATCGGCCATGGCGCGGAGGTCCGCCCCGCCGATGAAGGCGCGCTCGCCCGCGCCGCGCAGAACGATGACCCGGACCTCGGGGCTCTCGCCCGCCTGCCGGATGGCGGCGCTCAGCGCATCGGCGCCAGCGCCGTCGATGGCGTTTAGCTTCGCTGCATTGTCGTAGCAGACGGTCGCGACATGGCCGCCGCGGGGGCTGCCCTCGATCTCGACACGGACATCGGTCAACGCTTTCGCTCCCCTGGCTGATCGAACGTCCGGGCGCGCCGCCGACTGTGACATCGGTGCGTGTTACGGGCCAGGGCGGCAGCTCCCGCACGAGTTCGGGTCTGCGCCGAGACGCCGGCTCGGGTCGTTTGCCGGGCTCAAGACTTGCGCAGCCCGAGTACCATCGGCGCGTGGACGGCCGTAAACAACGCGAAGGCGAGGAACCAGGCGGCTGCTGTCGCCCATAGAAGGCTCATCGCCGGCACGATCTCGTAGGCTGCGCGCGTGAACACCGGCACCGTCGCCAGGGCATAGATCGCCGCAATCCAGGGCCCGGCGTGGAGTTCGCGCCCGGTATGCCCAAGGATCGCCCTGGTCATGACCGCGAGCGTCATGGTTGCGATCGCGCCGATCGCGATCACGTGCAGCGCCAGCTTCTCGGGCACCCAGTCTCCGAGCCTGGAAACGCCGAGCAGGCCGAGCCCGATGGCGAGCCAGAGGTAGCCGACGTGCAGCACGGTCAGAAGCGGCTCGGCCAGCGTCCTCCAGCCGCGCCAGCGCGCGAGGCGGGCGAGGTTGAGCAGCGCTGCCGCCGTCAGCAGCGTGCCCGAAACCGGCTCCGGCGCGAAGCCCACCCAGGTCGCGAGCCCGACGCCCGTCACGGCGAGCGCGACCTTGTCGAACCTTCCCATGGGCGCTGCGATCTTCGGGCCATCCCGTTTGGCCAACCAGTTGCGCGTGAAGCTCGGCACGATGCGCCCGCCGATCAGCGCCAGCAGCAGCGACATCACGGCGATCGAAAGCCGGACGCCGACCCCCTCCACATCCGCTACCTCCATCGCGGCAAGATGAAAGAGCACGTTGGCGGCGACCATCAGCGCAAGCCCGGCGAGGACCGGCAGATTGCGCCAGTTGCGACCCGCGACGATCTCGTTGCCGACGAAAATCGCGAGCGCGCCCAGATACGCAAGATCGAGGACAGCCGTCGGCACCGCGCCGATCTCGCCGCTCCACCAGATTGCGACCCGGCCGGCGATCCAGGCGAGCGCAAGGGCGGCGAGCGGAAAGCCGCGCACGGGCAGGCGCCCGGTCCAATTGGGCACCGCGGTCAGCACGAAGCCGCCAAGCGTCGCCCCGACATAGCCGAACATCATCTCGTGGACGTGCCACGTCACCGGATCGAACAGGCCGGGATATGAGATCGCGCCCATCCAGACCGCGATCCAGAGCGGCACGACGAGCGCTGCCCAGAGCCCGGCCGCGAGGAACATGGGCCGAAAGCCCTCGCGCAGAAACTCCGGCCCGGAATAGCGGCGGCGCCAGGCGAGACGGGTCTCGTTGGAAATGTCCGCGCTCATGACAGCCTCGACTCCCGCCCCGACGTTGCCGGCTGCGGCAAGCCCGGGCTGCGGAGTCGTGCCCGGTCCAGGGTCCATACCACGCCGGGACCAGACCGACGACAATGGCCGTGCACGTCCGCGGACCGAGGGATCAGCGGATGCGTGCCGCCAGCCCGCACTTCTCACCACGGTCATGGTCTGCGCGGCGCTGTCCGCCCGACAGGGTAGGAACGGCGCGCACCGCGATGTGGTGCATCGGGGAAGCGCCGTGACGCACGCTGTCGGGCGGAGAGCACCGCCCTTCGGGTCGCGCCCAGGCGCCCGCCCGCGTCGTCGCGGGCCTCAACCGTATTCCCTGATACGCTATTCGGCCCGCTCCTTGCGGATCGAACGCCTGGGTGCGACGCAGGCCGTGACCGTGGTGAGAATTGCGGGCTAGTGTCCTGTTTCTGAGGTTAATTCCCACCTATTCGGGCCTGTGAGCGATCCCTCCAACCGGGCTTCTCTCACGCATCGTCATGCCCGGCCCCCGGATCAAGTCCGGGGGTGTTCCGGGCATCCACGTTCTTTGCCCCTCCCGCACGAAAAACTCGTGGATGGCCGGGACAAGCCCGGCCATGACGCGTGGGGGGCAATTGGATAGAAACTTCGCAAACGGGACACCAGCCCGCATTCCGCGATTCCGCGTGACCGAGGCGCGCTTGTGCTCCGCACCGGCATGGCGCACCCTTCAGGAACCCCGGTTCAGTTCCATCAGCGAGGGGGACACGGGCATGGGGATCGTCGTTGACGTCGTTCTGCCGATCGCGCTCGCGTTCATCATGCTCGCGCTCGGCCTTGGGCTCACCGTCGGCGATTTCGCCAGGGTCGCGAAGCAGCCGCGCGATTTCCTCGTGGGCGCCGTGGCGCAGGTGGTGCTGCTGCCGGCGGTGGCCTTCGGCCTGGTCAGCATCTGGCCGCTCGCGCCGGAACTCGCTTTGGGGGTCATGATCATCGCCGCCGCACCCGGCGGGGTGACCTCCAACCTGCTCACCGCCTTCGGACGCGGCGACGTGGCGCTCTCCATATCGCTCACCGCGATTATCAGCCTGCTCGGCGTGGTCACCATCCCGTTCATCGTCGTCTTCGCCCACGCCCACTTCGTGGGGGGCGATGCGGGCGATGTCTCCGTGGCCGAAACCGCGCTCGGTGTCTTCCTGATCGTCGCCTTGCCCGTGCTGATCGGAGTCGCGATCCGGCGCTGGGCCGAGGGCTTCGCCACGCGGGTCCAGCCCACCGCCCGCCGGATCTCGGCGCTGCTCTTCGTGCTGGTGCTGGCCGCCGCCATCTACCAGGAGCACGAGAACGC
>JAPPNV010000443.1 GCA_028818565.1 Rhodospirillales bacterium | reverse complement strand
CGGTCATCATGATCGCGGAGAAGGCCGCCGACCTGATCCGCGGCTCGTGATTCTAGAGCGCGTCCGACTTTGACGGACGCGCGACAGGCCGCGACTGCAGCCCGCCGCTTATGCGGCGCCCTCGCGGAGGCGCCGGCCGCAGGCCGGCTGCCGTGAGCGAAAATTCTTGTAGCGTTTCCGTGCGAAACGGAAACGCTACAAGGCGGCGCCGCCGTCCAGGTTGATGGCCTGCCCGGTGACATGGGGGGCACGCACGAGATAGAGCGCGAGCTCGGCCATGTCTTCCTCGGTCTGCGGAACGCCCTGTGGAATGTAGCCTTCGATGAAGCGTGCGTAGGTCTGCTCCGGCGTCTCCCCCGATTCCCCGAAGGCGACGTTGAGCAGCGTCCACATCTGCGTGCCCACGATGCCGGGGCAGATGCAGTTGACCGTGATGCCCTCGCGCGCGACCTCCTTCGCCAGCGCGTTCGAGAAGCCGATGACCGCGAACTTGGACGCACAGTAGTGCGAGAGCGTCGCGGTGCCGAACTTTCCGGCGACCGAGGAGATGTTGACGATGCGCCCGCCGTCGCCCTGCGCGCGCATCCGGATGACCGCCGCCTTGTTCACGAGGAACGTGCCCTTGGCGTTCACATCCATGATGTTGTCCCACTCCGCCTCGCTCATCTCGGCGATCGGGCGGGCGGTGATCACGCCGGCCGCGTTGACCACGACATCGACCCGGCCGAAGCGCTCGACCGTTTGCGCGAACATGGCCTCGACCGCAGCGGCGTCGGCCACGTCCGCATCGATGGCGATGGCGTCGCCGCCGATCTCGTCGGCCACGGCCTGCGCCGCGGAGTAGCCGCCGATGTGCTTCGTCTCGTACTGGTTATCCGCAGTCGGGGCACGCTCCAGCCCGTTGAGGGCCAGTTTCATACCCTCTCGCGCGAAGAGCAGCGCGACGCCCTTGCCGATTCCGGTGCCGCCGCCGGTGATGAGTGCTACCTTCCCCGCTACATCGGACATGGTCCCAAAACTCCCTCTTCGATCCGCGCGATAGTGCCACGCATCACCCCGCAACGCTGCCGTTGACTGGGCAAAGTCCTGTGGCATACTCCCGGCGGCGCGCGGGCCGGCGAGAGCCGAACGAGGCCGCGCGTCGTTTTGTCACATCCCATTGTCGTGAGCGAAATGAAAACCTTCTCGGCCACGCCTGCCACAATCGAGAAGAAGTGGATGCTGGTGGACGCCGAGGACCTCGTCCTCGGCCGGCTCGCCAGCATCGTCGCGACCCGTCTGCGCGGCAAGCACAAGCCGAGCTACACCCCGCACATGGATTGCGGCGACAACATCATCATCGTCAATGCCGGGAAGGTGCGGCTCACCGGACGCAAGCGGGAAGACAAGCTCTACCATCACCACACCGGGTATCCCGGCGGCCTCAAGACCCGCACGGCCGGACGCATTCTCGGCGGCAAGAAGCCCGAGGAGGTGGTGATCAAGGCGGTGCAGCGGATGATCCCCAAGGGCCCCCTGGGCCGCCAGCAGATGGCGAACCTCAAGGTCTATGCCGGCCCGGACCATCCGCACGAGGCGCAGCAGCCGGAGCCCCTCGATATCGCCGCGATGAATCCGAAGAACGCGAGGAGCACGCTCCGTGGTTGACGAGCCGAAGACCCTGACCAGCCTTGCCGAGCTCGGCGAAGTCGCTCTGCCCGACGCCGACATCGAGCCCGAGCCGCAGATCGACCGCCTGGGCCGCACCTACTCGACCGGTAAGCGCAAGGACGCGGTGGCACGCGTGTGGCTGCGGCCGGGAATCGGCACGATCACGGTCAACAAGCGCCCGGTGGAGAACTATTTCGCCCGGCCGGCGCTAAGGATGATCATCAACCAGCCGGCGGAGCTGGTCGGGCGCCGCACCCAGTACGACGTCATCTGCACGGTCAAGGGCGGCGGCCTTTCGGGCCAGGCCGGGGCGCTGCGTCACGGCATCAGCCGGGCGCTCGCGGCACGCGAGCCGGAGCTGCGCAAGATGCTCAAGTCCGGCGGCTTCCTCACCCGCGACAGCCGCGTCGTGGAGCGCAAGAAGTACGGCAAGCGCAAGGCCCGCCGAAGCTTCCAGTTCTCCAAACGTTAGGCCAGGCGTCGCCGGCGCGCCTTTACCTCCGGCTCTCGCGATCGAAATAGGCTTCCCATGAGCCCCTCCTCCTCAGGCACGGGCAACACGGCGCGCGTCGGCGTGCTCGGCGCGAGCGGCTATACCGGCGGCGAGCTGCTGCGCCTGCTGGCGCATCACGACGGCTTCTCGGTCGGCCTGCTGACCGCCGAACGGCGCGCGGGCCAGAGCCTCGGCGCGGTCTTTCCCCATCTCGACGGCGCGGGCTTCCCGGACCTCGTCAAGATCGACGATGCCGCCTGGGACGCGCTCGATGCGGTGTTCTGCTGTTTGCCCCACGGCACCACGCAGGAGGTCGTTGCCGCTTTGCCCCGCCATCTGAAGGTCGTGGACCTCTCGGCCGACTTCCGGCTCGCGGACCCGGAGGTCTATGCAGAATGGTACGGGCGGGCGCACGGCGCCGTCGCGCTACAGGCCGAGGCGGTCTACGGACTGACCGAGCTCGCACGCGAGGAGGTCCGCAGCGCCCGCCTCGTGGCGAACCCCGGCTGCTACCCGACCTCCGCGCAGTTACCGCTGGCGCCGCTGCTCGAGGAAGGGCTGATCGAAGGCGACGACATCATCATCGACGCCAAGTCGGGGGTCTCCGGCGCCGGGCGCGAGGCCAAGCAGGGGAGCCTTTTCGCCGAGGTCGGGGAGGGCGTGCACGCCTACGGCATTGCCGCCCACCGCCACGCGCCCGAGATCGAGCAGGGGCTCTCGGCGGCAGCCGGCGCGCCGGTGCGGGTCAACTTCACGCCCCACCTCATGCCCATGAACCGGGGCATTCTGGCGACGATATACGTGCGCAGCCGTGCGGGTTCCGACGCGTTGCGCGATGCCCTCACCCGACGCTACGTGGACGAGCCGTTCGTGCGCGTATTGCCTGCGGGCGCTGCGCCGGCGACACGCCACGTGCGGGGCTCCAACCACTGCCTCATCGGCGTCTTCGACGACCGGATCGAGGGGCGCGCGATCCTGATCTCGGCCATCGACAATCTGGTCAAGGGCGCCTCCGGCCAGGCGATCCAGAACATGAACCTGATGCACGCCCTGCCGGAGACGACGGGGCTCGAGCAGGCGCCGCTCTTCCCCTAGCGGGAGCAGAGCCCATGTCCGCCGGTCTGCTGCTCCCCTATCGGCACCGCTGGCCGCAGGTGGCGCCGAGCGCCTTCGTCGCAGCCGGCAGCACCGTGATCGGCGACGTCATCCTCGGAGAGAAGTCGAGCATCTGGTTCAATTGCGTGCTGCGGGGCGACGTGAACTACATCCGCATGGGCGCGCGCAGCAACGTCCAGGACGGCACGATCATTCACACCGCCACCGCCGACGGCCCCACGCTGATCGGAGACGACGTGGTCGTGGGCCACATGTGCCTGCTGCACGCGTGCATCCTGGAGGACGCCTGCATGATCGGCATGGGCGCCACCGTGATGGACTTTGCGGTGGTGGAGACCGGCGCGTGGGTCGCCGCCGGCGCGCTGGTGACGCCGGGCAAGCGGGTCAAGAGCGGCGAGATGTGGATGGGCCGGCCGGCGAAGGCGGTGCGCACGGTGAGCAACGCCGAGCGCGAGACCATCACCACCATCGCCCGGCGCTACGCCAACCGCGCCGGCGAATACCGGGCATCCTCGGGCCCGCCGCTGCGGGCGGCTGAGGCTACCCGGCCAGGACGTAGACGCCCGGTGCGTCCTCGATCGGCCTGAGCGCACCGTCGCCGGGCGACCGCGCCGGCACCTTCTTGCCGCCGGCGCGGCGGCGCTGCCAGGCGTGCCAGTCGTCCCACCACGAGCCCTCGCGGTGCTCGGCGGCGGTGAGCCACGCGTCGGCGTCCTGCGACTCGAGGACCGGGCCGGTCCAATAGCCGTACTTGCCGGCCGCCGGCGGGTTGATGATGCCGGCGATATGGCCGGAGGCGCCGAGCACGAAGCGGCGCTGCCCCCGGTAGAGCCCGCAGGCGGCGAAGCAGGACTGCCACGGCGCGATGTGGTCCTCCCGCGTCGCCACGATATAGGTCGGGATGTCGATGCGGCCGAGGTCGATCGGCACGCCGGCGAGGCTCAGGCCCTCCGGCTGCGTCAGCAGGTTCTCCTGATACATCTTGCGCAGGTAGTAGCCGTGCATCGCCACCGGCATCCGGGTCGAATCCGCGTTCCAGAAGAGCAGGTCGAAGGGCAGCGGCTCGCGGCCGAGCAGGTAGTTGTTGACCACGAATGACCAGATCAGGTCGTTGGCCCGCAGCATGTTGAAGGTCGTCGCCATGTGACGGCCGTCGAGATAGCCCTGCTCCGCCATCATGGCCTCCAGCGACTCGAGCTGGGCATCGTCGATGAAGACGCCGAGCTCGCCGGGCTCGGCGAAATCGACGAGGGAGGCGAAGAAGGTCGCGCTCCTGATCCGCTTGTCGCCCCGCGCCGCCAGGTAAGCCAGCGTCGCCGCCGTCAGCGTGCCGCCCAGGCAGTAGCCGATCGCCGCGACATCGCGCTCGCCCGTCGCCTGCTCGATCGCATCCAGCGCCGCCAGCGGGCCCTCGACCATGTAATCCTCGAAGGTCTTCTCAGCGAGGCGCTCGTCCGGGTTGACCCATGAGATCACGAAGACCGTATAGCCCTTGGAAAGCGCCCACCTGACGAACGAGTTCTTCGGCCTGAGATCGAGCACGTAATACTTGTTGATCCAGGGCGGCACGATGAGGAGCGGCCGGCGAAATACCGTCTCTGTGCTCGGCGCGTACTGGATCAGCTGCATCAGCTCGTTCTGGAACACCACCTTTCCGGGCGTCGTGGCGATGGTCTCGCCCAGGGTGAAGTGGTCCTCGTCCGACATGCGCGGCGCGAACCGGCCCTCGTTGCGCTCCAGGTCGTCGAGCACGTTGCGCAGGCCCCTTAACAAGTTTTCGCCGCTGGTCTCGGCGGTCTCCCTGAGTGCCGCCGGGTTGGTGGCGAGGAAATTGGTCGGCGCGAGCGCATCGACGAATTGGCGCGTGTAGAAGGCGAGCTTGGCAGCGTCCCTCTCGTCGAGGCCGCTCAGGTTCCCCACCGCCGACTGCATGCAGGCGGCGGTCAGCAGGTACGACTGCTTCAGGTGATCGAAGACCCAGCTCTCGGTCCAGGCAGGATCGCGAAAGCGCCGGTCGTCGGGCTCGGGCACGGCCACTGGCTCGGCCGGCTCTTCGCCTCCAAGCCGCTGCGCGCCCTGCTGCCATAGCCTGAGATAGCCGTCCCACCACTTGATCTGAGCGTCGATCAGCGGCGAGGGGTCGTCGGCCAGGCTCCGCGCCATCGCCCCCAGGGCAGCGCTCAGGTTGAGCGGGTCGGTAGCCATCCCGGCGCCGGACGCGCCCTGCCCGCTCAGGAAGCGCGCTGCGATTCGCTGGCTCTGCTGCGCAATGGCGGCAAGTTGGTCGGCCGTGTCGTGTTCCGTCGCGTCTGCGGCGGGGGAGTCGTCAGGCATCGTGAGCCGGGTCCGTGTGGAGTGGTTTGACGAGCGCGCCTGCCGGCCGCCACCCGCCAAATGCGAATGATCGGAATTGCGTATATGCTACTGACGAGTCGAACCGATCTCAATGCTGGCGGTTGCAGGGCATTGCCAGCCAACCAGGAGAACGCCCCATGCAGGATTCCCAGGGCCAACAGAGGATCACGCGCACTCTCAGGCGGCAGCGAATGAGGCCGCTGGCGCTCCTCGCGATCGGGCCGGTCGCTCTCGGCCTCCTCGTGACCGGATGCACGGCGATCGAGGACACGACCGACTACATCGGCGACCTGTTCAGCTATGTCGAGGACGACGACGAAATCTTCGGCAGCGATGGCGTGTCCGCCGACGACTCCTATCGCTCCCTCAGCGAAGTGCCGACAGAGACGCCTGCCGTTTCGAGCGCGGATGAGCGCGTCCAGCTGACGGCCGGCCTCGTGGCGGACCGCGAGAAGGCGCAGCACACGGCCGAGGAGCTTCGTGCGCGCGTGGATTCGGAAGAGTCGATGATGCAGGTCCGGGCGGTGTACAAGCCGGCGGAGGAGCCGACGGAGCCTGCACCGACGAACGGCGGATGATCCTGCCAGGCGTCTCGCTCGCCCGCACAAACGGCGCGCCGGCAGCCGCCGGCGTGCCGCACCATTCGCTTCCCAAGCGGCTCTCCGGGACCCCTCCCCTGTCGTGACCCGTCGCACTCGCGGTATACCGGGCGGCCGGACATCGACCGCCCGCGCTCACCCGACGCCAAGAACCAACCCGAAAGAAGAACACCCCTATGCCTGAGCCGCTACGAATCGGCATCGCCGGGCTGGGCACGGTCGGCTGCGGCGTGCTCGCGCTGCTGCGCGACAATGCCGCGCTGCTGGAGCAACGCACGGGGCGGCGGATCGAGGCGGTTGCGGTCTCATCGCGCGACAGGGGCAAGGATCGGGGGGTCTCGCTCGACGGTCTCGACTGGCGGGACGATGCCCGGGAGCTTGCCGCCCACCCCGCCGTCGATGTCGTGGTCGAGCTGATCGGCGGCTCGGAGGGGATCGCGCGGGCACTCTCCGAGGCCGCCTTCGCCAACGGCAAGCACCTGGTGACCGCCAACAAGGCCCTGCTCGCCCATCACGGCGCGGCGCTCGCCGACGCCGCCCTGCAGGCGGAGCGCCACCTCGGCTACGAGGCCGCGGTCGCCGGCGGCATCCCCATCGTCAAGGCGCTGCGCGAGGGCCTCGCGGGCAACCGGATCGGCGGCGTCTACGGCATCCTGAACGGCACCTGCAACTACATCATGACGGCGATGCACGAATCCGTGCAGGCCGGCCAGGCGCGCGATTTCGACTCCGTGCTGCGGGAAGCACAGGAGCTGGGCTACGCTGAGGCCGATCCCTCCACCGACATCGACGGGATCGACGCCGCGCACAAGCTCGCGATTCTCACCAGCGTCGTGTTCGGCTGCCCGGTCGACTTCGACGCCGTGCACGTCGAGGGCATTCGCCACGTCAGCGCGCTCGACATCGGCTTCGCCATCGAGCTCGGCTACCGGGTCAAGCTCCTGGGAATCGCCCGCGCCGACGAGATAGCGGTCACTCAACGCGTGCATCCCTGCATGATCCGCGAGACGGCGCCCATCGCCCGCGTGGACGGCGTCTTCAACGCCGTTGTGGCGGAGGGCGACCGGATCGGCAGCGCGCTGTTCGAAGGCCCCGGCGCCGGTGCCGGGCCGACCGCATCGGCAGTGGTCGCCGACCTCGTGGATATCGCGCGCGGGCAGATCATGCCGGCCTTCCCCGCCGCCGCTGCGGGCACGGCCCGGCCCGCGGCGAAGCCCATGGACCGCCACGTCGGCGCCTACTACATTCGCCTGATGGTGGTGGACAAGCCGGGCGTGATCGCCGGCATCGCCGCCTGCCTGCGCGACGAGCAGGTCTCCGTGGAGGCCATGCTGCAGCGCGGACGGAACCCCGGCGAGCTGGTGCCCGTGGTGCTCACCACCCACGAGGCGCAGGAGGCGGCGGTGGTGAGCGCACTCGCCGCCATCGACCGCCTCGAACCGGTGCTGGAGCCGCCGCGCATGATCCGGATCGAAGCGTTTTAGGGGGCGTCAATGGCAGCGGCGACGATCTCCCTCGACCGGAACCTGGCGCTGGACGCGGTGCGCGTGACCGAGGCTGCGGCCCGCGCGGCGGCCCGGTTGATCGGCCGGGGCGACGAGATCGCCGCCGACCAGGCCGCCGTCGATGCCATGCGGCGCGGCCTCAACGCGCTCGACATCGACGGCACGGTGGTGATCGGCGAAGGCGAGCGGGACGAGGCGCCGATGCTCTTCATCGGCGAGAGCGTGGGCACCGGCAAGGGGCCCAGCCTCGACGTCGCGCTCGACCCGCTCGAAGGCACCACCATCTGCGCCACCGGCGGCCCCAACGCGCTCGCCGTGCTGGCGATGGCGGAGAAAGGCGGCTTCCTCGCCGCGCCGGACACTTACATGGACAAGATCGCGGTCGGCGACGGGCTGCCGGACGAGCTGATCGATCTCGACGACCCGCCGGCCACGACGCTGGCCAAGCTTGCCAAGGCGAAGGACTGCGACGTCAACGAGCTGACCGTGCTGATCCTGGACCGGCCCCGGCACGAGGAGCTGATCGCCAAGGTGCGCGAGACCAGCGCCCGCATCCAGCTGATCCGGGACGGTGACGTCGCAGGCGTGATCGCGACCACGCGGCTCAACCGCACCGTCGACATCTACATGGGGATCGGCGGTGCGCCCGAAGGGGTGCTCGCCGCCGCAGCGCTCCGCTGCATCGGCGGCCAGATGATGGGCCGGCTGGTCTTCCGCAACGACGACGAGAAGCGGCGCGCGCGGGCGATGGGCGTCACTGACTTGAGCCGCAAGTACAGCCTGCACGAGCTTGCCGGCGGCGACGTGATGTTCTGCGCGACCGGCGTGACGGACGGCGCGATGCTGCGCGGCGTCTCGCGCCTCCCCCACGGCGCGCGAACCAGCTCGGTCGTGATGCGCTCGCGCACCGGCACCCTGCGCATGATCGAAGCCGAGCACGATTTCTCCCGCGCGCCCGAGCGAATCGGCGCGTGATTGGCGCCGGCGCCTGACTCGATGAGCGACGGGGCGGCGATGCTCGGGGTCGAGCGGTCGCTGCTCGGCAAGCGCTGGCGCGCAAGGCTCGACGATTCGATGGCCGGCCTCTCGCTCGCCCAGGCCATCGAGGTGCCGGAGCTGGTCGGGCGCGTGCTCGCGGCCCGCGGCATCGCGGCGGACGACGCGCCGGACTACCTCGACCCGACGCTGCGCCGGCTCCTGCCCGACCCGCTCCACCTCAAGGACATGGAGCGGGCCATCGCACGAATCGCCCGCGCGCTGGAGGCGGGCGAGAAGATTGCGATCTTCGGCGACTACGACGTGGACGGCGCGACCTCGGCCGCGCTGCTCAGCCGATTCTTCGAGGCCGTCGCCGAGGCGCCGACCATCTACATCCCCGACCGCCTGCGCGAGGGCTACGGCCCGAACGCCGCCGCCATGCGCATACTCGCGGCGCAGGACGTGAAGGTGGTCGTCACGGTCGATTGCGGCATCAGCGCCTTCGACGCGCTCGAAGACGCCGCCGACGCCGGACTCGACGTGATCGTGGTCGACCATCACGTGGCCGAGGCGCGGCTGCCGCAAGCATGCGCCGTGATCGACCCCAACCGGCTGGATGACGCGAGCCCGCACCGCCAGCTCGCCGCCGTGGGCGTGGCCTTCCTCCTCGTCGTGGGGCTCAACCGGCACTTGCGCGAGGCAGGCTGGTACCGCGAGCGGGCGGAGCCGGACCTCCGGCAATGGCTCGACCTGGTGGCGCTCGGCACCGTCTGCGACGTGGTGCCGCTCACCGGCGTCAACCGCGCCTTCGTGCGCCAGGGGCTCACGATGATGCGCCAGCGCCGCAACGTGGGGCTCAGGGCGCTCGGCGATGTCGCCGGGCTGGAGGAGCCGCCGGGGGTCTACCACCTGGGCTTCATCCTGGGGCCGCGCGTCAACGCCGGCGGCCGGGTGGGAGAGGCCAGTCTGGGCGCGCGCCTGATGACGACCGAGGACGACTCGGAGGCGTCGGAGATCGCCCGCCATCTCGACGCCCTCAACCGCGAGCGCCAGGCGATCGAGCAGGCGGTGCTGGAGGAGGCCATCGAGCAGGTGGAGACGGCAGGCGGCGGCACGCCTGCGTCGGCGCCCCTGGTCCTGGCCCACGACGAGCGCTGGCACGCCGGCGTCATCGGCATCGTCGCGAGCCGGCTCAAGGAGCGCTACAACCGGCCGGCGGTCGTCGTCGCCTGGGAGGATGGCGCGGGCGGCATCGGCAAGGCCTCGTGCCGCTCGGTGCCGGGCGTCGATATCGGCGCAGCCATCACCGCCGCGCGCCAGGCGGACCTGCTGGTCAACGGCGGCGGCCACCCGATGGCGGCGGGCTTCACCGTCGAGCGAGCGAAGCTCTCGCCGCTGGAGGATTTCCTGCATCAATGCCTGGGCGCGGACGCAGACGAGGCCGCCCGGGCCCCGACCCTCGGCCTCGATGGCGCGCTCGGCGTCGAAGGCGCGACGGCGGACCTGCTCGAGATGCTGGAGGCAGCCGGCCCCTACGGCGCGGGAAACCCGGAACCCCGCTTCGCCATTGCCGGCGCCCAGCTGCTGCGCGCCGATATCGTGGGCCGGGGCCACGTGCGCTGCCAGCTTGCGGGCCGCTCGGGCAAGCGGCTCAAGGGCATCGCCTTCCGCGCTGCCGACAGCGCGCTCGGCCATGCGCTGCTGGCGGGCGCGGAGCATCCGTTCCACCTGGCGGGCCGGCTCCGGCTTGATCGCCGCCGGGGCACCCGGGCGGTCGAGCTTCACATCGACGACGGCGCCCCCGCCCCGCCGCCATCGGACCCGTGATCGCCCTTGATTCCGAGGCACCCTGCGCGCTACATGGCGCGGTTCATTGCGGCGACCCCTTCGTCTAGAGGTTAGGACACCACTCTTTCAAGGTGGAGACACGGGTTCAATTCCCGTAGGGGTCACCATGCATTTTTGTTAACATATTGATTATCAAGAATGTTTCCGGTTTAGTTGGCAAAACGATCCGCTTCGGTTCCCCTACCCTTGCCGGCAAACCTTGGAGACTCACTGCCCGCCGGTACGATGCACTGCCTCGCAACACTAATGGAAAGGGCAGCATGAAGGATTCTGATTCTGCCAAGAGTAGAAGCTCCCGCCAGGATGGGCACACGCACTGCTACTTGTGTGGTCATCCACTTTCAGAGCCAGTCAGTAGGGATCATTGCCCGCCAAGAGCGCTGTTCGCTCCGATAATCCGGAAAAAGTGTAATCCTAGCCAGCTGGTCACAATTCCCGTTCACGGCAGTTGCAACCAGCACTACCAGAGCGATGAAGAGTATTTTGTTTCGAGTATTGTCCCGTTTGTGCGGGGCTCAGAAGCGGGAGACGCTGTATTCGACAAGGCTATCGCGGATATTGACAGTCACTTGCCCAACAAGAAACGTGTTTTCAGTGTACTTGACGAGTTCGAGTCTCGTCCTAGTGGCCTTTTTCTACCTCAGGGAAAAATAATAAAGCGTCAAGATGGCGCCAAGATAACTCGTGTGGTGTGGAAAATAGTGCGTGGCCTATATTACCTACACACAGAACAAATTCTGCCGCATTCGCTTCCGATAAATTGTAACCAGTACTTGGCAGACGAGAGTCGCCACCCCCCAGAGTATATCGAGTGTATGCCTGCCCTTTCGGATGATGAAAAGAAAATCCCATATGGTGCTGTACTCGACTACCGATTTTTCGTCGCAAAGGTAGAAAGGGGAAAGCTCAACGTGTGGGCTCTTCAAATATTGAGTCGACTGCTCTTTACACTAGAGTTTCACGATCCATGGTCTTGCCAGTGCGAAGATTGCATCTCAGCAATTGCAGAAATGCCGATGCGGGCTGGCAGCCTTAGGACTTAGCTTCGGGAGCGGCGGGCGGCGACGAGGTCGAGACAGGCGACGCCCGTCGTAACGTGGAAGACTCCGGCCCGAGGGGCCTCCCTCGCAATGCAATCGAGGAACCGAACCATGCGCGTCTTCAGTGCCGAAGAGACCCGACACCTGCTGCCGTTCGGCGCGCTGATCGAGGCGTTGCGGGAGATGTTCCGGGTTGGCGCCGCCGCGCCGTTGCGGCATCACCACGCCATCGCGCTCGACGGGCAGCCGGACGCGGCGCTGCTCCTGATGCCCGCGTGGAACCCGGCGGGGCTCGGCGGGGTCAAGATCGTGAACGTCAATCCGGGCAACGCGGCCGCCGGAATGCCCTCGGTGTCCTCGTCCTATCTTCTCTTCGATGCGAAGACCGGGCGGCACCTGGCGGCGTTGGACGGCGGCGAACTCACCGACCGGCGCACCGCCGCCACCGCCGCATTGGCGGCGAGCTACCTGGCGCCTGCGGACGCGCGGCGGCTGCTGGTGGTCGGCGCAGGGCGGGTCGCCGGCAACCTGGCCGATGCGTTTCGGGCCGTGCGTCCGATCGAGGACGTCACGGTCTGGAACATCAATGTGGAGAATGCCGAAAGGCTGGCGCGAAGGCTGAATGGCGCAGGATTTCGCGCCGCAGCCGCGACGGATCTCGAAGCTGCGGTCGCGGACGCCGACATCGTCAGCTGCGCGACGCTGGCAATCGATCCGCTGATCGCGGGCGCGTGGCTCAGGCCTGGACAGCATCTCGACCTGATCGGCAGCTTCAGGCCCCACATGCGCGAAGCCGACGACGCGGCGGTGCGCCGGGCGCGCGTCTACATCGATACGGAGGGAGCCTTGAAGGAGAGCGGCGACATCATCGGGCCGATCCGGTCCGGCGCGCTGACGGAGGAAGCGATCGCCGGCGACCTTTCGGGCCTCTGCCGGGGAACCGCGGCCGGCCGCGGCAGTGAACAGGAAATCACGTTCTTCAAGTCCTCCGGGTCCGCGCTCGCGGACCTCGGGGCCGCGACGCTAGCCCACGCAAATTTCGGGGAGGACGCATGACCGGCGGGGTCGTCGAGCGAGGGAGAAACACGTGCCGCCAATCCGGTTCGGCACATGGGGCTTGCCGGCAAGACTTGATGGAGGGCAGCACCCAGATCGTCCGCTATGGGTGATCCTGGGTCATCCACGCCTCCAGGTCGATATGGCTGGGCAAACAAACTCCCGCAGCTCTCGCTCTTGCTCCGAATTGCCTTCGCGCCACTACTCCCCGTCCAACCAACGAGCCGCTTCAATCGCTGGAGCGCCAAGGGTTCTTTGGCGAGCTGCCGATTGGGAACCATCCGACACCGTGCATGTCGATGCTCGGATCGGTTTGCCGTGGCTTGGACATGCTGGTCAGGTTCCATTGCGACACCGCGCCGGCCGCTCCATCGGCTACCATCTCGACTCTTGTGCACGGGCAGTTCATCGTTCACCGAGCCCCCACGAGGTGATCTCATGCACGACGGCGATGCCTTCGAAGTCGCCGGTGGCTCTCGCCCGATCCCGGACTTCAGCCCATCCCCGTCCGCGCTTCGGGGATATGTTGCGGCGTGGCGGGTGCCGGGTGCGCCGGACGCCGGGCCGTCCCGAGACACATCCGCGCGGAGCGCGCGGCGCGCGCCATGACGGTGGTCCTGGCCTCGCGGTTCGACATCACGCCCGAGGCGGTGCTGGCCGTTGCCTGGAAGGGTGAGCCGGTGGCCGTTGATGCCGCGGCTCTGAGCACGATTGCGGCGTCTCGTGCCGCCTTCTTGCGCTACCTCGACGAAGACCCGAACGCGTCGGTGTATGGCGTGAACCGGGGTCATGGCGAGATGATCGGGCGAACACTCGACGAGGAGGATCGGCAGCGCCTCGCCCGCCTCAAGCCGCAGGCGGCGGCCGTGGCGTTCGGCGAGCCCTACCCGCATCGCGTCACGCGCGCGATGGTCCTTGCGCGGCTCGCCAACCTGCTGGGCGGTCATGGGATGGCGACGCCACGGCTGGTCGAAGAGCTTGTGGAGATGTTGAACCGCGGCCCCATTCCCTGCGTGCCGAGACAGGGTCAGGGCGGGCCGGGCGAAATCCTGGTCCTCTACACGCTGTTCGCCGAGTTGTCCGGGCGGTTCGAGTTGCAGGCCGGAGAGCGCGGCGCGCTGATCAATGGATCCCCCGCCGCAGCCGCAGTCCTGGCCGATGCGGTGCTGACCGCCGAGCGGCGGATCGCGGTGGCCGAGGAGGTGCTGGCGCTGGCGATCGTGGCGTTCAACACCCCATCCGAGCACTATGGCACGGCTCTGGGCGAGCTGCTGGGCGGCGAGCACAACCGGCGGGCCTTCGGGCGATTGGTTGCCTTGCTCGACGACGTAACCGACTGCGGCGAACCGCGACCCCATCAGGCGCCGGTGAGCTACCGGATCGTGCCCCACGTGCTGGCGCAGGCCCATGCAGCAATCGGTTTCGCACGGGAGCGCGCGGCGCAGAGCCTCTCGGCCGTGACCCACAATCCGGTCTATCTCGCGCCCGACGAGACCCACGCGCACGGACGCTGCCTGAGCACCGGCGGTTTTCACAATTCGGTGGCCGCGCCGGCCATCGACGGCATTGCCGGCGCCTGGGCGGACCTGTGCCTGGTATGCCTGCGTCTCTGCGTCGGACTGATGAACGGGCGCGTGTCCGGTCATCCCGACTTCCTGCTGGCGGGACGCGGGGCAGGCGAGACCGACGGTCACGGCGCCGTCGGCTACCTGCCGATGGCGATCGCGGGCTTCCTAGAAGAGGCGCGTACGGCCGCGACGCGGACCTTCATTCCGGCCGCGGACGCGAGCGTCTTCGGGCAGGACGATGTGGGCGCGCCCGCGTTTCTCGCCTGGCCCAAGTGCATGGCGGCAGGTCAATCGCTCGATTCGGCGCTTGCCGTTCTGGCCGTCGCAGCCTCGCAGGCGCTCCACATCCTGAACCGCGAACGGGTGCCGAACCGGCTCGGCGAGCTCGTGTCCCTGGTGCGCAGCCGCGTGCCGCCGGTGGAGAGCGACCGGGTTCTGGGCCCCGAGATGCAGCGCCTCGCGGGCGATCTGACGGCGCGCATCTTCGCCGACGACCGCGTCGGACGGAGTGCCGCCGCATGACGACGCACCACCCGCAATCCATGCGCGCATATCTTGCCATGGCCGAGGAGGCCGGCGGGTTGACCCGGATCGCGGAGAGGGTCGATCCGGTCCACGAGATCGCCGCCTGGCTGTCGCTTCTCGATGGGCGGGGCCCGGTGGTGTTCGAAAACGTCGCCGGGCACGCCATGGCCGTGACCGGCAATCACCTGACGACACGGGCGCAGGCGGCGCGGGCGCTGAGCGTCGAAACCGATCGGTTGCAGGCTCGGCTCGTCGATTCCGTGCAGAGCCCGCTCGCACCACGGGTCGTTGCCGGCGATGCACCGTGCCAGGAGGTTGTCGTGCCGGACCCGGACCTGGCTGCCCTGCCGGTCCCCACGTTCTTCGAGCACGAGACCGGGCCCTACATCACGGCAGGTGCGATCGTTGCGAAGGACACCGTCACGGGCCGCGGCAATCTCTCGATCGCACGGCTGAAGCCCCTTGGCGGGAACCGCGCGTTCATCGGCATTGCACCGAACCATCATCTCGCCGTTCTGGCGCGCGCTGCGCAGGGGCGCGGCGAGCGGCTGGAGATCGCCGTGACGCTGGGCAATCATCCGGCGGTCATGCTGGCGGCCTGCTTCTACCTGGGCCTCGGGGACGATGAGCGCGAGGTCGCCGGCGCGCTTTGCGGCGAGCCGCTCGAGGTGGTGACGGGAAAGAGCGTTGATCTCGCCGTGCCGGCGCACTGCGAGATCGTTCTGGAAGGCGTGCTCGATCCCGGCGAGACCGTGGAGGAAGGTCCGGTCAGCGAGTTTCATGGCATGTACGAGCGTTACGGCGACGGTTATGTCGTGACCTTCTCCCACATGACCCGGCGCGAGGACGCCGTTTTCCAGTGCGTGCTTCCGGGCTATGCGGGCGAACACATTCTGCTCGGTGCGGAGGCGATTGCGGCGGGGCTCAAGCGATCGCTACAGCGGGCTCTGCCATCGGTGCGCGAGGTGGCGGTGACGGCGGGCGGCGCGGGACGGCTGCATGCCGTCGTGAGCCTCGACGGTGCCCGCGAGGGAGCGGCGCGCAGGGCGATGTTCGCCGTCTGGGCCGCGGTCAGCCTCGTGAAGCAGGTCACGGTGGTTGAAGGCGACGTCGACCCGTGGGACCCGGTTGCCGTGGAGCATGCGGTGGCGACCCGCATGAGGCCCGAACGCGACCTGATCGTCGTTCCGGGCGTTCAGGCGGACCGGGCCGAGCCGCTTGAGAAGGACGGCGTCGTCGGCAAGCTCGGGATCGACGCCACCACCTCCGCCGCCGATCGCCCCGACTGGACGCCGGCCCGCCCGCCCGACGCGGTGCTGGCGAAGGTTCGTGAAAGGATTGCCCGTCGGCGTCAGGGCAGGCGCGCGGAATCGTCGACGGACAGCTGAATCTCAACGCGGCGCGATCATGTGTTGCTAACCGCCAAACTCCGACCCCGCAGAGTCACGCAAGCGTCAATCGCCCTCCCCGTTTCGCCGCGCCCGTGCGGCGACGAGGTCGAGCCAGGCGTCGCCCACTCGGTAGCAGAAATCGTGCGCGGCGTAGTGGTGGAGCTGCAGCTGATGCGGCAGCGCCTCGGGGAGTGTCGGCGCGTACTTGGGCACGACCTCGTCGGAGATCGAGACCCAATACGTCATCATCTCCGGCGTCACTTCGAAATGGGGCTGGAACGAATAGGTCGCGCTCCCGATCCGGAAGGCCTGGTTGGGCACCGCGTCGCCGACCATGAGCCGGGTCGCGCCCTCGGGCAGGTCGAAGGTCTGGCTGTGGAACTCGGCGAGGTGGACGGGGTTGTCGAAGGACTGGCAGAGCAGCGGGTCGTCGGCCGCCGCCTGGGTCAGCCGAATCGGCACGAAGCCCACCTCGGGCACGGCCATGTCGTAGCACCGCGCCCCGAAGGCGCGCGCGACGATCTGCGAGCCGAGACAGACGCCGAGCACCGGCTTTTCCGCCTCCGTGAAGCGCCGCACCAGCGCCGCCGCATCCTCGAGCCAGGGATGCTCCTCCACGTGGCCCGCGTGCATGGCGCCCCCCATGAGGAGGAAGCCGTCGTAACCTGAGTCGTCCTCGGGCAGCCGGTCGTCGGCATTGAGGTGCGGCATGCAGGCCTCGAAGCGGGCGCCGCGCCGTGCCGCCGGCTCCTCCAGGTAGCCGGGGCCGGAGCTGTCGTGGTTCTGCAGGAGAAGGATTCTCACCGGCGCTCAGCCCTCGCGCCAGAAGCGCTTGAAGCTGTCCGCCGTGACATCGGGGTCGCGGCAAAAGTCGATGATCGCCTGCTCCTTCTCGGTGATCGCGGCGGCCGCCTCCAGAATCTGCGGCACAAGCGCGGGCGGGACGACGACGGCGCCGTTGACGTCGGCATGGATGAGCGTGTCGGTGCGGGCATAGAGCCCGGCGACGTTGACCTCGCAGTCGAAATCGACCCGGTGATAGTCGGCGCGGTTGGGCCGGATGCCGCCGTGCAGAACCTGGAAGCCCTCGGCCATGCCGGCCACGTCGCGCACGGCGCCGTTGGTGACGAGGCCGATGCAGCCGAGCGCGCTGTGCATGAAGCTCATCACCTCGCCGAAGAGCGCGTTGGTGGCGGCGTGGGGCGTGTCGCCGTCCTGCACCACGACGACGCGGGGCTCAGGCCCGGCTGCGACATAGTCGAACCAGGCGAGGTCCTGCGCCTTCTCGGCCTCGGCGTCGAGGCCGCCGGGCTCCAGCGTGCGGTAGAGCGTGGTGCGCGCGAAGCCCACCATGGGCGGCAGATCGGGGCGCGCGCAATGGAGCGTCGCCTTGGTCGAGCGCCCCGCCGCCTCCGGCGCGATACCTAAGAGCGCGTTGCAGATGGTGGGCGTGTCGTAGCGGCCGAGCGCCGCGAGATCGATGTCGTGACCGGTCATGCGATCCTCCCCACCCCCTCTTAGCGGCCGTGCGGCGCGGTGACAACGTGCGCGGCCTTGCGCGCCGCGCCGCCCGCCGCCACCATCGGGCAAACCAAGAGGTGACGCGCATGAGCATCAAGATCGAGTGCATCCTCGACTGCGGGAACCACCTGGGCGAAGGCCCGGTGTGGGACGTGGACGAAGGCCGGCTCTACTGGGTGGACGGCACCGGCCGCCGGGTCGGCAAGCCCGAGCTTTGGCGCATGGACCCGCGCACCGGCAAGGTCGAGAACTGGACCCTCGGCGAGCACGATGTCGGCGCGATGGCGCTGCGCCAGGGCGGCGGCGCGGTGATGGCGCTGGACGACGGCTTCTACTTCTTCGACTACGACAAGGCGGAGATGGAGCTGATCACCAAGGTCGACGCCGAGCAGCCGCGCACCCGGCTCAACGACGGCAAGTGCGACCGGCGCGGGCGCTTCTTCGCAGGCGGCATGGACGACAAGGAGGAGCTCACCATCTGCGGCCTGTGGCGGCTCGACCCCGACCTCAGCGTCACCAAGGTGGACGGCGGCATCATCTGCACCAACGGCCCGTGCTGGAGCCCGGACGACAAGACCTTCTACCTCGCCGACAGCTTCCAGGAGGAGTTCTGGGCCTACGACTACGACATCGAGACCGGCACGCTCTCCAACAAGCGGGTGTTCGCCTCGACCAGGGACGATGCCGGCGTCGCCGACGGCTCGACGGTGGACGAGGAAGGCTGCCTCTGGAACGCGCAGGTGATCGGCGGCGAGCTGGTGCGCTACGCGCCGGACGGCTCGGTGGAGCGCCGCATCGGGATGCCGGTGAAGAACGTCACCAGCGTGATGTTCGGCGGCGACGACCTCGACGTGCTCTACGTCACCTCCATGGCGCGCGTGCAGCATCCTGCGGTGCACGACATGTTCCAGGTGGAAGCCAAGCCGCAGTTCCTCGCCGGCGGCCTGTTCGCGGTCACCGGCCTCGGCATCAGGGGTATCCCGGAGCCCCGCTTCGCGGGGTGAGCGGCGCTGGGCTCAAGTCTTGCGGATGAAGTTGTCGGCGTAGGACTTGGGCCGGACGGGGCGCGACTGCGGCTCGTCCACGACGTAGGCGAGGCCCTTGCGCTTGGCGTAGGCGATCGCCTGCTGCTTGGTTGCGAAGCTCAGCGTGATCTGCTGGGTGGTGTCGTCCGAGCCGGTCCAGCCCATGAGGCTGTCCACCGCGCGCTGGCCGCGCGGCGCGTGCTCAAGCACCCAGCGGCTGGTCTTCGCCCGGCCCGACTGGGTCGCCGTCTTCGCCGGCCTGTAGATACGCACGTCCATCGCCCGGCCTCATAGCGTGGCCACGCGATGGCGGCAAGCTCTATGTACACACCCCTAGGTCGGGTTGTAAGTGACGGAAAATCCTGCGCCATGCGGGACGAACCGGGATATTCCGGGACGGTGTGAGGTATTGGCCCCCGAAGCGAGGGCTGAACTGTCGACGATGCACTCTGGCGGCGCGACGGGATGGGTGCCGAGGCCGGGCCTTGAGTCAGCCGGTTCCCCGTGCCGCCGCGTCCTCGCCGGCGGCCGTGCTCTCTTCTGCGGCGGCGGTGATGTCGGAGGCTTCGATGGCGTCGCTGCTCGCCGCTTGTGCCACCATCCAGGCGCGGCCCAGGAGACGGCGCATCGCGTGAAGGCCGCCGGGACCTTGCCGACGGTGTTCAGCGTCTTGAGTTCCACCGTGGCGGGGCGCGGCCCAGCACGCCGGCGGCGATGTCTTCGACGTGCGCTGTGGGTTGTGTGGCGAGATCGGACTTGAGGCCGATCCGCCCGTCCTCCTGCTGGCAGCGGGCGAGCGCCATGCGGATCGTCTCGTCCGCCACCAGCGCCAGTCCACAGCCCGCGCGGTACCGGATGATGCGGAGCTCGTCCAGCAGCTTGTCGCGCAGGAGGTGGGCCTCATCCACCACGATCAACGCCTGGCGGTCACGCAGGCGGTCGATGATGGTGCGTTCTGCCTCCAGTGCCGAGTGGTGGTGCCGGCCGACTCCGATCGCCTCACCTACAAGGGACAGAAAACCGGGAAGGGAGTTCACGGCACCCGAGGCAAAGAGATTGAAGGCGGTGGTCCTGCCGGCACAGTAGTATTCTGTCGCCCATGTCTTGCCCCGTCCGGGCTTGCCGATGATGGCGACGATATCGCCTGCGGCGTGGGCATAGGCCAGTGCAGAGGTGATCTGGCGTGAAGCACTGGTCTCGGCATGGCGATCAAGGCCGCGGCGCCATCGAGTGAGCGCCTTGCGGCATCGGCGCGGGTGTCCAGCCAGCATTCCACATCGGCTGCGACGGCGTCGTTGTCCCCGGCATAGGTACCGTTCAACCATCGTGTGATGCCGGAGGCGTGTCCGCCGATCTGATCAGCAGCGCGGGCAGTGCTGAGACCCGATTGTTCGAGCTCGACCTGAAAGGCGGCGCGCAGGTCGCGCTTCCTCGGCCACGCAGACGAAGGCGCCGCACGCCAAGTAGACGTAGAGCCGGTCGGTGTCTGCGGCATCGCGGCGGACGCACACGAGCTCGCCCACGAGCGGCCCGAGCTCGCCGGCGATGTAGTCAGCGTTCTCAAGGCGGATGCCGGCCTTGCGCACCGTACGCCAGCCGCCGCTCGCCGGCTCCGCCAGCAGTGCGTCCAGCGCGCGCTCGTCGTGGACCCGGCGCACGGGGTGTGGCCATGAGGTACGGTGGGTGAAGGGCGAGACACTGCCGAGGCCGCCACGAGACCAGCGACCGTAGACAGTATCGCACCAGGTGTCGCAGCGCGCCTACAGCTCCTCCGCAGCGAGTTCTGCACCGTAAGTTGCGGCGTCATCGTCGCCGCGCCTTGCAAGAATGCGCTTGCGGGAGCGGACCGCCTGCGCCTGGGTCACGTCATGCCCGGTGAAGCCGGAGATCGTGGCAAACAGATGGCGCGTCGGGGTGCCCAGAAATCACTCTATATTGGGGGTGATCTTCGAAGCCGATTGACAGGCAAGCGAGCATCCAGTGCTCACCAACGGCGCAATACCCGCCACCAGCACGAGCGGGATCGAACTCGAACCTCTCGCGACTCGCTCAATAGGTCATGGTAACTGGCGTCGGTTGTCAGGAGGAGCAGCCGCTGCGGACTTGACACTCATTTCGGACCTGTTTATTGGATCGATCCAAATAAAATCTTGTTTGTCCAGCATGGAATAGTCTGGGTAGAGCGGAACAATTATTGGATCGATCCTAAGGCCATGGAACGATTGGAACAACGGCAGTACCGCAGCGCATGAGCCAACGAGCGCAGGAGGCCAGCCAGACGAGCCGGCGGGTCACGGTGACCGATCTCGCCCGTGAGGCCGGGGTGTCCCGGTCGACAGTCTCGCTCGTGCTGCGCGACAGCCCGCTGGTCAAGCGCGAGACCAGGCATCGGGTCGAGGAGGCAATCGAGCGCCTCGGCTACGTCTACAACCGCAACGCCGCCAATCTGCGTCGCAGAACCAGCGACATGGTCGCCATGATCATCAACGACCTGACCAATCCGTTTTTCGCGGAGCTGGCGTTCGGTCTGGAGGAAGCGCTGGAGGCCGCCGGCTATGTCTCGCTTATGGCCAACACCGGCGAAGACCCGGTACGACAGCGGCAGGTCATGGAGACCATGCGCGAGCATGGCGCGGCGGGCTTCATTCTGTGTCCGGCCACGGGCACCGAGACCCGTCTGGTCGCTGCCATGAGCGATTGGAACGTCCCCGTGATCCAGGTCATGCGTTGGCTGCCGGGCGTTCGGCTGGGTTCGGTCGTTCCCGACTATGCGCTCGGTATGCGCATGGCCGCCGAACATCTTCTGGCACTCGGCCATCGGCGCATCGCTTTTCTCGGCGGCATTGAAGGTAACGTCGTCACGACCGAGCGTGTCCGCGGCTACAGGGCTGCGCTCGACGCCGCCGGTATCGCGCCAGACCCCAGTCTGATCGTGCCGGCAGCAGTCAACCCAGGCGGTGGCATCGAGGCGTTGCGGGCCGCTCTCGCACTCGAGAGCCCGCCGACGGCCGCCCTCTGCTTCAGCGACGTGGTCGCCTTCGGCGTTCTGGATGCCTCGGCTGCGGCGGGTTTGAAAGTGGGTCGCGACTTCAGCGTCATCGGCTTCGACGATGTTGCCGGCGCTCGCCACACCTTGCCGCCGCTCACCACCGTTGCGGTCTATCCCGGCGAGCTGGGGCGGCGCTCCGCCGCGGCGCTGCTGCGCCGCATCGCCGACCCCAGCGAACCTCCGGAACAAGAGATACTGGCGCCCTCCCTGGTCGTACGCGGCACCTGTGGTCCCGCGCCGACAAAGAACCCGCAAGCGTGAGGGCGTCGTGGCCCGGGTGATTTCGCCGGACGAGGCGGCGGCGCTGATCCCCGACGGCGCCGTGGTCACGGTCAGTTCGTCCAGCGGGCTCGGCTGCCCCGATCGCGTGTTGTGCGCGATCGGCGAGAGATTCGAGAGCGCCGGCAGCCCGCGCGGGCTGACGACGCTGCATCCCATCGCCGCCGGCGACATGTACGGGATCAAGGGGATCGACCACCTCGCCAGGCCCGGCCTTCTCTCCCGCGTGATCGCCGGCTCCTTTCCCTCAGGCCCGTCCTCCCTGCCGATGCCGGCGATCTGGCGCCTGATCGAGGACAACGAAATTCCGGCCTACAACGTGCCGAGCGGGATCCTCTTCGACATGACCCGCGAGGCCGCGGCAAAGCGGCCGGGCGTGCTCACCAAGGTCGGACTCGGCACCTTCGTCGACCCGGCGCTTCAGGGGTGCGCAATGAACGACTTGGCCGGCGCCGACCCCATCGTCCGCCGCACCGAATTCGACGGCGACATCTGGCTCTACTTTCCTGCGATCGTGCCCGATGTCGCCATCATTCGCGGCACCAGCGCCGACGATCGCGGCAATGTCTCGTGGGAGCATGAGGGCGCCTACCTCGGCGCGCTCGACCAGGCGCTCGCGGCGCGCAACAACGGCGGCATCGTCATCGCCCAGGTCAAGCGGTGTGCCGAGGCCGGCGCACTCAAGCCGATGGCCGTTCACGTGCCGGGCGTGCTGGTGGATCACGTGGTCGTCGAGCCGGCACAGTGGCAGACCACGCAGACCGCGTTCGACCCGGCCATCTGCGGCGAGACCCGGAGGCCCGAGGCCGACTTCGAGGTCCCCGCGTTCGGGCCCGAGAAGGTCATCGCCCGCCGCGTCGCCATGGAGCTCGGCCACGGCATGGCGGTCAACATCGGCTTCGGCATCGCCGCCAACGTCCCCCGCATCCTGTTGGAGGAAGGCGCGCACGGCGCCGTCACCTGGGTCCTGGAGCAGGGGGCGGTCGGCGGGGTTCCGCTGCTGGGGTTCGAGTTCGGCTGCGCGGCCAACGCCGAGGCCATCATCCCCTCGCCGCACCAGTTCACCTACCTGCAGGGCGGCGGCTTCGATGCCTCGCTGCTCTCGTTCCTCCAGATCGACCGGGAGGGAAACGTCAACGTCTCCAGGCTCGCCGCGCGCCCCCAGGTCACCGCCGGCGCCGGCGGCTTCGTGGACATCACCGCCAACGCGCCCCGCATCGTCTTCGCCGGCTACTTCACAGCCGGCGCAAAGCTCGCCATCGCTGGCGGCGCGCTGAAGATCGAGTCCGAGGGACGGGTGCGGAAGCTGGTCGACGAGGTCGAGCACGTGACCTTCAGCGGCCGCCGCGCCCGCGCCCAGGGCCAGGACGTGCTTTACGTCACCGAGCGCTGCGTTCTGCGCCTGGGCGAGAGCGGGCCGGAGGTGGTTGAGATCGCACCCGGCATCGACCTGGAGCGCGACGTGCTGGCCCAATCCGGATTTCCGCTGACCGTCGCCGGCGACGTGAAGCCGATGCCGCCCGGCCTGTTCAGGCCCGAGCCCATGGGCCTCGCACTCAGGGAGCGCGCGGCATGAGCGACGGGAGCGTCATCTTCGCGCGCGACGGCACGATTGTCCGCATCACGCTGGACCGCCCGGCCAAGCTCAACGCGCTGACGCCGGCCATGCTAGCCCAGCTGAGCGATGCTGCCGGCCGAATCGATGCCGACGACGACATCCGCGCCGTCGTCCTGAGCGCTACCGGCCATCGCGCCTTCTGCGTGGGCGCCGACATCGATGCCTGGGCCGATGCTAGCCCGCTCGACATGTGGCGCCACTGGGTGCGCGACGGACACGCCGTCTTCGACCGCATGGCGCGCCTGCGACCTCCCCTCATCGCCGCGATCGAGGGCCTGGCGCTCGGCGGCGGTCTCGAGCTCGCAGCCACGGCTGACCTTCGCATCGCGGGTGCCGACGCCGCCTTCGGCCTGCCCGAGGCCGACGTGGGCGTGCCGCCCGGGTGGTCCGGCACCCAGCGCCTCGTCCGCATGATCGGGCCCGCGCCGGTCAAGCTGATGGCGCTCGCCGGCGAGCGGCTCGACGCCGGCAGCGCGGAACGCAGCGGCCTGGTGCACAGGGTCGTGCCGGTGGGCACGGCAACCGATGCTGCGCTCGGCATGGCGCAGCGTATCGCAGCGCGCGCGCCCATCGCCGTGCAGCTTGCCAAGCAGCTCATCGATGCCGCCGTCGGTGAAAACAGGGCGGCGACGCTGGAAGCGCTCGCAGCCGGCGTGGCCGGCGGCACGCAGGATGGTCGCGAAGGCGTAGCCAGCTTCCGCGAGAAGCGGCCGCCGGATTTCTCCAACCGATGAGCGACAGCGCAACCAGGGCAGTGCGCCTGATGAAGCACCGCCCACAGAACCGGACCGGCTCCCAACGGAATGCGCGGGGCAGCCGGCCGAACTCAGTGTGAGAAGCGCATTCAACCAACCGATGGGAGACCTATCATGAATATTCGATCTGTCCTTACGGCGGGCGTTGCCGGCGCCGCGATGACTTTCGCGGTGGGCCTGGCCTCAACCGCCCAGGCCGCAGAAGAAGTCGAGGTCCTGCACTGGTGGACCTCAGGCGGCGAGGCGGCCGCCCTCAACGTCCTCAAGCAGGACCTCGAAGGCCAGGGCGTCACCTGGCAGGACATGCCCGTCGCCGGCGGCGGCGGCTCCGAGGCGATGACCGTGCTGCGCGCGCGCGTCACCGCCGGCAACGCGCCGACTGCGGTGCAGATGCTGGGCTTCGACATTCAGGACTGGGCCGCCGAGGGCGCGCTCGCCGACCTCAATGCCGTCGCCGCGGCGGAGGGCTGGGACGCCGTGGTGCCGGCGGCGCTTCAGCGCTTCGCCAAGTACGACGACAAGTGGATCTCGGCCCCGGTCAACGTCCACTCGACCAACTGGGTCTGGGCCAACAAGGGGATCCTGGACGAGCTCGGCCTCGCCGCGCCGACAACGTGGGACGAGCTGGTCGCCGCCCTCGACGCGATCCAGGGCGCGGGCTACGTCGCGCTCGCCCACGGCGGCCAGGCCTGGCAGGAGGCCACGATCTTCGACGGCGTCCTGATGTCCACGGGCGGCCCCGAGTTCTACCAGAAGTCCATGATCGAGCTCGATCCTGACGCGCTCGGCTCGGACACCATGAAGGCGGTGTTCGATCGCATGGCGACGTTGCGCTCCTACGTCGACGACAACTTCTCGGGCCGCGACTGGAACCTCGCCACCGCCATGGTCATCGAGGGCCAGGCCGGCATGCAGATGATGGGCGACTGGGCCAAGGGCGAGTTCCTGAACGCCGGCAAGACCCCGGGCGTGGACTTCGTCTGCTTCCGCCATCCCGGCACGCAGGGGACGGTGACCTTCAACTCCGACCAGTTCGCCATGTTCGCGGTCGGCGAGGAGCGCCGCTCCGCGCAGGAGAAGCTGGCGTCGGCGATCATGTCGACCTCCTTCCAGTCCGCCTTCAACGTGGTCAAGGGCTCGGTGCCCGCGCGCACAGACGTCTCCGACGAGGCCTTTGACGACTGCGGCAAGAAGGGCATGAAGGACCTGGCCGAGGCCAACAGCAACGGCACGCTCTACGGCTCGACCGCCCACGGCCACGCGAGCCCGGCGTCGGTCAAGAACGCCATCTACGACGTCGTCACCGCCCACTTCAACGGCGAGTACGATTCCGCGACCGCCGTCGAGGAGCTGGTGAACGCCGTCGAAGCGGCGATGTAGTATTGCAGGCCGACCGGCTCCGGCCATCGCGTCGGAGCCGGTCGGTCGCCGACCCTAAGCAGCGAGGGGAGCGGGTGTGTCCTACGTCACGGAGCATGGCCGTTACCTTCGCGGCTGGGCGCAGCAGGCGCTGCCCCGGCTGGTGCTCGCGCCGAGCTTCGCGGCGATCGTCCTCTTCGTTTACGGCTTTATCGTCTTCACCGTTTACCTGTCGTTCACCAACTCCCGGATTCTTCCGAAGTACAACCTGATCGGCTTCGAGAACTACGAGAAGCTGTTTGCGCTGCGCCACTGGTCGACCGCCGTCGAGAACCTGGTGATCTTCGGTGGCCTCTACATCGCCATCTGCACGGCAATCGGCCTCACCCTCGCGATCCTCCTCGACCAGAAGATCCGCGCCGAAGGGGTGCTGCGGCCGCTCTACCTCTACCCCATGGCGCTCAGCTTCATCGTCACGGGCACGGCGTGGAAATGGTTCCTCGACCCCGGCATCGGGCTCGAACAGACGCTGCAAACCTGGGGCTGGACCAGCTTCGAGTTCGACTGGATCAAGAACCGGCAGATGGCGATCTACACCATCGTGATCGCCGCGGTCTGGCAGACCTCGGGCTTCGTCATGGCCATCTTCCTCGCGGGCCTGCGGGGGATCGACAACGAGATCATCAAGGCCGCGCAGGTCGACGGCGCATCGAACCTCAAGCTCTACGCCCGGATCATCATTCCCCAGCTGCGGCCCGCGTTCCTCTCCGCCTTCGTCGTCCTCGCCCACATGGCGATCAAGTCCTACGACCTGGTAGTGGCGCTCACCGGCGGCGGGCCGGGGCGGGCGACCGAGATGCCGGCGACCTTCATGTACTCCTACACCTTCACGCGCAACCAGATGGGCATCGGTGCGGGCTCCGCCGTGATCATGCTGATGATGGTCGCTGCCGTCATCGTGCCCTATCTCTACGCCGAGCTCAGGGAGCCGCATCGTGGCCGCTAACGCGGTCGAGACCGCGGTCCGCACGGGGCGGCTCACGCGCGCGCTGATCTACGCGGCGCTCCTGGTCTTCGCAGTCTACTACCTGCTGCCGCTCTTCGTGATGATGGTGAACTCCTTCAAGGAGCTCGACGAGATCCGGGGCGGCAACATGCTGGCGCTGCCCGAGCTGGTCACCGTCGCGCCCTGGATCAAGGCCTGGAACCAGGCTCAGATCGGTGTCCAGCCCACCGGCCTCGCGCCCTACTTCCTGAACTCGATCAAGATGGTCGTGCCCGCCGTGATCATCTCCACGCTATTGGGGGCGCTCAACGGCTACGTGCTGACCAAGTGGCGCTTCCGGGGCGATACGCTGGTCTTCGCGCTGATGCTGTTCGCCTGCTTCATTCCCTTCCAGATCGTGCTCATCCCCATGGCCCGGGTGCTGGGCTTCCTGGGGATCGCCGGCACCACCTGGGGCCTGGTGCTGGTGCACGTGGTTTACGGCCTCGGCTTCACCACACTCTTCTTCCGCAACTATTACGCGGCGTTCCCGACCGAGCTGGTGAAGGCCGCGCAGATCGATGGTGCCAACTTCCTGCGCATCTTCTATCGCATCCTCCTGCCGAGTTCGGGCCCCATCATCGTGGTCACGGTCATCTGGCAATTTACCAACGTATGGAACGATTTCCTGTTCGGCGCCTCGTTCTCGGATTTCGACTCGCAGCCGATGACGGTGGCGCTCAATAACCTGGTCAGCTCGTCGACCGGCGTGAAGGAGTACAACGTGCACTTCGCCGGCGCGATCCTGGCGGCGATTCCGACGCTGCTGGTCTATATCGTCGCCGGCCGCTACTTCGTGCGCGGCCTCATGGCCGGCGCCGTCAAGGGATAGGGACATGTCCTTTCTGGTGGTCAGCGGCCTCGAGAAGCGCTTCGGCGCAGTCGAGGTGCTCAAGGGCATCGACATCAGCGTGCCGCGCGGCGGCTTCCTCGTACTGGTCGGGCCGTCGGGCTGCGGCAAGTCGACGCTGCTCAACACCATCGCGGGGCTGGAGACCGTCACCGCCGGGGAGATTCTGATCGACGGCGCCCGGGTAAACGAGCTTCACCCCTCAAAGCGCGACATCGCCATGGTGTTCCAGTCCTACGCGCTCTACCCCAACATGAATGTCGCGAAGAACATGTCGTTCGGCATGGAGATGCGGGGCGTGCCCAGGGCGGAGCGCCAGCAGGTCGTGGCCAGGGTGGCCAGCATGCTGCAGATCGAGGACCTGCTGCATCGCAAGCCGAGCCAGCTCTCCGGCGGCCAGCGCCAGCGGGTCGCCATGGGGCGCGCCCTGGTGCGCGACCCCAAGATTTTCCTGTTCGACGAGCCGCTCTCCAACCTCGACGCCAAGCTCCGCGTCGAGATGCGCACCGAGATTCAGAAGCTGCACCAGCGGCTGGGAACAACCGTCGTTTACGTGACCCACGACCAGATCGAGGCGATGACGCTCGCGACCGTGATTGCCGTGCTGAAGGACGGCGTGCTGCAGCAGGTCGGCAGCCCGGCCGAGATCTACAACACGCCGGCCAACATCTTCGTGGCGGACTTCATGGGCTCGCCTTCGATGAATCTGGTTCCGGCGCGCCTCGACCGGGCCAACGGGGCGCTGGTCGTCGGCCTGGAGCGCGCCGACGGCTCCACGACCATGCTGCCGCTGCACAGACCCTCCGCGTCCGTTGAAGCCTTCGTCGACCGCGACGTGATCCTTGGGCTCCGGCCCGAGAGCATCGACGATACTCCCGCCGCCGACGCCGATGGCGCCCATCGCCATCCCCTCGAAGCCCATGTGGAGGTCACGCAGCCGACCGGCGCCGATACGCTGGCGATGATCCGTCTGGGCGGCAGGGAAGCCGTCGCCCGGCTCAGGGCCGAGACCGGCGCCCGAGCCGGGGAGCGCCGCAGGTTCATGGTCGACATGTCCAAGGCGGTGCTCTTCGACCCCGAGACTGAGGAGAGACTCTGAGCCCGTGCCCGGCGGTCTTGACGTAGTGGTCATCGGGTCCGGCGTGGGCGGCGGCTGCATCGCGCACGTTCTGGCTCCCACCGGCGCCCGCATCGCGATCCTCGAGCGCGGCACGCGGCTGCCGCGGGAGGACCGCAACTGGGATCCAGAGGCGGTCTACGCCAATGCCGCCTACAAGTCGGAGGAGCGCTGGATCGACGGGAGCGGCCGCACCTTCCGTCCGGGTCAGTTCTACTATGTCGGCGGCCACACGAAGGTGTTCGGCGCCACCATGTTCCGCTTTCGGCGGGAGGATTTCTTGGCAATGGAGCACGCCGGCGGGCTGTCGCCGGCCTGGCCGATCGACTACGACACGCTGGAGCCCTACTACGCCCGTGCCGAACGCCTCTTTGGCGTGCACGGCGAGGCCGGTGCGGACCCGACCGAGCCGCCGCGTTCGGGCCCATATCCGCATCCGCCGCTCCGCCACAACCCGGTGATCGCCGAGGTCGCCGAGCGCTTGCGTGCCCAGGGGCTGCGCCCGTTCCCGATGCCGTCTTCGGTGCAGGACCACGAGGGCGGTGCCTGCGTGCGCTGCAACACCTGCGACGGCTTCCCCTGCCGCCTCGGCGCCAAGGGCGATGCGGAGACTCGGCTGATCGACCCGGTGTTGCAGCACGAGAACGTCACGCTGCGGACGGAGGCGCAGGTCGTCCGCCTGCGTGCAGACACGGCCGGCCGGCGGATCGTGGCGGCGGAGATGCTCGACGGCACGGAGGTCCAGGGCGATCTCTTCGTGCTCGCGGCGGGCGCGGTCAACAGCGCCGCGATCCTGCTTCGCTCGATGCACGCGAGACACCCCGACGGCCTTGCCAATTCGTCGGGAGTGGTCGGGCGCCACTACATGAACCACAACTGCACGGCAGTGATGGCGGTGAGGCCCTTCCGGGCCAACCGGGAGCCCTTCCAGAAGACGCTGGCGCTCAACGATTTCTACCTCGGTGATGGCGCGGGCGGCCCGCCGCTCGGCAACCTGCAGCTCTTGGGCAAGATCATGGAGCCGATGCTGCGTAACGAAATCCGCCGCGTGCCGCGCTGGGCGCGGGCCTGGCTCGCCGCCCATAGCGTCGATTGGTACGCAATGTCGGAGGACCTGCCGCATCCCGAGAGCCGGGTGAGGGTGCGCGGCGACGGCACCATCGTCCTCGACTGGCGGCGAACCAACATGGCGGCGCACAAGACGCTGGTCGCCAAGACGCGTCGGATGCTGCGCGCGGCGGGCTTTCCCATCGTGCTGAGCAAGGCGTTCGCCAAGGAGACGCCGTCGCACCAGTGCGGCACCGTGCGCTTCGGCCACGACTCGGCCGAGGCGCCGCTCGACCCGTTCTGCAAGGCCTTCGATCTCGACAATCTCTATGTCGTCGACGCCTCGTTCTTTCCCTCATCCGCCGCCGTCAATCCCGCACTCACCGTCGCTGCCCAGGCGCTGCGAGCGGGGGAGCACATTGCGTCGACAGCGCTTCACTAGAGGGCTCTCGTGACCGAAACCCCGATCTCCTCCCTCACGCAGCGCCCCGTCGCGCTGGTCACCGGAGGCATGCGCGGCATCGGCGCAGCCATCGCCGTCGAGCTGGCCGCAGCCGGCTGCGACGTGGCCTACACCGACCTTCAGCCGGCCGAGGCTGACGATCCGGTGCTACGCGGCATCGAGGCGGCCGGCGGTCGGGCGCTCTACGTGGAGAGCGATCTCGCCGATCTGGAAGGCCACAACCCGTTGGTCGAGAGAGTAGCCGACTGGGGCGGCGGGCTTGACGTGCTGGTGAACAACGCAGGAGTTGTGTGGCCCCAGCGCGGCGACATGCTGGCGACGACACCGGAGGCCTTCGATCGGGTCATCGGGGTCAATCTCAGAGGCACGTTCTTCCTCAGCCAGCGCGTCGCCGCGTGGATGGCGTCGCACCCGCGCGGCGACGGCTTCCGCCGCACCATCGTCAGCATCGGATCGGTCAGCGCCGAGATGGCTACGCCGGAGCGCAGCGAGTACTGCATCTCCAAGGCTGGGCTCGCCATGATCACCAAGCTGCTGGCGCTGCGTCTTGCCGACGAAGGCGTGTCTGTCTTCGAGATTCGCCCCGGCATCATCCGCACCGACATGACCGCGAGTGTCAGGGACAAGTACGACCGCGCAATTGCCGACGGGTTGAGCCCGATCCGGCGCTGGGGCGAGCCCGCCGATGTCGCGCGCGCGACCGCCGCCCTGGTACGTGGCGACTTCGCCTTCGCCACCGGCAGCGTCGCCCACGTCGATGGCGGCCTCTCCGTCCAGCGGCTCTGACCGTGCGCGAATACGACTACGTCATCGTGGGCGCCGGGCCGGCGGGCTGTTGTCTCGCGGCGCGGCTTTCCGAAGACCCAGACGTCTCCGTGCTGTTGCTGGAGGCCGGCGGCAGCGACCGGCACCCTTACATTCACGTGCCGGCCGGTTTCGCCAAGCTGACGGGCACGTCGCACACCTGGGGCTATTCCACGGCGCCCCAACGCGAGATCGATGGGCGCGCGATGTGGTACCCGCAAGGCCGGGTGCTGGGCGGCGGCAGTTCCATCAACGCCATGATCTACGCGCGCGGCAACGCCAAGGACTACGACGCCTGGGCCGAGGCGGGCTGCGCCGGCTGGACCTTCGCCGATGTGCTGCCCTACTTCAAGCGGCCCGAGGACAACGAGCGCTTCCACAACGACTATCACGGGTCCGGCGGTCCCCTCGGCGTCAGCGACCCCGTCCGCCCCTTGCCGATATCGGGCGCATTCCTGCGTGCGGCGCAGCAGGCGGGCCTGCCCTTCAACCCCGACTTCAATGGCGCGGTGCAGGAGGGCTGCGGCTACTACCAGGTGACCAACCGCAACGCCCGGCGCTGCAGCGGCGCCGTCGCCTATCTGCGGCCGACGACGGGGCGTTCCAACCTGACGGTGCAGACCCGCGCAATGGCGACCCGTGTGGTCGTCGAGAACGGGCGCGCCATCGGCGTGGACTACCGGCGCCGCGGGAAGGCCGCCACGGTGCGGTCCGCACATGAGGTGATCGTTGCCGCCGGCGCGATCGGCTCCCCCAAGCTGCTGATGCTGTCGGGCATCGGCCGCGGTGACGACCTGAAGGCGCTCGGCATCGACGTGATCCACGACCTACCCGGCGTCGGGCAGAATCTGCAGGATCACTTCGATGTCTACGTCGTGAGCGAATGCCGCGGCGACTTCAGCTACGACAAGCTCGCCCGGCCCCACCGCGCCCTCTGGGCCGTCGTGCAGTACCTCCTGTTCCGCCAAGGCCCGATTGCATCGACCCTGATCGACGCCGGCGGGTTCTGGTACGCCGACCCTGACGCCAGAGCGCCCGACATCCAGATGCACTTTGTGCTCGGCGCGGGGCTGGAACACGGTCTTGCCAAGCTGAGAAATGCCGGCGTCACCCTCAACTCGTGCTTCTCCCGGCCACGCTCGCGCGGCACGGTGACCCTGCGGGATGCTGACCCGCGCACCGCGCCCGTGATCGACCCCAACTACTGGGGCAACGCTTATGACCGCGAGATGTCGCTGCGCGGCTTCAGGCTCGCGCGCGAGATCATGGCGCAGGAAGCATTCCGGCCCTTCATCCTGTGCGAGCGTTATCCGGGCCCCGACGTGCAGAGCGATGCCGACATCGCCGATTACGCTCGCAAGGTGGGCAAGACCGACTACCATCCCGTCGGCACCTGCAAGATGGGCAGCGACGAGCTGGCGGTGGTTGACCCGGCGCTGAGGGTGCGCGGCCTGGAGGGCCTGCGGGTCATCGACTCATCGGTCATGCCGGCGCTGCCCAGCAGCAACACCAACGCGGCGACGATCATGGTGGCGGAGAAGGGCGCCGACCACGTCCGCGGGCTGATCTGACGGTTACGTGACCCGATGACGGCTCTCGCGATCCATCTCCCCGACGAAACAGGCCGGTTGACCCCTTATCAACTGGCGGGGCGCCCGATCGAGGCTCCGGCGGGCCCGCACCGCTTCAACCGCACGGCCTTCGCGGCGGTGCACGTGGTGGCCGACCCCTTCGCCGCGCAAGAGCCCGGACTCAGTCCCGCCATCGACTGGGAGGCCACGCTGGCCTTCCGCCGCCACATCCTGGACCTCGGCCTCGGTATCGCGGAGGCGATGGACACGGCCCAGCGCGGCATGGGTCTCGACTGGCCCGCCGCCAGGGAGCTGATCGAGCGCTCGCTCGCCGCTGCGGCCCCGGCGGAGCAGAAGCGCATCGTCTGCGGCGTCGGCACCGACCACCTCGACCCCGCTGAGGCGCGCTCGCTCGACGACGTTGTCGCCGCCTATCTGGAGCAACTCGCCGCCGTGCAGAAGGCGGGCGGGCGGGTCGTCCTCATGGCGAGCCGCGCGCTGGCCCGCATCGCGACAGGCCCCGCCGACTACGAAGCCGTTTACGCCCGCGTGCTGGCCGAGGCCGACCAGCCGGTGATCCTGCATTGGCTGGGCGAGATGTTCGACCCGGCGCTCGCCGGCTACTGGGGCGCGGGCGACTTCCCGCCCGCACTCGAGACCGCGCTGGCCGTGATCCATGCCAACGCCGCCAGGATCGATGGGATCAAGCTCTCCCTCCTGGACGACCGCAAGGAAATAGAGATGCGTCGGCGCCTGCCGGACGGCGTCAGGATGTACACGGGCGACGACTTCAACTACCCGGCCCTGATCGAAGGCGACGACCGGGGTTACAGCGACGCGCTGCTCGGCATCTTCGATCCCGTCGCTCCCGCAGCCTCGGCGGCCCTCTCGGCGCTGGCGAAGGGCGATCGATCGGCTTACCGCCTCCTGCTGGAGCCGACCGTTCCACTATCGCGCTTGATCTTCCGGGCGCCCACCCAACGCTACAAGACGGGCGTCGTGTTCCTGGCCTACCTCAACGGCTTCCAGGACCATTTCGTGATGATTGGTGGCGCGCAGGCGATGCGTCCCTTGCCCTACTTCACCGAACTGTTTCGCCTGGCGGACAATGCGGGCCTGTTGCGCGACCCCCAAGGCGCCGTCGCACGCATGCGGCACTTCCTGCGCCTCTACGGTATCGAGGACTAGGTCGCAGTGCGCCCACCACCTTTCCCCTTGATTTCCATCGGTAAAGCGCGAGCTCCGTGACCGCAGATACCGCCCGTCATCGAAGTTGGGGGTTATCGGGAATCACCAAGAATCAAGAGCCAGCGCACGCGCACGCGAACGGCATCGCGTTCGTATCCTGACCCGCATGTCCGGCGTGCAGATTGGCGGCGGCGGCCTCCTTGCATCCGCAGCAACGACCCGCGTTTGGGCACCGGACCGATGCCTGGCTTCTCAGCCTCCGCGTTCGTCCGCGCCCAGCAGGTTTCGGGGCACCTCGCCGTCCAACCATCGGCGGACGTTGCGTGCGCCCTGGCGCATCGCTTGGAGCTGCCCGCCGGGCACGCTCGCCGAGTTATGCGGCGCGGCGATCACATTAGGCAGATCGAGGAACGGGTGGTCGATGCGGAACACGCCATGCCGCACCGGCTCGATCCACCACGACTCAAGGCACGCGAAGAACCGCTCGTTCTCGACCAGGTGGCGGTAGAGCGCGTCCTGGTCGACGATCTCGCCGCGCGCGACATTGACCAGGATCGCATCGTCCTTCATCCAGCCGAGCTCGCGGGCGCCGATCAGCCCCGCCGTCGCGCCGGTCAGGGACATCGAGACGACGACGACATCGGCGCGGCGGAGCACATCTTTCAGCGCCGCAACGGTGCCGATGAACGCCACCTCCTCATCAGTCTGGCCGCTGCGGTTGATGGCGTGGATCTCGGCGCCCAGCGCTCTGAACAGCCGGGCCGCAGCGCGCCCGACGCCGCCGAAGCCGACAATCGCGCAAACCGCTCCCTTGAGCGTCTTGTTGTCGACGAACTGGTTGAACCGCCCTTCCCGCATCTCCTGGTGCTCGACCGGCAGGCGCTTGGCCGCGGCCAGCGTGATTGCCAGCACGAACTCCGCCATCTGGCCGGCGTAGGCGCCCGCGTTCGAGGCGATCGGCAGATCGCGCGGGAAGAGTTGCAGCGGCACGTGATCGACGCCTGCGGGCAAGAGTTGCACGAAGCCGAGCGCCGTCATCGCTGCAACATCGTCGGCCGTGATCTCGACCCGGGGGTTCAGGGCGATCAGCACGCGCGCCCGCGCCCGTGCGGTGGCCCAGCTCTCCGGCGAGAGATCGGGTTTGAAAATCAGTTCGCAGCCGGAGCCGAGCTCTTGCCTGTAGGCGGCGCGCGCCTCCGGCGACGGGTCGTGGGCAACGAGTATGCAGGGAAGCGTCGTGTTCATCCGGGAAGGACCAACGAGCGGACGGGCGCGCCGAGGATGTTTAGCAGATCGCCCACGCCAGGGCTCGCTTGAGCACGCTTGGCTGCACGAATTCCGATACAATCTCGCTTGCTGCGCGATGGTGCCTGGCGAGACCCTGCAAGTAGCGGTCGGTCGCAGCGAGATCGAACCGACGGACACGTGACAGGCTGCGGCCGACGGTGACCGCCAATTGGCGCAAGACCCATGCTCTGAACACCGTGCGAAATCTATATCCAGTCTACACCAGTCTCGAATTGTTGTTGTTCGGCGCGCAGATTGGACGCCGATCGGCGTTCTAACTCATTGATTTTACGTGACACGGTGGGTTCAAAGTTGGGCGCCGAACAACAAATCGGCCAAAGGTCCTCGGGAATTGGGTTGCGGCCAAGCCCGATCATTCGAATGAGGCCGCGGATCCACCACCTACACACTCCGGATCGAGTTCAGGCTCCGGCCGTGCCGGCTGGGATCGTCGCGCGCCCGCCGGCCTCCGGCCCGCTACCGCACCAGACGGGTGCCCGGGAACGCGGCGTACCAGCCGAACCAGAACGCCCGCTGCGCCGGGACACGGCGGAGCACACGCCCGTCTTCGGCGGTGAGCGCGTGCTCGTCCATCGTCCAGATCGTGCCGGATCCGTCCTCGACGCCCCGGTCGCCGTCGTACCGGATGAACGTCACGTCTTCACTCGCGTAGGCGCGGTTCGCGCCCGACGGATCGGTGAGCACCACGAGCGCCGTGCCTTCGA
>JAPPNV010000347.1 GCA_028818565.1 Rhodospirillales bacterium | reverse complement strand
GCCGCGTTGTCGAGAATCTCGCGGTTGACCACCGCCGCAGGCGCCTCGCCCCGCATCAACGCCTTGCAGGCGACAATGTCGTCGGCGCCGAGGCCGGCGAAGCACTGGTCGGTCCAGGCCAGCGCGTGCGGGGCGAAGACCACGTTGTCGAGCTTGAGGATGGGATCGTCGGGGTCCGGCGGCTCGGGGTCGAGCACGTCGAGGCCGGCGCCCGCGATCCGCCCTTCCTGCAGCGCTTGCGTGAGCGCCTTCTGATCGACGGTGCCGCCGCGCGAGGTGTTCACGAAGTAGGCCGTGGGCTTCATCGAGCCGATGAGGCGCGCATCGACGATATGGTGGGTCTCCTCGCTCAGCGGGCAGTTGACCGTCAGGATGTCCGACTCGCGGCAGACCGTGTCGAGGTCCACCATCTGCACCCCCAGCTCCTCCGCCACCGCCGGATCGGCGTAGGGGTCGCAGGCCATGAATTTCAAGTCGAAGGGCTTGGCCATGCGGAACATCTCGGCCCCGATGTTGCCGATGCCGACCGAGCCGAGCGTCTTGCCGACGAGGCCCACTCCCATGTGGGCGCCCTTGCGGGCGAAGCCGGGCGGGCCCTCCAGAGTCAGCTGGTGCTTCAGCAGAAGCTTGCAGGTGACCGCGAGGATCAGCGCGATGATGGCGACCGCCACCGGCCGGCGCACGCCGTTGGGCGTGATGACCAGCGCGATGTCGTTGTCGGTGCAGGCTGGCAAGTCCACGCTGTCGTAACCGACGCCGAAGCGCGCGACCATGGCGAGCCGGCCGTCGCTCGGCACGCTGGAGCGGTCGAAGCGCTGGGCCAGCAGGATCAGCGCGTCGTGACCGGCGAGCTCGGAGGCATCCACCGGCCCCTCGCCGTTCTCGAGATAGCGCCACTCGATGTCGGGGTCATCGTCCAGCGGCGTGCGGTCGAACATGGGGAAGAGCGGCTCGCCCTCCGCCGTGAGGAAATCCCTGCTCATCGCGACTTTGAATTTCTCGGCCATAACCTGTTGATCCCCCTTATCTTTTCGGCCGCCGCCGGCCGCGCTTGCATTGGGCACGCAGGCCTTCCGCGCCCTCGCGCATGGACTGCTGCAGCAGCCAGACATCGCCCGAATAGCAGATGAAGTCGAAGCCCTCCTGGAACAGCGCCACGCCGACATCGACGTTCGGCACCAGCCGGCCCAGGGACTTGTTGTTCCTCTTCGCGGCTTGCACCACGCGCGCCACCGCCGCGATGAAGTCCGGATGGTCGAATTGGCCGGCGATGCCCATGGAGACCGAGAGGTCGAAGTGGCCGATCCACAGCACGTCGACGTCCTCGATCGCCGCGATGTCGTCCACGTTCTCGATGCCCTCGGCGGTCTCGATCAGGGCGACGAAGGTGCAGCGCCTGTTGGCGTCGCGGAGCTTCTTCTTCGTGTCCCCCGGCTCGTAGCGGTCGTGGGCGATCTGCAGCGCGACGCCGCGCTCGCCGTCCGGCGCGTACTTGACGTAGCTCAGCAGCTCGCGCGCCACCTTCGCCGAGCCCACCATCGGCAGCATGATGCCCTCGGCCCCCATGTCCATGGCCCGCGCCGCGTGGTGATACTCGCGCGACGGCACGCGCACGATCGCCGGCATGTCGCCCGCCTGCATGTAGCGCAGCATCTGCTTCAGCGTGTCGAAGCCGAAGCCCGAATGCTCCATGTCGAGAAGCACGTACTCGCAGCCGGCGGCCTTCAGGATCTGGCCGATCCCCGGCGTATTGAACTCGACCACGAAGGTGCCGACCTTGAGCCGGCCGTGGCGGGACATCTCCTTGAGGGCGTGTTCTGCCATGTCCTCCTACCCTTTTCGATCCGTGTGAGTGCTCTGTCGGCTAGGCGCCAATCTCGATACGCGAGACCGCGAACGGCGCCAATTCGAGGCGGCTGGGGTCGCCCGAGCGGCCCGGGCTCGCGGCGAAGCCCGCAGGGTCGGTCGCCGCCTCCACGAAGTTGCTCGAATCCAGCCGGCCGATGGTGGCCGTGCCGCCAGAGAGGCCCGAGACCGTCACCGTCCGGGGCGCCGGCGTGAGGTTGGCGAGCCAGAGCAGCGTGCCGCCCCCGTTCTCGTAGGCGAGCCCCAGCACTTGCGCGGGATCGCCGCTGGTCACCGTGCGGACCGCCGCCCCCTTCGCCGCCGCCAGCGCTGCCACGATGTGATAGAGCGGCATCACCGCCGGTTCGTCGAGATCGTCGAACCAGGGCTGCGGGTGCTCGGTCCTGCGATAGACCATGCCGAGCGCGCCGGAAGGCTGGCCCAGCGCCAGCGCCTCCAGGCCGAGCGGCGCCACCCGCGCGGCATAGCCGAGCGTGAAGGCAGACCCGAGCAGCGCCCGGTGGCGCGGGTCCTGGCGGTTGAAGGAGTAGCGCCCGTTGTCGCTGTTCTGATGGACGTCCGGCCCATAGGGGTTGAAGCGCATGCCGATGGCGCTCGGCGCGATGCGGTAGGGCTTGCCGCCGGCCAGCGCCTTGGCCGAGGCGACGATGTCCGGCAGCGTCTGCAGCGTCTCGATCACAGAGAGATCGTCGGGCTCGTGCACCACGGCGCAGGTGGCGTGGGTGAGGAAGTCGAACAGATCGGGCGTCGCACAGTTGCGGTTGAGCTCGGTGAAGTTGGTGAAGACACCGCCGCCCAGGCGCACGCCGGGGAAGGCCGCGCGGGCGGCGCCGTAGACCTCGTCGAAGTCGGGGATGCCGAGAGCCGCGATCTTCTCCAGGGTGAACTTCAGGAGCCGCGCCTGCTCCGGCACGATGGCGGCAGGCGCGAGTCCCGCGCGGCCCGCAATCTCTGCGGCCTGCGCCAGCTCGTCCGTCACCGGCCGCTCGCAGGGCACCGTGATCTCCAGCACGACCTCGGCATCGAGGGCCTCGGCCAGGCCCCGGCCGGCGGCCAGCGCCTCCGCTGCACCGGCGTCGCGCGGGTCGCATTCGCAGACGATGTGCCCCGGCCCGAGTGCCTTCAGCAGGTCGAGCCCGTGGTCGAGGCGGTCGCGCTCGAGGTTGGCGACGCCGAGCCCGATCTCCGGCATCTGCGTTCCGGTTGCGTTGCCGAGCGCGATCTCGATCGCCTCGTCGCCGCCCGGCCCCGCGGCCACGGCCGCAGCCCCCCCTTCGATAGTGAGCGTCGCGACCTGCCGCAGCCTCTCGCCCGCCGCCAGCGTGTAGGGAAAGGGCAACGCGAGCGGGCGGTAGTAGGTCTTGTAGGACGCATCGGTCCAGTTGCGCTGGTCCTCGGTCTCCCACGGGTCGGCACCCTCGAAGCGGCAGGTGAGCCAGACCCCGGGCGAGACCCGGTGGCGCATGGCGGCAATGTCGTAGAAGGGCTGAAACGGGCTGATCAGGCCGGGGAACGCGGTCTCCTCCACCGTGCCGTCGCTGTGGGTGATGGTGCAGGCCTCGCCCGCCAC